>CAKZQY010000097.1 GCA_937142015.1 uncultured Halobacteria archaeon
GAACCGAACATCTGGTCATACCTTACCGGTAATGACTCAGCTTAATCACTATCAGACACGACACAGCGCGGGTCACGCACAGCACAGCGCGGAGAGAGCAGACCCGAGACCGGCACAGCACCGCAACAGCAGCCCGGCTCGTCCAGGGCGGACAGCGAGCGGTGAGACGGCGACTCACTCCCTCGGGACGACAGTCGTCGGCGTGACAGCAGCGAACGCGGTCGTGTTGGCGACAGACAGGCGGGCGAGTCTCGGTGGCGCGGTGTCGAGCAAGTCGGTCCAGAAGATCAGTCTCGTCGGCGACGCGGCAGTGGCGTTCACCGGCTCCGTCGCCGGCGCACAGGACCTCACCGAAGAGCTCCGGCAGGAGCGGTCACTGTATGAACTCCGGCGTGACACGACGATGAGCGTCGAGGCACTCGCCTCGCTGACGGGGCGCGTGATGGCATCACAGCCTCGCCGAGTCCAGCACCTCCTCGCAGGTGTCGGAGACGACGGGCCACGGCTGTACAGCTTCGACGCGAACGGCGGCGCGCTCGACCAGCCGTTCGCGGCGGACGGCACCGGTGGTCAGACAGCCTACGGCGCGCTGGAAGCCGCCTACGAGGAGGGAATCGACCGCGACGCCGCCCGTCGACTCGCAGCCAGAGCGGTGCGAGCGGCGACAGAGCGCGACCTCGCCTCTGGGAACGGACTGTGTCTAGCGGTCCTCGACAGGAGCGAGCCGACGGTGGAGACGTTCGACGACTACGACCCGGCCTCTGCCGACGCGTCGAGGTCGTGAGCCTCCGTAACGTCGGGAGCCTCCTCGGTGTCGAGAGCGTCGTCAGTGTCGAGAGCCTCCTCGGTGTCGAGAGCCTCCTCGGTGTCGAGAGCCTCCTCGGTGTCGAGAGAACTGTCCACATCACCGACGGCGTTGTTCGCGTCGTCTGCCGGCTCGACGGTGGACCGTTCGACATCGACTACAGCCGGCCCGTCGCCGACGAGTAGCCGAACACGCTCACCCTCGACAGTGACCGAGACGGCGACGGCGGGTGGATCTTCGGAGAGCACTGTCTCTTGCCACTCCGGTCCGAGGTTCCAGATCGGGCGATCGAGCAGTCCAGCGTCGTGGTCCGCAGACAGTGAGACGACGGCGGGGTGATCGCGGACGGTCAGCGACACCGGGACGCGGAGTCGGAAGTCACACCGCTCACACGCGCTCTCGACGACCGGCCGGGGCTCCGATCCCGGGAGATCCGGCGTCTCTTCGAAGACGATTCGGCCAGTCGCCTCCGCCGCGCAGTCCGGGCAGACCCCGTCTGCAGCGGTCTCGGTCCGACGGCGGTGGTAGCTGTCGAACGCGGAGAGAACAGTCTCGGTGTCGCGGCCACGGAGTCCGCTCGGCGGGAACGGCAACGAGAGCAACTCCGTCTCACAGGCGCGACAGGCGACCGAGACAGTGTTGTCGTCGACACGGGCGAGGAGCGCAGGCGTCTCACAGACCGGACAGTCGCTGTCGACGGCCGTCGGCTCGCGGTCGACACGCTCGGTGAACGTGCCGGCGTCGAGCGCCCGCGCGACCGCTCGTCCCGCAGCAGTGAGCTCGTACCGCTCCGTCTCTGGGTCCTTCCGGAGGTACCGATCAGTCAGCTGCCGGAGGTGGTAGGCGAACCCGGCTGTCGTTTCTGCGTCACTCGCCTCGTACAGTTCGGTGAACGTCGGCTGCGCGGTCGCTGCGACCGTCTGGATCGCGCGGAGCCGCGTCTCGTCGCTCAACGCCGCGAACGCCTCGTCTGGCGGTGTCGTCTCCGTCGAGGTGCTGGTGTCGCCGGCGGTCACACCACAGCGGAAGTGCTCCGGCGACAAGAGTCTGCCCGTGGGCGCACCCTCTGTGGACGACCTCTCGCAGTGTCTTCCCACGGTCGTGAACACGGAACGACTGGACAGAACCCGGAACGACTGAACAGCACACGACGGGACAACGACAGCCCGGACCACACGGTTGAAATACCGGCGGCCGCACTGACCCACTGTCGATGACCGAGACCGAGTGGACTGCCCGACCTGTCGGGCGTCCAGTGAGGGGGGTGCTCGATGTCGGAGGGTGACGGTCGACAGACGGCCGCGGAGATGCCGGATAGCCAGCCGGCTGCGGAGACGACAGACAGCCAACGGGCCGTGGAGACGGCAGACGGCCAACCGGCTGCGGAGACGGCAGACGGCCAACCGGCCGTGGAGAGGGAAGACAGCCAACGGGCCGTGGAGACGGCAGACGGCCAACGGGCCGTGGAGACCCAGACAGTCGCCGAGGCGGACCAGTCGCTCGTCGTCGTCTGCGGGCCGCCGGGCGTCGGGAAGACGACGGTCGCAAGAACGGCCGCAGACTACCTCGGCGGGAGCGTGCTCCGGACCGATGTCGTCAGGAAGGATCTGTCTCCGGAGCCTTCCTACGACGACGCCGAGACGCGCGCGGTGTACGACGAACTGCTCTCGCGGGCACAGACGCGACTGGCTGCCGGCGACTCCGTCGTCCTCGACGGGACGTTCCGCACGCGCACCCAACGCGAGCGAGCGGCGGTGACGGCGGCGACCGTCGGCTCCGGCTTCCGTCTCTTCCGCGTCGCCTGTGAGGAGTCGGTGGTCCGTCGTCGACTGGCCGCCCGCGAAGACGACGCTAGTGACGCCGACTTCGGCATCTACCAGACCGTCCGCGAGCAGTTCGAGTCGGTGGCGCTCGATCACGACCGAATCGACAACACCGGCACGTCGGGGGCGACCTGCCGCCGGGTAGAGCGCCTCCTCCGCGCCGACGAGTCGTCGCCAGAACAGTAGCTCTGCTCTCGTCGGTCAGTGCGAGTGACCCATCGCCTCTTCGAGACTCTGTCCGAATCGCTCCTCGAACAGTTCGGCGGCTTTCGCCTCGATGTCGGCGATGTCCGGTGGCGTCTCTCCCTCGGAGTGGTGGGCGATCACGTGTGCCTGCTGGGCGAACGCCTGCACGATCACGTCTGTCACGACGTGTGAAGGGTTCTCTCCCTCCTCTGCGAGCAGATCTACCAACCCCGCTGGGAGGTCGACCTCGTCCGTCTCCCCGTTCGGTGCCTCGACTGTGTACGTCTCCGTGTCGACCATAGCCCCGTTCGGGGACTGCGAGTGATAAAGGTGCGCCGGGAGTCCGAAGGTCACGCGAGTGTGTGACATCGCCTCTCCGGCACGTCACAGCGACCTCCCGACAGTGATCTCTCGACAGATCTCCCGACAGTGATCTCCCGACACTATCCTCCCGAGATCGCCCTCCCCTACACCGATGTCAGTCGTCGCCTGCAGCGGCAGCTTCGTTACTCGCGGTGGCGGCAGTCGCCTCCTCTTCGAGCCACTGGTCGACGTCGAGCGCAGCCTTACAGCCCATGCCGGCGGCGGTGACCGCCTGTTGGTAGTGGTAGTCGACCACGTCGCCAGCGCCGAAGATGCCCGGCACGTCGGTCTTCGTCTGGCCGCCGCCGAACCCGCCCTGTGTCTGGATGTAGCCCGCGTCGTCGAGTTCCACGCCCGTCTCTTCGAGGTACGACGTGTTCGGCGTGTGACCGATGGCGTAGAACACTGCACCAACGTCGAGGTCGAACGACTCCACCTCGTCGGCGTACTCCGGATCGTCGGCCTTCTCCTTCGGGTAACCGTCCGGGTGGCGGACGAGCGAGGCGTGGTCGACGCCGTCCTCGCGGGTGCCGTGGATCTCGACGAGCTCCGTGTTCCGCAGGATCTCGATCTCGCCGTCGTCGACGTGGTTGCTCACTCGGTCGACCCAGTAGTCCTCCGCACGGAAGTTCTCCCGCCGGTGGGCGATGTAGACCGTGTCGGCGAACTTCGTGAGGAACGACGCCTCCTCCATCGCCGCGTCGCCGCCGCCGACGACGAGCATGTCCTCTCCGCGGAAGAACGCACCGTCACACGTCGCACACGTCGACAGCCCGTAGCCCATCAGCTCGTCTTCACCGGGCACGCCGAGTGTCCGCGCGCTCGCCCCGGAGGCGGCGATGAACGCGTCACACGTGTACACGTCCCCGTTGGTCAGTTCCACCCGGAACGGTCGTGAACTGTCGTCCACCGCCGTGACGACGCCGTTCTCGATCTCCGCGCCGAAGCGCCGCGCCTGTTCCTTCGAGTCGTTGATGAGGTCCGGCCCGGAGATGCCCTCTGGGAACCCCATGTAGTTCTCGACTTCCGTCGTCAGCGTCAGCTGGCCGCCGGGCTCGTCGCCCTCCAACACCAGCGGATCGAGGTTGGCACGCGCTGCGTAGATCGCTGCCGACAGCCCGGCTGCGCCGGTTCCGGCGACGATCAGTGTCCTGTGTTCGACGGGGTCTGCAGAATCAGTCATCGAATCGGTGTTCGTCCTACGGCGCTATGTAGGTTGTGCTGTCCGACGAACGTGCCACACCCCCGCCAGTCCGCTCCCCTCGCTCACAGTTTTGAAGCGCGTCACTCGCTCGCACCGTCGTGAGCAGCCAGTTCCTCGGCGACCGTCTCCGGGTCGAGCAGCGCGGGGTCGACAGTGAGGTCGGTAATCGGCTGCGCGAACTCCGGGAGTGATCCGTCGGCGTACACGACCGCCCGCACCTCGGGATTCTGCTCCTTGGCGACGGGAATAGAGGTCGCCTCTGTCACGTCGGTCAACACGTACAGCGCTGCCTCGTCGACACCAGCGTCGTCCAACGACTCTCCGGTCGGAATCCCCTCGATCGTCGTGACGCCGACCCCCTCCGCGGTGAGGGCTGCGCCGATGTCGTTCTCGTCCGGCCCGGCGACGACTGCACACCGTGTGTCGTCTCTGTTCGCGTGCGTCACGACCCGAGGTGACGCGCGACGGCGTATAAACTGGTCGAACTGGTGCCGTGGCTCGCGAGCGCCGAACCCGAAGGACTACTGGCGACGATCCCGAGAGACTGCCTGCAACGACCCCGAAGGACCACCCGCAGCGATCCCGAGAGACCGCCGGCAACACTTAGTTTCCCCCAGCGCACGTTTCGGGTGGACAGGGATGGAGAAGGCACTCTGGTACCTGCTAACAGCGACGCGGGGCGGTGAGAACCGGGTCCGTCTCCTGCGTGCCATCTCCCAGCGGCCGAAGAACGCGAACGAACTCGCAGACGAACTGGACGTGGACTACAAGACAGTGCGGCACCACCTCGATATGTTGATCGACCACGGCGTCGTCGAGGCGAGCGACGAACAGTACGCGCGACTCCACTTTCTCACAGACGAGTTCCAGCGACACCGCGAGACGTTCGAGGAGATCGCTGCGACCGTCGACGTGGAGTCCGCAGCGAGCGACGACTCGGCCACGACGGCGGGTCAGAGAGGCGGCGACCGACGGGAGTCGGAGGAGCGTCACGGCCCGAGCGGCGACCACGGTGACCCGGAGGTGAAGTGAGATGGCGATGGGCCAGCAGGTGCTGGCGGCGGCGGCCGTCGCCGGCGTGAATCTCGCGCTGCTCACCGTGCTCGTCGGCGTCTGGCTCCGTAACTACCGGACGTTCGGGACCCGCTTCGTGCTCGGACTGGTCGCGTTCGCGGTCGCACTGCTCGTCGAGAACGGTGTCGCGCTCTACTACTTCTTCTCGATGGCGAGCCTGTACGCGGGCGATCCGGGTGTCCAAACTGCGGTGCTCGTCACTCGATCCGTCCAGTTCGTCGCCGTCGCTATCCTCACGTACGTAACTCTGAAGTAGATACAAAAATTATAAAATAATAAAGTGAATACAAAGTGTTTCTGAAGTGACGCAACCGGTGTCACCGCAGAGAGATGCGGTGAACTGGCGCTCGCGGTGGTCGACTCCGACGCGCTCTTGTTTCCTCCGGAGAGAGAGAGTACATGAGCGAGCAACCACGCGTTCTCGCCGTCTGTGGCTCGCGGCGCGAGGGAAGCTACACGCGGTCGGCGCTCCACTACGCGGCAGACGCCGCAGCGGACGCTGGCGCGGAGACGGACTACCTCGACTTGGGTGACCCGACAGTCGACATGCCGCTGTACCACCCGGATCACGACGCCGCGGAGACGGGTGACGTGGCGGCAGTGCTCGAACGGGTCCGTGCTGCCGACGCGGTGCTCCTCGGCTCGCCGGTGTACCACGGCTCCTACTCCTCTGCGTTCCGGAGTTTCCACGACTGGTGTTCCTTCGACGAGTACGAGGACACGGTGGTCGGCCTCCTCGCTACTGCCGGCGGCGGCACCTACTCCAGCACACTCGATCACATGCGTGTCACCGTCCGGGGTGTCCACGGCTGGGTGATGCCACATCAGGTCGGCATTCGGAACGCGTCCAGCAAGTTCACCGACCGCACAGAGCCGGGCGACGGCATCGGCGGCGACGCGGACCACGCCTTCACCGACGAGCGCCTCCGCGACCGAACGGAGAAGCTCGGCCGCCGCGCGGCACACTACGCCGCGGAGAAGGAGCCGTTCTTCGACGCCCCAGACTGATACTGTCGGCTACGCAGAGCGGGTCTCTTTGGCCTTCGGACGGAGGTTGTCGTAGCCGCACTTCCGGCAGCGCTCGGCGCGCTGTGAGTTGCGAGCGTTACACCGCATGCAGATCTGTCGCTCCAGCGTTCGCTTCTCTGCGGCCTCGAACTTCGCCATACCGACTACGCGGAGCTACCGGCTGTTAACGCTTGCGAGACGACCGCGTTCGTGAGACGACCGCGTCTACGTCCGACCGTCTCAGACTCCGGCCTCGCTGAGTGCGTCTTCGAGGTCTTCCCGCTGTGTGACACCGACGAAGCGTTCCACCACGCCGTCGTCGTTCTCCACGACCAGCGTCGGGAGGGACCGAACGGAGTACTGGTTGGCAGTCTCCTGATCCTCCTCGACGTCGACCTTCTCGAAGCTCACGTCCGGGTAGTCCTCCTCGAGCTCGTCGAGGATTGGGTCCTGCGTCTTACAGGGGCCACACCAGTCGGCGTAGAAGTCCTTGAGTCGAACCGTCATACACCACACGAGTGTACGTGTCCCCGGATAAGGCTTTCTGACGCCGCGGTTCGAGACGGTCCACGACTCCGAAAGGCTTAGAACCGCCTCCGGAGTACTGGTGGGTATGAGCAGCGGCCAGAACACTGGCGGACTGATGTCGTCTGCCGGACTCGTCCGGTACTTCGACGCCGAGGATCGAAACGCGATTCAACTCGACCCGCGCAGCGTCGTCGCTATCGGCGTCCTGTTCGGTGTCGGCATCCTCCTCCTCCGGTTCGCCTTCTGAGACGGACGAGTGGTCTCCCGGCGACTCGTCTCTCGTCGGCTCGGTGGCTCGTCCGTCGTCGGCCCGGTGACAGCCGTTTCGCCCTCCAGCGGTGTCGCGTCTTCTCCGAGAGCTGTCTCTGATCGTCGTGGTCGACGGTGCGGTGTGTCTGCCGCGTCGTGTGTTTTGTTGCTTCCTCTCTCACACCGTTCGTCGTATCCCGCACAGTTTTGAGATAGGTGTTCGAACAGCAGTCTATGAACGACTCGGGTCTCCAACCGTCAGACTTGACGACGCTCGTGCCGTTGCTGTTGCTCGTCGTCGAACGGTTCTCCAGCCTCGCTCGTGAGAGCGCCGACGAGCCGTGGGAATTCATCGGTGTGAACCCGCTCTTGACGCCGGTGGAAAAAACATCAGACGATGGCCTGCAGGCGACACTCGGGAATCTGTGGCCACATCTCGGTCGGCTCAATATCATCCACGCGACGAACGTGATGGTTCTCGGCTCGGCGTTTCTCCTCACCGTGAGTGTCAGTCAGAGTGCAATCAGAAATGTCGTCGGCTTCGTTGTTGCACTGATTTGGATTCAGCTTCCACTATTAGAAGTCGACGAGTACGGGGCGATACGCGAGGCAAAAGTGGTTCCCATCTCACTGTACTGGCACGCGCTGACGACACTGTTGATGATTTTGTTCGTTGCATTCGCACCGAACTACGAGCCTGCGGCGATACTCACTGCAGGGTCAGTGTTCTCAGAGGGCACTCAGGCACTCGAGGAAGGAAGAAGACAGATTTGGGGTGCAGTAGGACTCACACTTGTTGGCCTACTCAGCGTTAGTGGGTACTTAGTAAGACTAGAATCAGAAGTGGAAGAGACAACAAAAGAAATGAATGAAGACACGGCTTGAAACGATACGAGCAGCTATATTAAACCATACAAAAATAACTAATAAGGATATATACTATATTAATAGGAGAATGGGGGTAAGTTCTCTCGGCGACAATCACACTGATACGGTCGTGCGTAGTGATTTTCGGTGACTGTCGCGGTATCGGGCGGTATCACGTCGCTGCGGTGCTCTCTGTCAGTCGCCGGTGGTAACGATCTACGCACGATCGTATGAGTCACGCTCACACACCACGAGCAGGCCGCAGGTTCAAACACGTTGCCGCGCCTACTGGGCGTACGATGACCATCGAGATCGAGGGAGCCAGCACGACAGCGCGCGTGTTGGTCGACGACGAGTCGCTGGTAGAGGAGAACGCCCTCGACCAGGTGCGGACGTTGGCGGACCACCCGGCGTTCACGGAGCCGATCAGAGTGATGCCGGACACCCACTGGGGTGCGGGCGCACCGGTCGGGTTCACGATGCCGCTGCCGGACGCGGTGGTGCCGAACATCGTCGGCGTCGACGTGGGGTGTGGCATGGCGGCGGCGAAGTTGGGGTCACAGCTGCCGTTGGACCACGCCGAGCGGGAGCGACGCGTCCGCGACGCGGTGCCGATGGGGCGGGCGGTTCACGACTACGACGACTCCGTCCACCTCGTCGACGAGTTCCCGTTCGAGCGTGCGACACGGGTGTTCGAGCAGTTCGCCGAGCAGTACGCCGAGCGGTTCGGCCGCGAGATCGACCCGCTCGGCTTCGCGTTCGACGGCTACGACGAAGCGTACTTCAAGTCGCTGTGTTCGCGCGTACTCGGTGGCCGCTCGGCCGGCATGGGACGGGTCATCCGCTCGGCCGGCACACTCGGCGGCGGGAACCACTTCGTCGAGTTCGCGGAGGGCACAGAGTCGGGTGACTACTGGCTGGTGATCCACAGCGGATCGCGGTACCTCGGGCTGGCGGTCGCAGAGTACTGGCAGGAGCGTGCTGTCCAGTACCGTGAGGCGGACGCCATCCGCGAGGCGATTCCCGAGGCGTACACGCCGTATCTGAAGTTCGATCCCGAGACGGTGAGCGACGGCGACCTGTTCGAGTGGGTCACCGGCGGCAAGGGAGAGTCTCACATCCGCAAGGAGAAGCTCCGCCGCGAACTCGACGGCCCGGAGATCGAAGCCGCCTTCGACGCACTCGGTAGCCTCCACCCGAACGACCACTCCGGTGGGAGTGGTGACAGCGTGGATGGAGCGAACAGTGACGGCGAGGACGACGAGGAGACGGCGACTGCCGACTTCGGCGGGGAAGAGCTCGCGCCGTTGTACGGACGCGAGGCGCACGGCTACTACGTCGACATGCTGTTCGCACAGCAGTACGCGCGCTGGAACCGCGAACTGATGACCGAGTCGATCTGTGACGCCCTCGGTGTCGAACCGGTCGAGCAGTGGCAGTCGATCCACAACTACGTCGACTTCAGAGACCTGACGATCCGGAAGGGTGCGACGCCAGCCCGGGAGGGACAACAACTCGTGATCCCGTTCAACATGGCCGAGGGCTCCGTGATCGCCCGCGGGAAGGGGAACGACGAGTGGAACCAGACTGCACCCCACGGCGCTGGCCGACGGATGGGCCGCAGAGAGGCCCACGAGACGCTGTCGATGGACGCCTTCGAGGACGCGATGGACGGCGTCTACTCCGAGTCTGTCCTCGACGACACGCTCGACGAAGCGCCGATGGCGTACAAACCCGCCGCTGCCGTTGCCGACGCGCTCGAACCGACTGCCGAAGTCGTCGAGTGGCTCGAGCCGGTCCACAACCTGAAAGCGACGGAGTGAAACTACCCTCCCTGTTCGATCACCAGTCGCTGATGCTGGATTGACCACCGTCACTGATCCGAGTGGCACCCGGCAAGTCGAATTCGTCTCTATCGTCTTCGCCTTCGCCTCGACGCTCCTCGCCGATCAGGACCTCCGTCTCCAGTCCAGCACCCTTCTCTCGGCGTTCGAGCAGATCGCTGACGGCTTCTCGAATCTCGTCCGCCTTCTGGGTGAGCAGCTCTTCGTCCAGTACCCGTTCACCGTCCTCGTCGTTCACGTAACCGACTCCAAAAGCGGAGAGCACGGCCCTGTCGAGGCTGTCCTGGAACGCTTCGTAGTCTCGCTCGGAGGCGTCACGTTCTCTGTCCATCCAGTCGCTGACGAGTGACCGGATGCTCTCTGCGTCCTCCTCGGAGAACTCTCTGAGGTCGGGGACGTGCATACTCTCCGCGTCGTTGACTTGGAGTTCGTTCCTGTTGATAGCCTGTCCCTGCTGTTCCTGTCCTTCCATCTCCCGAACCATCGCCGTCAGAGAGGAATTCAGAACGCCCAAGAGGACGAGCGAGTCGATCCCTTCGTGTGGCTCGACTGAGTAGTTTCGCTGGTCGAGAGCCGTTCCCGTGGAGTTGCGGAGTACGCGCGAATCCCGCCAGTACTCTTTGGCGAGGATAATTTCGGGTATGGTCGGGTCGCCGATGTCGAACCAGACTCTCCCCTTCTGTGCAACTGTCGGATTCTCGTCGGGATCGTTTATGTCCTCGTTCTCTCCGTGACGTAGATAGCTGAGGACTCCGTCGTAGCCGTCCTCTCTGAGCTGATTCTCGACCACGTCGGCATCGTCACGGTCTTCGAATCCAGTCTGCCGTTCGAGCACCGCTTCGACGTACTCGCTCAGGTCGAGGTAGTACCAGGTCGGGTCTTCGTCCCGGAGGTCGATGTACTCCGTCGGGGAGATGTGTTTGAGTAGCGGTGAGACGAACTCGTCCTCGATTCCCCACTCTTCGTACTCTTCATTCTCTTGGAAGTAAAAGTAGTCGTTGTTGCCAGACGTGAAACCTCTGGACACGGCCGCCAAGTCACCCAGAGTGCAGAATTCGTCTTCGTAGTCGGATAGCAGCTCGAAATAAATCTTCGGACCGAACAGATACCTGTCCCACCTCTCGATCTCACTCAGCGTGTCCTGCCTGAACGCCGCTCGTCGGAATCTGGGTTCGATGTCCATCGTTCCAAACTCCTGTTCGTCGTCTCGGACTACGTCTACGAGTTCTTCGAGTTCGTCGAATCTGTCTCTGACGTGGACGAGATTGGTTCTGTTGGCTCTCCGTTCTTCTGGGTCGTCGCAGTTCTCCAGAATGGTGATACAGGTAGAGATGAGCGGGATTTCGAACATCTGTTGTTGAAAGTCGATTATAGACTGAATTTTGAAATTGTCGAACAGGAAATCCTGGAGGTCTTCTCCGTAGTTCGCAGACAACCACCGATTCGACGTGAGGAATCCCATCTTCCCGTCGTCGTCGAGGAATTCGTACGCGTGGGTGAAGAAGTAGCAGTAGATGTCGGAATTACCGTCCAGCTCGTATCCGAGCGTATCCAAGTGCCGTCGTGCTCTCTCCGTGTCGTCGATGTGACCTGCACGGATGTAGGGTGGATTGGCGACGACTGCATCGACACTCGGGGGGAGATCAACTTCGTACGAATCGTCCTCGTCGTCTCCCCCAACAGAAGCTCTCTCGACCGTTACACGGTCTTGCCCTCGAATCAGGTTGAAGAAGTCCGTGACCTCGACGTTGGTGTTGTGAGTTTCCGTACTGAGGTCCTGGACAGCGAGATTGATCGCCGAAAGGTGAGCGGGGAATCTGTTGATGTCCACACCGTGTAGTTGCGAGAGGATCTCCTCGTGATCGTCGACACCCAGTTCACTCAGTCGGTCGTACGCTCCCACGAGGAAGCCCCCGGACCCACACGCAGGGTCGAGTACGTCGTCGGTCTCGTCCTCGATGGTCAGACGAGTGACGAGGTCGACGACCCGTGGCGGCGTGTAGTACTGACCGAGGTCGTGCCGTTCCTCGGCAGGAATGATCTCCTCGTAGATCTGTCCGATAACGTCGTCGTCGAACTGATCGTCCAAGTCGTAGGCTTCCAGTTCGTCCGTGAGAGAGTCGACTTCTTCTCGTGCTTTGTCGGTGAGCGGGAGACTGTCGAAAATTTCCCCCTGCTCGTAGACGGCTTCGAAGTCGACGTTCTCCATCAGCCGGTCGAACGCCTCACGGCGAGCGTCTAGCTGCGCCAACTCGCCGATGTCGACAGCAGGTACGTCGACGTACGCGTCTGCATCTTCCAGTAGTTTCAGAAAGATAATTTTGTTCAAGAAGAGGTAGGCGGCTTGAGACGTGTACGCGGTGTGGACTCCTTCTGGGTCGTCTTCGTAGTCTTCAGTCCACCCCTGTTCGCCAATCCACGCCTCGTACTCTGAGACGAACGAGCTGTCTTCGAGCTTCGAATCCAGACTCTCCCTGAATTCGTCCTGAAGCAGGAAGTGAAACGAGTCGAGACGGGAGAGGAACGTGTCGGAGTGCGGGTCCCACTCGACCGCGTCGTTGTCTACCCCCGCCACCTCTCTCAGTAGTGCATCGGCAAACTCCGAGATGTCCTCGACTTCGTAGTCTCTGGATTTGCGGTCGAGGAGCGGGACACCCCGCTCGAAGGTCTGGAAGAGAACCAGTTTGTGACTGTTGTACGTGGCGAAGTACGGGGCTCCGAGACGAACTGCGTATCGAGAAGCTCGGTCTACGACGGGCGTCGCGTACGGGTCGATCTCACGGTCCGGGTCTTCGACGGGCTCTCGCTTCGCTTCGACAACGAGAAACGGGTCGCCAGCTTCGGCTTCGACAACGAGATCTGCGTATCCTTCCTCCACGCTCCGCTCGGGGTCGACGTTCGCGTAGGTGACTCCGTGGTGTGAGGCCCCGTCGTCTATCGCGTTCGTCAGGTGTCGATAGAGCTCACGATGAACCTCCACCTGCTTCGACATGGGGGGTCGTTCTTCGTTTCGGTGTATAAACGTACACCTTCGTCGAGGTGATCGAGGAGTGGTCGTTCCCTACGGTTCGACGACAACCTACTGCGGGTCGACGACAACCTACTGCGAGTCGACGACAACCTACTGCGAGTCGACAACAACCTACTGCGGGTCGTCGAGCGTCGACTGCGGGCGGTCGAGGTACTCGCCGACCAGCAGTTCCACGTCGTCGTACACGTCGTCCGGCACAGCCTCGGCGGGGGTGTTGATCGTCCCCTCCAGCGCGGAGTGTGCTGCGGGGGTCATCTCCTCGGGGAACTCCCGGATGGCGTGCTCGACAGTCGCCTTGATCGCAGCTTCGTTGTTGGCGGCGTGTTCCAACACTTCGTCGAGTCGGTCTTCGTTCTTACCGCGCCAGACGCCGTAGTCGGTGACCCCGGCAATCGTGGCGTAGGCAATCTCCGCTTCGCGGGCGAGTTTCGCCTCGGGGATGGTGGTCATGCCGATGATCTCCCACCCCTGATCGCGGTAGTACTGGGACTCCGCCTGCGTGGCGAACTGTGGCCCTTCGATACAGACGTAGGTGCCTCCTTCCTCGACGTCGGCGTCCGTGGCGGCCCGCGCGGACTCGGCGAGGTGTGCGGACAGCTCCGGCGAGTACGGGTCCGCGAACGACTGGTGAACGACGATCCCGTCGCCGAAGAACGACAACGGACGGCGCTTCGTCCGGTCGTAGATCTGGTCCGGAATCACCAGCGTCTCCGGCGGCAGTCGTTCTTGGAGCGAGCCGACGGCGTTGCTGGCGAGCACGTACTCGACACCCTGCTGTTTCAGCGCGTGGATGTTCGCCCTGTACGGGAGGTCCGTCGGCGACAGCTCGTGGTTGGGACCGTGCCGCGGGAGGAACACGACCTCCCGACCCGTGTCCCCGAACGTCCCGATCTCTAAGGGCGCGCTCGGCTCGCCGAACGGCGTCTCGACCTCGACTGTCCGCGTGTCGTGCAAGGGGAGCGCCTCGTAGATGCCGCTCCCGCCGATGAACCCGATACTCATGCGTGCGCTCGTTCGACTGGGGAGGGCTAAACTGTGTGGATCGCTCTCGGCGCGCGCGGCGACGCCACTCGTCGGTCAGTTTCGACGACGTACACGCTGGGACTCCCGCTCTTCGTCCGGGACGCCGAATCGGGTCGTGACTGATAGGGTCGTGCGTAGAGATTTTCGAGTGGGTACGGAGTACCGGACGGTAC
>CAKZQY010000098.1 GCA_937142015.1 uncultured Halobacteria archaeon
TGCGGACAACCGCCAGGAACTCCACGAGCGCACGCCGCTGTCCGACGTGGTGCTGGACATGGTCGTCGAGCACTTCCCGGACCCGCTGGACGCCCAGCCCCGCCGGATTCCGCGCATCTGGCGCGGCGACGACACGCTGGACATCGCCGACAGCATGCAGGCCGTCGACCGCGACGGCGACACCGTGCTGATGGTGACCGACATCGAGATGGACCCCCACGCGGGCGAGGTCGCTATCGGCCGCGTCTTCTCCGGCAAGCTGGAGAAGGGTGACGAACTGTACGTCTCCGGCACGGCTGGCAAGAGCCGACTCCAGTCTGTCGGGATCTACATGGGCGGAGAACGCGAGGAGCTGGACCGCGGCGTTCCGGCCGGCAACATCGCCGCCGTCACCGGACTGGCCGACGCGATTGCGGGCTCGACAGTGTCCGACGTGGAGATGACGCCGTTCGAGTCCATCGAACACATCTCCGAGCCGGTGATCACGAAGAGCGTCGAGGCGACGAACATGGACGACCTGCCGAAGCTCATCGAGACGCTCCAGCAGGTCGCCAAGGAAGACCCGACGATCCGGGTCGAGATCAACGAGGACACCGGAGAACACCTGATCAGCGGACAGGGTGAGCTCCACCTCGAAGTGATCACCCAGCGCATCCGCGACAACCAAGGGATTCCGGTCCACACCGGAGAGCCGATCGTCGTGTTCCGCGAGTCGCCACAGGAGTCGAGCGACGAGGTCGAGGGGATCTCGCCGAACCGGCACAACCGCTTCTACATCTCCGTCGAGCCGCTCGGACAGGAGATCGTGGAGACGATCCAGCTCGGCGAGGCGACGATGGACATGCCGGAGCTGGAACGCCGCGAGGCGCTCCAAGAGGCCGGGATGGACAAAGACACCTCACAGAACGTGGAACACATCCACGGCACCAACGTGTTCGTCGACGACACGAAGGGGATTCAGCACCTCAACGAGACGATGGAACTCGTCGTCGAGGGGCTGGAAGAGGCGCTGAACGACGGCCCACTGGCAAACGAGCCGGTGCAGGGCTCGCTCGTCCGCCTCCACGACGCCCGCCTCCACGAGGACACCATCCACCGCGGTCCGGCACAGGTGATCCCCGCAGTGCGGGAGGCAGTCCACCGCGGACTGATCGACGCCGAGATCATGCTGCTGGAGCCGATCCAAGACGTGCGGATCGACGTGCCAAACCAGTACATGGGCGACGCCTCCGGCGAGATCCAAGGCCGGCGTGGCCGCGTCGACGACATGTATCAAGAGGGTGACCTGATGGTCATCGAGGGCATCGCGCCCGTCGAGGAGATGATCGGGTTCTCCTCGGACATCCGCTCTGCGACGGAGGGGCGTGCCTCCTGGAACACGGAGAACGCCGGCTTCCGCGTGATGTCCGACACGCTCCAGCGCGAGCAGATCATGGAGATTCGCGAGCGTAAGGGGATGAAACAGGAGCTGCCCGACAGTATCGACTACTTCTGAGACTGTCGGCCTCTCTGACTCTATCTGCCACGAGACGCGTATCGCGTCGGGGCCCTCAGCTCCGCGCAGTGCCGGTGACCGACCGTATCAGGCACCGTCTCCGTCGCTCGTGTACTGAGCACAGACACGCTCGATGCCAGTCTCGAAGTCGATCTCCGGTTCCCATCCAGTCTCGGCAGTGAACTTGGAGTAGTCGGCGAGCGTATCGTGGACGTAGACAGACTCGGGGATCGGATTCTCGACGTACGTCGGTTCCACGTCCGTGCCGAGCGCCTCGTTGAGGAGGTCGACGACAGTCTGGAAGGAGTACTGCTCGCCGGTGCCGACGTTGTAGATCCCGTGGAGCCGTTCCTCGGCGGCCACTTCGAGTGCGCGGACCACGTCCGCGACGTGCGTGAAGTCGCGGGTCTGCGTCCCGTCGCCGTACAGTTCCGGCTGCTCCCCGTTGGCGATGTCCTCGACGAACTGTGCGATCACGTTCGCGTACTCGCCTTTGTGTTCCTCACTGCCGCCGTAGCCTTGGTAGACGGAGAAGAACCGGAGTCCAGCGAGAGTCATCCCGTGGTAGTTGCCGAAGTACTCCGCGTAGCGCTCGCGGGCGAGCTTCGACGCCTCGTACCCCGTGTTCGCCTCGACAGCCATCGACTCCGGGGAGGGCTCCGTTCTGTCGCCGTAGATCGAGGAGGTGGAGGCGTACACGACCGTCTCACAGCCGTCGCGTCGCGCCTGCTCGACAGTGTTGACGAACCCCTCGACGTTGACGCGCGCGCCGCGTGCCGGGTTCTCCTCGTGCATCGCGTACGACGACAGCGCTGCGAGGTGGAACAACACGTCGACATCCGTCGGCAGATCGTCCTCGACGACACTCTGTTCGACGTACGTCACCTCCTCACGGAGATTCTCGGGCGTCCCGAGATAGCCGTCGTCGACCACGACGACATCGTTGTTGTCCGCGAGACTGTTGGCGAGATTCGACCCGATGAAGCCTGCACCGCCAGTGACGAGCACTCGTCTCCCGTTCATATTCCCTGCTCCACTCGCACGACAGTTCAGGCTACCGAAGGGATTCGGCGGGCAGCGACAGTTCGAGCCGGACACACAGACACACGTCAGACACAGCCCGAAACCGCTTTAGCCGTCGCTCCGGCAGAGTACGCACGTGCTCCCGACGGGCAAAACCAGCCCCTTCCAGGCGGCGAAGATGGTGCTGGTGACGCTGGTGGCAATCGCGGTCGTCATCGGTCCGGCAGTCGCGTTGACCGGTGACGTGCGTGTCACGAGCTACGGCGTCGCCGGCTCCGCCGCGTTCGCGGGCGTCGAGGAGCCGAAGCGAGCACTCTCCGGACAGGTGACGCTGACTGTCCACCTCGACGACCCCGGCAACGTCGTCCACCTCACGTCTGCGACTCCGAGTGGGAAGACCATCGACTCCGCGCGCGTCGGAACGACGGAGACGAGCGCCCGACTCCGGTGTAACGTCCGTGGGTTCTGTGTGATCCGTGCCGTCGTCGACGGGGAGACGGTCTCCGAGATCGTCGTCGACGTGGAACTGAAGTACCTCCCCGACTACGGACAGATCCTCCCGACGGTGACTCACGATCCGCGATGACTGCCGACACGCCGTCGCCGTGGACGGCGCTCACTTCGACCGACACCGCGCGCGTCTCGCGGCGGCTGTTCGACTGGCTGCGCGCACGGTCTGTGCCCGACTGGCTGCGCGCACGGTCTGTACCCGACTGGCTGCGCGCACGACTCTCAGTCGACCTGCGCGCACTCGCCGCGACACGGATCGCACTCGGGGTGCTCCTCTCTGTCGACCTGCTGCTCCGGTCGCGCTCGCTGGTCGCGTTCTACACGGACACGGGGCTGTTCCCACGGGCAGTGTTGCGAGCGACGCGGCCGGGACTCGCGTCCGTGTCGGTCCACGCGCTGTGGGGAACGGCGACGGCACAGGCAGCGTTGTTTCTCGTCGCTGTCGTCGCCGCCGTCGCGCTCACGGTCGGGTACCACAGCCGGCTGGCTGCGGTCGTCTCGTGGCTGTTGCTCGTCTCGCTGCACGCACGCAACCCGATCGTGTTGAACGGCGGCGACTCGCTGCTCCGACGGACCCTCGTGTGGAGCTGTCTCCTCCCAGTGGGCGCTCGCTGGTCCGTCGACGCCGCCGCGGGACGCGCACGACGGTGGTCTTGGTGGCGTGGTGATGCGGCCGCCGCCGAGAGAGACACCACCGACGGAGAGAGATCATCCCCCGACAGAGAAGGTGACCGGACGATCCCCGAGCGCGTCGTCGGCCCCGCAACCGCAGCGCTGCTGCTCCAGCCGGTGATCGTCTACGGCACGAACGCGCTCGTCAAGCTCCGTGCGGACGCGTGGCCCTCCGGGCGAGCGATCCGAGTCGTCTTCAGACTCGACAGATTCACGCTCCCGACCGGAGACGCGCTCGTCGGACTCGGGTCGCCGCTGTCCGCGTTCGGGCCGCTGCTGTCCGCGTTCGGGCCACCGCCCTCCGCCTTCGACTCACTGCTCTCCGTTTTCGGGTGGGCGTGGCTCGCGCTGTTGCTCGCCGCGCCGCTGTTGGTGATCCTGCGCGGGTGGCGACGCTCGCTGCTCGCGGCCGGGCTGGCCGCCGGCCACCTCGGGATGCTCGCCACGATGTGGCTCGGACTGTTCCCGCTGATCGCAGTCGCTGCACTCCTCCCGTACGTCCACTCGGGCGTCTGGCGGACACTCGACGCGAGCAGGCTCGTCGCGCGACTCTCGGCCACCGCGGACAGCGTCACCCGCCTCGGCGACAGCAGCGTCTCCGTCTCACTCTCGGCGCGCGGCGACGCACTGAGACGGCCGTGGCGTGTGACAGTCAGACGCGCCGGGCAGGTCGTCGTCGTCCTCCTCCTCGCGGGTGCAGTGGTCTGGAACGCGGCAGCACTCGGCTACGTCGACGCAGAGCCCGGCGGTGTCTCCCCCGAGGCCAACCGGTGGGACATGTTCGCCCCTACGCCGCCAGACGAGTCCGTCTGGCTCGTCGCGCCCGTGGTGACGACAGACGGCCGACCGACTGACGCGTACGCGGGGATCAGCGGGGGCGATGCCACCGCGCACGTCGACTGGGATCGACCGTCGACTGCCTACCGCACCGTCCGGTGGCGGAAGTACCTCACCTCTGTCGTCGGCGTGAGAGAGCCGCGGACGACGCGCGCACTCGCTGCCGGGCTGTGCCGACTGTGGGACCGGCGTCACGACGGCCGACTCGACAACGTCTCCCTCTTCGTCGTCCGCGACCCTGTCCGGCTTGACGACGGGCGAGGTGAGGACGGGCGAGATGGCGACTTGCGAGGTGACGACGGACGAGGTGGCGACGGGCGAGCGAGTGACAGGAACAGATCGAATGCGGATGAACGGCCGAGTGACGGAGACAGATCGGATACAGCCGAACAACCGTCGAGTACGCGAGAACGCACGCGGCTCGTGACACGGAACTGTTCGACGGCGTGACCTCACGGAATCGGTCGACGGCGCGATCTCACAGAGCTGCTCGACGGCGTGAACCCACGGAATCGGTCGACGGCGTGGTCTCGGGAGACGGATCAGATACGCGGGGGCGACTCAGTCTCCTCGGTCTCGGGCCAGTCGTGGTCGGCGACAGTCCGCACCGCCCGCTCGGCCCACTCTTCTACCGCCTCGGTGAGCAGCGCCTCGATGTCCTCACTCGACTCCGCGTAGTGTTCGTAGAAGAAGCCGCCGGCCTCCATGATCCGGCGACGGCGGGTGACGAGGCCGATCTCCTCCAGCAGCGAGATCGAGCGGTTGACGTTGCTCCGGTCGCGGCCGACCGACTCTGCCACGTCGTTCGTCGTCGCTCCGGGCTCCTCCTGAATCGCGCGGAGCGTCTCCACGTCCCGCTCGTTCAGGCCGAACAGCGTCTCCACGGTCTCTTGCAGCGAGGGCTCCGTGACGGGACTCGACTCCTCACCCGGCCGCTCCCACGCGCTCTCTGCAGAGGAGGGTGACACGTTCAGCACCGTCTTCCGGTCGCCGTTGCGACTACTCACTGGCACCACCCCCCGTCGCGGGAACCGTCGCCGGGGTCTCCGTCGACTCCGCGCCGAGGTGCTGGCGACCCCAGCGTGCCATCGCGTCCAACACGTCCTCCATCGCCTGCCCGCGCTCCGTCAGGCTGTACCGGACGCGCACCGGCTTCTCCTCGACGATCCGCCGCTCGACGAGCCCGCGCTCCTCCAGCGTGGTCAGGCTGTCGGAGAGCATCTTGTTCGACACGCCCGACACCCGCGACCCCAACTCGCTGAAGCCGAGCTCGCCCGCCGTCAACAGCTGGTGGAGGATCACCGGGTGCCACTTGTGTCCCACGAGGTCTGCCACCTCCACGAGCCGCTCCTGTGTCCCGTCGTACGTGCTGTCCATCCGCGCCACCGGCGTGTGTTCCGTGCTCATCGTCGTACGTCTGCCGAGGAGACCACACCCTATGGTTCTACGCGGTAGATGTTTCGGAGTGACTGTACCGAGATACCTCGGTGGACCCGCGCTCGACTCGCACCTGTACCTACGTGTCTAGGTGCGCGCGTTCTCAGGTGTCTAGGTACGCGCGTTCTCAGTTCCGCGCGCAGTACCTACCCGAGAACAGTCGTCGGGCTCCCGTCAGGTCGACGCGTCACCAGTTTTCACTCTTCACACAGTCGCGCGACGAGTCGTCGTTCGGCCGTCCGGAGGTGTTGGTGGAGCGTCGACCCGGCGATGTCGAGTTCCGCGGCGACCTCCTCGGCGGTGTGTTCACGCGGCCACTCGTAGTACCCCTTCTGGTGTGCGGTACACAGCACCTCCCGCTGGCGGTCAGTCAGCGTCTCCTCGGTGTCGCCCAGCGCGCGCCCGGGGTCGATCCGGCTCCGCTGTCGCTTGGCGAGCAGTTGCGCGCCGTCGTACCGGTCGTCGAGTCGAGCGAGCACCGGCTGGAGTTCCGTGCCGGTCGGCACCTCGACTGTCACACGCGTCTGTCCGGCGGTGGCGACGACGGACCGGACGTTGCCGCCGGCGTCTGCCAGCAGTTCCGGGAGCGCGTCGACCGCGGTCACGCGGATCACACAGCCGTCGTCGGTCGTCTCGACCACCTGCGGGTCGTGGACCGTGTCGACGCCGTCGAAGAACTCCGTCACGGCGGCGGGTGACGCCTCCCTCACGTCGATCAGGTGAGTGAACGTCCCCTCGCCGGTCGCCTCCACCGACTGGAGCACGCACCGACAGTCCGTGGCGGCGGCGAGTTCGGCGAGTCTGTTCTCCACGCCGAACTCCACCTCGATCACCTCGTTGGAGACGAGCGCGGCCCGCGTCCTGTCGGCCGTCAGCGCGAACAACAGCGTCTCCGCGAGCAGCTCCAGCCCGCTGCGAGTGAGTCGCCGGGAGGCGTCACCCCCCACGCTGGCGACGACCAGCGTGCCGAACGACCGGGTGTCGTCCGCGACCGGCACCGCCGCGGCGGTGGTGAGGTCTTCCGTCGCGTCGGCGTCGCCGGACTCGAACCGGCGCTGTCGCACGACCAACTCCCCGGTCCGGCGCGCCTCGGACAACAGTTGTGTGGCGAACGGCGACCGGACGAACTCGGTGGCGTCCGTCTCCACGAACGCGCCGTCGGCGGCGACCGCAGACGCGCGGACACTCGTCGTCGGTCCGGTTCCGTCGCCGACGAGCCACGCTGCGTCGTACAGGTCCGAGGCTGCGAGTCGGTCACACACCGTGTGCTCCGTCTCCGCGCGGGTCGTCGTCTCCAACACGGATCGGATCACGTCCGTCACGAGGTCGTTGAACTCGTTTGCGGCCGCGAGTTCGTCGCCGCGGCGCTGGAGCTCCGTCTGGCGCGACTGGAGCTCCGCGATGCGCTCCGCGCGGGTGAACGCCGTCCGCAGCGTCTCCGCGAACAGCTCCAGCAGTCCCACGTCCGTCTCCGAGAACGAGCCCTCCTGACGGAGCACTGTGACGACACCCTGCTCGCCCACCGGCACGTGGAGGTGGGCGCGGTCTGCCGCGTACGCGTCGTCCGACGGATTGTTGACGACGCTGTCGCCCGTCCGGTACGCGCGGCCGGCACGCGACGCTTCGAGATCGTACGCTAACTCGGACTGGAGGAGCTGTTCGGCGGCGGGGGTGACGGCCGCACGCTCGAGTGTGTTCCGCTGTGAGTCGTACAGCCGGAGACAGGCGCAGTCGAACCCGAGTGTCTCTCGGATCACGTCCACGGCGACCTCGGCGACGGTGTCCCGATCGGCGGCGTCGACGAACGCGCGGCTGGCCTCTGTCAGCCCACGCAGTCGCTCGCGGTGTTCGTGCTCTTCGGTCACGTCACGGGAGACACACAGCAGGTCGTCCTCGAAGCTCGTGACCGACAGCGAGTGGACCCGTTCCTCGTCGTCGACAGTGATCGTCACCGTGTCCGTCCAGCCGTCGCCGCCGTCCGCAGAGGGGAGCACGTCCATCTCGAAGCGGTCGCCGTCGTCGTACAGCGACCGCCAGCGACGGCCCCGGAGCGTCTCTGGGTCGTCGTAACCGAGCCCCGCCGCGAACGCGTGGTTGGCGTACGCGACTGTCCCGTCGCGCTCGAACAGCGCGATTCCGTCCGTCGTCGCCTCGACAGCCCGCGAGAGCCGGCGGAGCCGCCGTTGTTGCTCGATACGAGTGGAGATGTCGCGGATACTCGCCAGCAGTCGACGCTCGCCGTCGATCTCGACGAGCGTCCCCGAGATCTCTGCTGGGATCACCTCGTCGTCACAGGTGTAACAGGAGAGCTCGCTCGTCCAACTGGCTCCCTCCTCGTACACTGTCGAGGCGAACTGTCGGAACTCCTCGTAGTCGTGCGGGTGGATGTCCGCGGGAGCAAGCGACAGCAGTTCCTCGCGGCCGTAGCCCAGCATCTCCGTGGCTCGCTCGTTCGCACGGGTGATCTCTCCCGCCTCGGGGTCGACGACCAGAATCGCGTCGTTGGAGTACCTGAAGATCTGCTCGAACGGGTGACTGTCGCGGGGAGAGATTGCGTCGTCGGTCGCCGTCTCGTCTTCGCCGGCTGCCGCCTCCTCGCCGTCGACGACCGTTCCGTCACTGCCGGCTGCCGCCTCCTCGCCGTCGACGACCGTCCCGTCACTGTCGACCCACGGCGGCGGGTGAGACTCCGTGACCCGGCGGCTGCTGGGAGCTTCGACCGGTTCGAGCAGGAGCACGGTCAGTTCCGTGCCGTCGTCGTCACTCCGACGCGTGACGGAGAACACAGTCTCCTCGCGGTCGGCAGCGAGCCGCACACGCTGCGGTCGGCTCTCTTCGGCGTCGACTGTCCCGTCTGCGGACCCGGGTCCGCTAGCCTGATCCTCTCCGGCGTCGACTGTCCCGTCTACGGACTCGGGTCCGATTGACCGACTCTCGGCGCTCGGATCGTACCCGACGAGCAAGTCGGTGACGGACTCACCGACGGGGAACGGCGTCTCGTCGAGACGGTCCTCGTCCGTGCCGTTGCCACCCAGTCGGTCACACAGCGCGTCGTTGGCGTACACCACCACGCCGTCGCTGTCGTGTGCCACGACTGGGGTCGGTAGCTCGGCGAGCACCGCGGCCGCTGGAACGGGATCTGGAGACTGTGGTGTGGTCATACGTCGTGTCGCCCTCGTCGAGTGATCCGTAGGACGGCACCGATACAAACTCTTCGGCGGCGCTGTCCCGCCGTGGCTGCACCCCTCTTCCCGCCCAGACCGCGCTGTGGCGCGGCGTGTCGTCCAGTGGTTCCCAGAAAATTGGAACGTACTCACAATACTATCACGGAGCACGCCCGAGATCCAGTCGTGATCAGCACATGACGGGCTACGCGTTCGTACTGGCGTCGGGGCGGTTAGAACGGCTCCAAGCAGTCGGCAACATCGCGTCCATCGCAGCCGCGTCGGAGATTCCGGTGGCGGTGTTCGCAACGATGGACGGACTGGAGGCGTTCGACACAGATCGGGTCGAGTCACTGAACTTCGAGATGGGGCCAGTCGCAGAGGCGATGGTCACCAGCGACGACGTGGAGGTGCCGTTGTTCACGGAGAGTCTGGCCCGGGCGAAGGAGCTCGGCCCCATCTCTCTGTACGCCTGCGAGCTGTCGATGGACGCCCTCGACAAGGAGATCGACGAGTACGCCGACCTGTTCGACGACGTGCTCGGCGTCTCCGGCTTCCTCAAGCGCGCCGACGACAAACAGGTGGTGTTCGTCTGAGTCCGGCGAGATCACCGAGGAGGTGTGGTCGTCTGCCTCCGGCGTCACTCGACGGTGCGACAGCCCCACACCACCCTCACACGACACAGCTACCGACTACACCGCAGAGACGCGACACGACAGGGACCGAGACACGACAGCGACACGATAGGGACCGAGACACGACAGCGACACGACAGAGACAGCGACACGACAGCGACCACGACACGACAGAGATACGACACCACAGAGAACACCTATGACAGACACAGAGTACGAAGCAGACGTGACGGTCGACTCCAGAGACGCGACCTGTCCCGGACCGCTGATGGATCTCATCGGTCGCGTCCGACAGGCTGACCCCGGCACAGTGATCGAACTCCAGACCTCAGACAGCTCCTCGAAGACGGACGTTCCGGAGTGGGTCGACGAGGCTGGCCACGAACTGCGCGGCGTCGAAGAACGTGACGACTACTGGAGCGTGTTCGTCGAAATCACGTAATCGATACCCCCCCAGACAGTCACCTCGACGGGTTCGTCGCCACGCGAACCGGTCACCTCGACGGGTTCGTCGCCACGCGAACCGGTCACCTCGACAGTTGCCAGCGTCGCCGACGCGTCACAGTATTGTCACGAACACGAAACACGGAGAGAGCCGCGCGTTCGATGCGAAAGCGGTAGGAGTGTGTCGCTCGTTGTTCGTTTGATGAGTCACTCGGACACGGACTGGCGCGCGGGTCTCGACGAGACGGACGCCGCCCTGATCGACGACTACCAGAGTGAGTTTCCGGTCGTCGAGGAGCCGTTTCGCGTGGTCGCCGACGACCTCGACACGACGGAGGCAGACGTGGTGGCTCGCGTCGAGCGGCTCCGCGAGTCGGGAGTGTTCCGCCGGTTCGGCGCGGTGTTGAACCCGCCGGTGATCGGCTCCTCCACGCTGGCGGCCGTTCGCGCTCCCAACGACCGGTTCGACGAGGTGGTAGCGACGATCAACGACTACCGACAGGTGAACCACAACTACCGGCGGGACCACGAGTGGAACGTCTGGTTCGTGGTGACCGCGGCGTCCCGCGAGCGCCGCGACGCGATTCTCGACGAGATCGAGACGGAGACCGGCTGTACCGTGCTGAATCTCCCGATGTTGACGGACTACTACATCGACTTGGAGTTCCCGGTGGTCAACGACGACGCGTTCGCACGCGAGTCCGTCGCGGAGACTGACGCCAGCGCGACGCGGATCTCGGAGTCTGCCACGGGCGACCTCTCCCCGCTGGAGGCGGATCTCCTGTTGGAGATTCAGGACGGCTTCCCGCTCACCCGGACGCCGTACCGCGACATCGCCGACGCGATTGACGCGAACGTCGCGGACGTGCTCGACGCCACGGAGCGACTGCTCGCCGACGGCTGTATCAAACGCGTCGGCTGTGTGGTCAACCACGTGGTCACGGGGTTCCGAAACAACTGTATGGTGGTGTGGAACGTGCCGGACGATCAACTCGACGACCGCGGGGAGTCAGTCGGCGAGCTTCCGTACGTGACGCTGTGTTACCACCGTCCCCGCCGACCGGCGCTGGACTGGGAGTACAACCTGTTCACGATGGTCCACGGCCGCGAGGCCGACGCCGTCGACGCGAAGATCGACGAACTCGCCGCCGATCACCTCCCGTTCGAGCACGAACGACTCTACTCTACCGAGACGCTGAAACAGACCGGCGCGCGCTACGACGAACTGGTGTAGCTGGTGACCTGTCGACCGAGAGGTGTGGCCTCGCCGCCGCCACTCCACGTGTCGTACTGTCGGGCGGGCGATCGAACGGGCGGCAGAACAGACCGAACGCGAGGCGCGTCGGAGCCCGGACAGACGGGCCGAACGGGGCAGCGACGGTCGATGTGGGAGCGTCGCCCACACAAAAGTTAAATCCGAAACTCACCTGGCACTCAGTATGCACAAAGACGAGCTTCTGGAACTTCACGAGCAGATGGTGAACATCATGGATCAGTTCCGGGACCACGACGAGGTCGACTCCTCGCTGTTCGATCCGTACGACGAGCTGGAGGTCGAGCCCTCACACGTCCACAAGTCGAAGAGCGAGCACAAACACGCGGTGTTCGTCCTCGGGAACGCGCTGGCGACGGCGATGTCCGAAGACGAGTTCTCCAACGCCGGTCGCGTCGGCAAGCGGATGGAGGAGCTCGCGGACGACGCCGAGAGCAAGCTCTGAGCGGGCGAGTGACGTTCTACGTCGGGCGAGTGACGTTCTGCGTCGGGCGAGTGACGTTCTGCGTCGGGCGAGTGGTGTTCTGCGTCGACCGCTCCGCGTTCCACCGAGTCTATTACCGTCCCGTGTGAAGCGTCGTCGATGACTGCTCCGGCACCGAACCGGAACACCCTGTGGGGCCACGCGATTCTCGACGAACTGGCCGCTGCAGGAGTCTCGGCTGTCTGTGTCACGCCCGGCTCACGCTCGACGCCGCTGACGGTCGCCGCCGCCGCACACGACGACGTACACGTGTTCTCACACCTCGACGAGCGGTCGTCGGCGTACTTCGCGCTGGGGCGCGCTCGCCGGACCGGCGCGGTGACACCGTTGATCTGCACCTCCGGCACCGCCGCCGCGAACTACCACCCGGCGGTGATGGAAGCCGATCAGGCACGTGTCCCGCTGCTCGCGCTCACTGCCGACCGGCCGCCGGAACTGCGCGACTCCGGCGCGAACCAGACCGCAGACCAAGAGAAGCTGTACGGTGACGCCGTCCGCTGGTACCGCGACCTCCCGGAACCGGAGCCGACGGAGCGGAAGCTCCGCTCACTCCGGACGGACGTCGCTCGCGCGGTCGAAGCCGCAGAGTCGACTCCCGCCGGACCGGTCCACCTGAACGTCCCCTTCCGGAAGCCGCTGGAGCCGGTCGAAGTCGACGGCGACGTGCCCGACGATCTCGACCCGCTGGCTGCGTACGGCCGGGGACACGCGGACGTGGACAGCGCCGGGGTCTCGACTGCCGGTACCGCTGGCGGACCGACGGCTGGAAGCGACAGTGGACAGACGCCGTTCGTCTCGACGACGACGGGACACACGACGTTGGACGACAGAGAGGTGACGGCCGTCGCGGAGGCGTTGTCGGCAGAGCGCGGGTTACTCGTCGCCGGCCCGGCAGACCCGCCGGGACCGGACCCGGAGGCGATCACCACCCTCACACACCGCACTGGCTTCCCGCTGCTCGCCGATCCGTTGTCTGGGCTCCGGTTCGGCTCCGCGACGCGTGTCGCGCCGGTGATCGGCGGCTACGACGGGATCCTCGCCAGCGGCGTGACTGACGACTGGCCCGAGCCGGAGGTGGTCCTCCGCTGGGGTGCTTCACCCACGTCGAAACCGCTCCGCAACTACCTCGCCGAGGTGGACGCCCGCGAGCTGGTCGTCGACCCGGCTGGCGGCTGGCGCGAGGCGACGTTCACCGCGACGGACCTGATCACCGCCGACCCCTCGCGGCTGGCGGTCGCGGTCGCCCGTCGCGTCTCCGGCCCGGACTCGACCGCGTGGCGCGAGCGGTGGGAGACGGCGGCGGCTGCTCACTGGGCCGCCGTCGACGAGGAGGACCGTCCGTTCGAGGGGCGGATTCTCGCCGACGTGATCGAACTCGCCCCGGAGCCGTCGACCGTGTTCGTCTCCAACTCGATGCCGGTGCGAGACTGTGACCGCTTTGCCGCTCCCGCGCCGCGCTCGCTGACCGTTCTCGGCAACCGCGGCGTCTCCGGAATCGACGGGATCGTCTCGACGGCGCTGGGAGCCGGCAGCGCCACCACCGACCAGCTGACGCTCGTCACGGGTGATCTCGCGTACTACCACGACTCGAACGGACTGCTGGCACTGCGTCGGTGTGACGTGGACGCGACGATTGTCGTGATCGACAACGACGGCGGGGGAATCTTCCACGTGCTCCCAATCGAGCAGTTCGACCCGCCGTTCACAGAGCAGTTCCGCACGCCACACGGGCTAGACTTCGCACCCACCGCCGACCTGTACGAGGTCTCGTTCGCCCGTGTGGACGGCGACGACCGCGAACAGTTCCGCGAGTTGTACCGCGAGGCGACCGAGAGCGAGGGGAGTCACGTGATCGACGTGCAGACGGACGCGGCTGCGAGTCACCGCGTCCGCGACGAGTTGGCCGCGGCGACTGCCGACTGTGTGCGCGAGCAGCCGACTGACGAGACACCTGAGGAGTGACTGCCGACGACGGCCGACACATTGACCACGGGACATCCCGAGCGTGTAGCCGTGACACGTCCTCGACTCCGCGACGCCGTCGTGCGCGGCGTCGTTCTCGCGCTCGCGTCGTTCGCAGTGGTGCACGGGACGGCAGTTGTCCAGTCGACCACACCACCGGGGTGGCCACTGACTGTGGGCATTCCGCTCGCTGCTGGCGTCTCGTACGGACTCGCGACGTACACCGACGGTGACCCGCTCGGAACGATCTGTGAGACGTGACCGTCGTCGTTGT
>CAKZQY010000099.1 GCA_937142015.1 uncultured Halobacteria archaeon
ACGGGACTGTGCTCGCCGGGAGTTTTATGTGTAATCGAGACACATGTACCACCACGCCGAGGCGGGTTTCGCCGCCCGAGTAAACGGATAATATCGGGATTCGGGCCACACCACGTCCGAGGGAATCCCCTTCGGGCCGCTGGGTGTGGGTTCCGACACACGGTAACTCTGAATCCCATGCCGGGATAGGAGTAACGGCGGCTTGGCCCCGCCAGCAGTCCGGTCGTGTCGACCACGACTGCAAACCTGACACTCCCAACCGAGCGGTGCGGTGCCGTGGGAATCCCACGGCCTTCAGCCGTGGGAGGAGGTCAAGGGCTGTACATGGCCTGTCGCTACCTCGCGGACGAGAGCGCGACTGGCCTGTTTCTCTACCCGACGAAAGCACTCTCGAACGATCAGCGCGAGACACTGCAGGAGCTCTACGAGGAACACCTCGGGCTCGATATTGCGGTGTTCCCCTACGACGGTGACCGAGATCAGGATGTCAAGCAGACTGCCCGCCGGGAGGCGAACGTCATCATTTCGAACTTCGCGGGGATCAACGTCTATCTCCACCATCACCGACAGTGGGCCAGATTCTTCGGCAACCTCGATCTCGTGGTCGTCGACGAGTCACACACGTACACAGGCGTCCACGGGATGCACGTCGCGTGGATACTCCGTCGGCTGAAGCGACTGGTCGACCAGTACGGTGCCGATCCTCAGTACGTCTGCACCACCGCGACCATCGGGAACCCGAGAGAACACACCGAGGCACTGATCGGCGAGGAGACGACAGTCGTCGACGACAACGGCGCTCCTTCGGGCGAGCGGAACATTCTGTTCTGGAACCCGGTGACACAGCAGCCCTCCGAGGACAGTGTAGTGAGCCTCGACGACACAGATGCCGGCACCTACGGTGGCGCGACCGCACAACGAGACGCCGCGGCTCTGACAGCCCACCTAGCAGTGAACGACGTACAGACACTCACGTTCACTCGGGCCCGGAAAGGGGCAGAACTGGGGAGTAAGCAAGCGATCAGAGCGAAGCTCGACCACCCAGACGCGGATGGGGAGTACATCAGCGTCGAACCGTACCACGCCGGCTTGGGAAAGAAAACACGCTACCGGACGGAGACACAGTTCCAGCGTGGAGCCATCGACGCCGTCGTGTCGACGAACGCGCTCGAACTCGGGATCGACATCGGCGGCGTCGACGCGGCAGTCCTCACGGGGTACCCGGGAACCCGACAGTCGTTCTGGCAGCAGATCGGACGGGCGGGAAGAGGAGAGAACACGGCCCTCGCGGCGCTGGTCGCTCGTCAGGAGGCAATCGACCAGTACGTGGTTAACCACCCCGAGTACCTCCTCGACGACCCGGTCGAAGACGCCGTGATCGACCTCAGTAACAACGACGTGTACGCACCACACGTTCTGTGTGCAGCCGACGAACACCCACTCACGCACGCGGACAAGGAGCATCTGGGAGGGGAACGACTCGAAGCGGCCGTCGAGATGTGGCGTCGCGCCGGGAAGCTGACCGGCGATCTCGACACCGGTGTGATCTACGATGGTCCCCCGCGCCCGCAGTCCAATGTCGACCTGTACACCAGCTCGGACACACAGTTCACCGTCGTCTGTGACGACCCAGATGTCGACATCGACCACGACACTGTCGGGCGCGAGCGGGCCTACCGTGACTATCACGAAGGGGCGCTGTTTCTCCACGATGGAGAACAGTTCCGTGTGACCAGTCTCGACGAGGACCGGCACCAGCCTCGGATCACTGTCGAACCAGAGTACATCAACGAGTATACACGAGCCGTCGGTGACACCTCGATCTCTGATCTCACCGTCGAATCGCAGTGGGGACTACGTATTCCCGACCACGGAGAGTCGACCCCGATCACGCTCCACATCGGAACGGGAACCGTCTCGACACACTACACCCACTTCCACCAGTACGAGATCGAGACAGGGAACATAACAGATTTTGGAGTTCCAATCCACCTCCCACCACTGGAACTCGACACGCAGCTACTCTGGCTGACGTACGACGAGAGACTTGTCGACAAGTACCTCCGAGAGTGGACGTACGACGCGGAGCCTGCTGCACACGACGACCTGCCGGCGTGTCCGGTCGACGACGACAAAGAGGTCTGTTACGATCACTCGTCGTCGACGGTAGCACAGCTCCCGGCAGTTCGGGATTACATCGTTGCGAGTGGGCTCCACGCCGCCGAACACGCACTGATCAAGACCGCCCCGCTAGAACTCCAGTTGTCGAAATCGGACCTCGGTGGACTATCGACGAACCTCCACCCCGAGACGGGGCAGGCGACACTGTTCATCTACGACGGGGTCGAGGGGGGACTCGGGTTCTCGAAACGAATCGCTGACCGACTCGACGACGTGAGTACCCGTGCCCGCGAGCGGGTCGGTAACTGCGACTGTACGGGTGGGTGTCCAGCGTGCGTAATGGACTCGCAGTGTGGTAGTCGGAACCTCGGCCTATTTCCCGTTCTCGGTGAGTCGATGCTCGGTGATCTCTCTGCGGCCGATCACCTCTAATCTGTCCCGTGATCCACTGGCTGTACGGCAGGCCGAAGCACTCCAGAGTTGCGCCGGTCCGATTGCAGCGGCACAATCGGGTGTCGACGGCGCGCACACGAGGGATTCGAGCGGCACCCGCCGTCGAGGTGAGACGACTGCCGGCGACGGCGGGGCGAGTGTCGCAGCCGACGGGAGTCACTCCGAGGCGTCCGAGACCACCACCTGTCTGAGGTCCGTCGGATCACGGTCGCGGCGAACGACGCCTCGCC
>CAKZQY010000100.1 GCA_937142015.1 uncultured Halobacteria archaeon
CGATCTCGTCGATGTCGACCCGGAAGTCGGTGCCGTATTCGATCCCTTGCAGCCACTGCAGCAGGTCGGCGTCGGCGATGGAGAACCAGAACTCGTCCTCGCCGGGACGCAACAGGACGAAGTCGTTGAGAACACCGCCGTCCTCGTTGCAGCAGATGGCGTACCTGCCACGCATCGGTTCGATGTCGGTCGCGTCCCGCGTGACGACGTAGTTGACGAACACCTCGGCGTCTGGTCCCTCGACACGGATCTGACGCTCGACCGCGACATCCCACAGCGCCACGTGGTCGACCAGCAGTTCGTACTCGGCCTCCGAACCCCCGTCTTCGGGGTCGATGTACGCTCGGGGGTGGTACATGTGGTTGTAGACCGTGGCTTCGTGACAGCCTTCTTCGACGGAGAGGTGCCAGAACGGTGACTTCCGGACTCGTGTCGAGATCACGAGGTCGACGTCTGCGTCGCCCGTTTGACGCAGATTTCTCGGAACGGTGCGGTCCGACTGGTCGACGCTGGGGTGGTTCGGCTGGTGGTTGCGGTTTCCAGACATGACTATTCTCTTCCGGGGTCCACGCCGTGGTTGAACAGTCGCTCCCAGAGACGTGCGATCCGGCTGTTCTCGACCGGCGGGGTGAACCCGGCAGGGAGGTAGAGTTTCAGTTCGGTCGCTCTGTCTCGGTCGTCGGCACGCGGTTTCACTGCCATACGACAGAGTAATGCCCGGTAACCGCATGATTCTGTGGCTTATGGCTATAACAGATTTATATGTCCGGCACGACCTGTGGACGCTCTGTCGTATCCGTTCCGCGCCGAGTGAGGGCGGTGAAGCGGTCCTCGTGCGCGCAGCACACACGCTGGAGCGCTCGCGGGAGCTTCCGCAGGAGCGTGCGACGGGACTCGTGCAGACCCGTGCTCGCGCGTCGATCCCCCTCTGTCACGAGGATGTCCCAGACGACGAACTCGCGGACGTTACGACCGAGGCTATCGAGGACATCGGTAAGCCACAGGTCACAGAGTCGATCGTAGCCATCGACAGCAACCGGCCGGTGAAACTCGTCGCACGTGATGTCGGAGGGTCTACTGTCGGTCACAAGTGTTGATACATCGCTGCGTCTCACTCGGGGTTCCAACGCGTCTCGCCAGCGGGACCACGGTGTCCGTCCGCCGCCTCGTCGTCGTCGGCGACGTTACGATCTTTGGATTTCTGATTGTCCCGGTCGATGTCCCACGGAACGGGTGTTCCCTTCCACGTCCGGTAGGCCTCGATCTTCTCACTGCTCCCCATCGCTTCGACTGGAACGCCCTCTTCGATCCACTGATCGAACGTCTCGCCGTACCGCTTCTCTAGCCGCTTGAGCGCGTGGTACTCTTTGTGATCGTCGATTTCGCGGTCGTAGTAGGCTTCCGCCTCCTCCCAACTCGGCAGTCCGGGCGTGTCCGGCCCGGGTGAGCGCTCGCTGTCGCTACTGGACCGCTGGCCTGGCTGGCCGCGTCTGCGGTCCTGTGACTCACTGTCCTCACTGGACTGAGACTCGTCCCTGTACGTGCGACTCGACCGGTAGCCCATCGGTGTTCTACCAGTACCCTCTGTGCCGTCCCGTATAATTTTTTCCTAATTTTTGTAGAATAGCTGAATATAATTTATTTGAATAATACAGCTCGAACGAGCCAGTCGACCGTACGAACCACACGACGAGTCGAGCGCATCTCCTCGACAAAAATCGACGACGAGGCCGCGACGGAGCTGTTCGAGATTCTCTCGAAGGTCGAAGAGGCCCGCACAGCGACCGGGGTGCAACGGACAGCAACGAGTAGCGACGCTAGCTAGAGCGGTCCGACACGCTGCACGACTGTGACCGCTCACACGGAGAACTGGTAGAGGTCGTCACCGACGTGGTGGATCGAGGAGACGACTTTCCCCTCGTCACCGACCATCTCGTCGCCGTCGGCGAGCGCACGGCCGACAGCGAGCACCTTCCCGTGACTCTCCTCGGCGACCGCGACGAGGTCACCCTCGGAGATCGTCTCGTCGGCGGCCGTGATTCCGGGTCGCATCACGTCCGCGCCGTCGGAGACGAACGACACGGCACCGGCGTCGACCGTCACCACGCCGGTCTCGGGCGTGTGGTCGTTCGCCCCGCGAACGGTGAGGAACGGCTCCTCGTCGAGGTACAACACGTCCGGGTCGCCGTCCACCAACACCAGATCGAACGCCGAGTCCGTCAGCTCGACGAGTTCGAACGCGTCACTGTCGAGTGACACACCCAGCCGGTCTGCCAGCGCGGTCTTGATCGTATCGATCTCGTCCGACCGGAGGTGGTGCCGCGACTTCACGTCCATGCCTGTCTCTCACCGCTGTCTCCGCATAAATCGACCGTTCGCGGGCGGGGAGAGCCAGCCTCGCGTCGAGTCCGATTCTCGACTTCCTCCACACGACTGAACTCCTGTTTCTTATACTGTCGGTCACAAGTGTTGAGAGGTTGTTGCGTGTCACTCGGGGTTCCAACGCGTCCCGCCCCGGTTCTGTCGACCCCCGGGTTCGATGGCTGTGACCGACAGTATACCCACGAGTCGCACAGCGAGCGAGCGGCGGATCGACAGCCGAGAGAGACGACGAGCGCGAGAATTCGACACTGTCGTCCGCTCTGCGAGGAGATCCGGCCGGCGGCTGCACGCCAATTCGACCCTCGACGGCAGCCCGTCTCTGCTCCCGCCTGTGACTGTGTGCGGTCTCGACCGTTGGTAAATCAACGGCAAGAAGCGCTCTATCGACCGATCACAGCAACCGACAGTTGTGGGTAAGAGAC
>CAKZQY010000101.1 GCA_937142015.1 uncultured Halobacteria archaeon
AGAAGAGGAAGAGGAAGAGGAAGAAGAGGAAGAGGAAGAAGAGGAGGAGTAAGAGGAGAGTGCAGCAGTCGCGGTCGGAACTCGTGTTCACACGAGATAGAACGCTGTGGACAGTCGCGTCAGACAGCACAACCGTGACACGGTGGCAGCGTAGCAGTGTCGGGAGGTCGAATTGATCGCGGGGGACTCCGACAGCAACGGGACGGTCAGTACGCCGATGGACGACAACGACGAGTACGAACTGCTCACCGCCGCCGAGAACCGTTGAATGAAGCCGACAAGAAACGCGGCGCTGCGTGACAGCATCAGGTAGGTTTTTGTCGGGACCCTCATACGTTTCGACAGAGTGGACAATTCAGCGGTTCGGCGTCTGAGTCGACCGCAGTGGTGCTAGGCTCGCAGATGCGGTCCGAGAGCGCGAAACAGACGACGACAGAGAGACACCGACAGATGTCGACGGCAGACACCGCAGACAAGCTGATCGTCAGAGGCGGGCTGACAGTGCCGGTCGTGCTCGCACTGATCGGTGCAGCAGCACTCGCCGGCGCGTTCGTCACCGCGGCGACCGCAGACCAGACAGAGCCGTCGACAGAACCGGTCAGGCCGGAGCCGGAGCCGGTGAACGTCCAGTCGTACACCAGCCGTGTCGAGACGAGCGCGAACGTGACCAACGGAACCGCGCTGTACGACGAGGGGCAACGGCTGGAGAACATGCCGGTGTACTTCTTCCAGTCGACGCCGAATCTCACGTTCCACGTCCGGACCAACGGCACACGCGCGGACGGGCCACCGCCGACGGCGAACGTGACCAGTCGGCTCTCACTCGTGTTAGTCGGGAGTCGGGAGGGACAGGTGTTCTTCGAGTCGCAGCGCCCACTCGCCGTCTCCCGCGGTGAACTCGACGGCGGACCACACTGGGCGAACACGACGGTGAACGTCACGGCGATTCGGGACGACGTCCGCGAGAAACGATCCGCCATCGGGCTCGCCGGGCGTCTGCGTGTGGAGTTGGTGTTGAACGTGACGTACGACTCCGAAGCGTACGAGGGCCAACTCGCCGCCAGCACACCGCTGGTGTTGAACCAACAGTCCTACCGACTCGGCGAGACGCTCAACGCCTCCGACACCCAGCAGTCGATGCCAGAAGAGACCCCGACACCGATTCCACAGACACCCGCCGACCAGCGCAGCGCCGGCGGTCTCGCACTCACCACGACCACGCTCGGACTCGCTGGGGGCGGACTGGTGATGCTGCTGATCGCGGGCGCTATCGGCTACCGCTACCGGCGGATCGACCACCGCGCGATTCGAGCGGAGATCGCCCGCGAACGCTACGACGAGTGGATCTCCCGCGGCGAGATCCCGACGAAGACGGAGAAGGAGTACATCCGCACCGACTCACTCGAAGATCTCGTCGACGTGGCGATCGACTCCGGGAAACGCGTGATCCACGACGTCGATCTCGACGCCTACGCCGTCGTCGAAGGCGATCTGGTCTACTACTACTCACCGACGGAGTCAGACGTGACTGACTGGTTCGATCTGTGATCAACATACGACGACCGGCGCGGCGCTGGGCGGTGGGCTGTTCGTGCTCTTCGTCCTCGCAGTCGGCCTGTTCCTCCTCGTCTGGTCGCTCGCGGCGGCGTACCTCCTGCCGGCTGGCTCGCCGCGCTGGCTGTCTCTGTCGCGGCTGGTGTCGTGATGGGTGCTGTCGCTGCGGTGCCGTTCGTCGGTCCCGTCGCTGCCGCGTTCGTCTATCCTGTCGGTCACTAGCCATCGAACCCGGGGGTCGATAGAACCGGGGCGAGACGCGTTGGAACCCCGAGTGACACGCAACAATCTTCAACACTTGTGACCGACAGTATATCACTCCTCGCCGACGAGCGCGAGTTTCACGCCGACAGCGAGCGTTCCGGCGGCGACGAGCAGCAGTTGCTAGCCGGAGCGGACGAGCGGGAACACCCGTTCGACGTTCTGTTTCTCCTTCCCTGCGGAGGGATCGACGCCAGTGCTGTAGTGTGTGTTGTCCGTCGTCCGCGGCTGGCTGCCACCGTTCCCTCCGCTACTGTCACTCGGCGGCTCCGGCGAGAGGTCGAGGAACGTCTGGACGAACCCGCGCTGGTTCGAGACGACCGCCTTCCCGTTGGCGGTGTAGAACTGGTCGTGGAGCGGCCAAAACAGGTTCGCGCCGTTGACGACGTAGTCGAGACCGATTCCGGCGACGACGAACGCCGCGACACCGACGCTCGACACCGGTCCGCCGCCCGGCCCCAACAGTCGGCGAACAGTCGACCGCTCGCGGACGCGGAGATCGGCCGCGAGCAGCAGGGCAGCCAGCCCCGGCAACAGGAGCGTGTGTCCCAGCGAGCGGTGCGCGCCGTCGATCAGGAACCCGAAGAATACGTCCAAGTCCGGGAGGACGGTGACCCCCAGCACGATCACTACCGCCCGGCGGTCGAAATAGTCGTCTGGCAACAGCGCGGCCGCGAGCAGTCCGGCGAGAGCGACGTGGACGAGCGTCGAGGGCATCCAGACGGAGGGCGGTGATCGACGGAAAAATCCTTTCTGGTGCTCTGTCGAACAGCGATCTCTGCGTGGGACGAAGTGACACTGCACTGTAGACTGCCTGCAAAGTCGAACTGTTATAAAGCTGCTGGGACAGCCACCGCCGCTCTCCAGCTGACTGACCGCGACTGACTGGTACGTGTTACGCCTCGCGTACGTCCACCTCACTCGCAGCGCGGACTTCTTCGACCTTCGAGAGGATCTCGAACAGCTCCGTCGCCGCCTCGGCGACTGCCT
>CAKZQY010000102.1 GCA_937142015.1 uncultured Halobacteria archaeon
AGGCCCACAGTTCGCCGTCGACAGGCCCACAGTTCGCCGTCGACAGGCCGGCATCTTCGGGCGGGCGTACCGTGCCGTCGTAACGCGAAATTCCAGGCCAACTGTTATGAGGCTGGCGGCACTACTACACTTAGACATGTGTGGGACCTGCCAGAGTGGAGAGAGCCGAGTCACAGTCGAGTGGGGTGTGACCGGCGACCCATGGTAGCGGACGACCAGATCGAGCGGAGCAAGCAGATCCAACAGCGCACGGGGAAGACGTTCCACTTCGCCACGCGGCTGCTGCCAGAGCGCGTCCGCCAGCCCACCTACGTGTTGTACGCGTTCTTCCGAGTCGCAGACGAGGTCGTCGACGCGGCCGAGACAGCGCCGCCGGACGAGCAGCGGGCGGAGTTGGAGCGACTCCGCGAGACCGCGCTCGGCCGTCGGGAGACGGACGACGCCGTGCTCGCAGCGTTCGCGGAGATGCGGGAGGCCCACGACATCGACGCCGACGACGTCGAGGTGTTCGTCGACGCGATGGAGGCTGACATCGACACGGATCGCTACGAGACGTACGACCAACTGGAGGCGTACATTGACGGCTCTGCGGCGGCGGTCGGACGGATGATGACCGCGGTCATGGACCCGGACGACCACGAGACGGCGCTGTCGCACGCCACCGCCCTCGGTGAGGCGTTCCAGATGACGAACTTCCTGCGGGACGTACACGAGGACATCGTCGAGCGGGACCGGATCTACCTCCCACAGGAGACGCTGTCGACGTACGACGTGTCGGAGTCACAGCTTCTGAACTTCGAGTTCGACGAGAACGTCGCGGCGGCGATTCGCCACGAGATGCGCCGCACGGAACAGCTGTACAAGGAGGGTGTCGCCGGGATCAAGTACCTCCCGGAGGACTGCCAGTTCGCGGTGTTGCTCGCTGCGGTGTTGTACGCGGACCACCACCGGCTGATCCGGCAACGTGGCTACGACACGCTCACTGCGACGCCGGAGCTGAGCAGCCTGCGGAAGGTGTCGCTGCTCGTCCGCACACGGTGGGCGTGGTTCCGGTCGAAAGACCCCGAGGCGGTGTTCCGCCGCGTGAGTACGGTGCCGTACGGTGATACGTCTCACAGCGGGTCCGGTCACGGCGAACGGATGCCCGTACGGTGACACGTCTCGTGTGGTGACACGTCTCACTCCTCGCGCGGGACGACACGCATCGGGCGGTCGGACTGCAACAGGAGCCGTTGACTCACGCTGCCGAAGATAGCCTTTCCAGCCGGTGATCTGTCGCGGACGGAGAAGACCAGTTCGTCTGCGTCGACCTCGTCGGCGTACTGCAACACGTCCTCTTCCGGGCGGTTTCCACGGACGAACTGGTGGGTTTCCACCGTCGCCTCTCCGTCGACTGCCGCCTCGAACTCCGCGAGTGCTGCCTCTCCCTCGCGGAGTTCGTCCGAGCTCGTCTCGTCGCCGCCGAACTGTGAGTTGACCGCGTACACCTCGTCGTCCGGATCGAGTCGACCGGCGAGGTAGTCTGCCACCAGTTCGCTCGTCTCGACGGTGTCTGTGGCTACGACGTATCGCATACGCGGTAGTTCTGCGTCTCCGTACTTAAACCGGCCCGCTCGTTCTCGACAGACGGGGGACCTGCTCGTGTCGGTCTGTGACGAAGTAACGGAGTAGTATCCTGCTACCGGAAACTATTCCTCTCTCGATCACAGACGAGTCGTTGTGACCGACGAGCCCACGGGGACAGGAGAGAACCCGGACGACCGACAGCCGCTCGGGGAGGCGTGGGAGACCGACTGGCCCGAGGAGATGGAGAGTCGAGAGCGAGTCGAGTCAGTTGCCGAAACACTCCGGCAGCCTCGGTCTGCGCAGTGGGTCGCACAGCGAGCCAACGTCGCACCCAAGACGGCGCGGAAGTACCTCTCACAGTTCGTCGAGCGCGGCGTACTGACCACCGAACAGTCCAGCGGGAGCCGGGCGACACTCTACAAGCCAGATCCAGAGCGGAAGATGCTCGACCACGTGCTCGAACTAGCCGAGCGGAGCACAGCGGAGCTCACGACTCTGCGGACGGAGATCGCCGACGAGATCGAGGCGTGGCAGACTGAGTTCGACGTCGACTCGCCGACGGAGCTCCGACTCACAATCGACGAGTCACTCACCGCAGCGGAACGTCGTCGCCGTGAGCGCGTCGCCCACCGGTGGGAGTCCCGCGAACACCTCCGATCGAGCATCGACGTCGCCGTGACGTTCCAGCGACACAGAGACCGGTTCGGGCTCTCTCCCGACGCGGATCGACTCGACTCCCGAGCGGCGGACGCGAACCAGTGAGTATGTTTCTCGCTGGCCTTCCTCCCTTCGACACGGAACGTGACGTGTTCGACAGTCTGGCCGAGTACCTGACTGGCCACGGCCACGAGACGTACTACGAGCCGGATCGTCACCGGCGCGACACGCTCGTCGCTCTCGTCGAGACCGCTGTTCACGCTCCCACACACCCAGTCGCGTACGCGACGGTCGAAATTCAGTGGTACGTACAGCACGACGCAGCGGACGACGAGCGAGCCGGGAGAGACACCTTCCGGCTGCAGTGGATCGACACGGTCGCGTCAGCGTTCGATGTCGAACAGCGGTACCGCGACGAAGACCCGTTTCCACGGGAGTTCACACCGACAGTTGGACTCCACCAAGACGACGACCACGAGCGACTCGGACCGAATCACTGGCAGATCGAGTTTCCGAGAGACGAACCACCCGAGCGTCACTCCGTCCCGTACGCGCTCGTCGGCGAGGCTCCGACGACGGTCCTCGACTACTTCCTGCGGACCGCCCCCGAGAAACTGACCACAGCGCACTCCGAGTACGGCCGGTGAAGACAGCCCCGTCCCCGAAACGAGTAACACAGCCGCGGTCGAACGGCAGTCGATGGCTTACACCGTACGCTTCCAGAACGGGCACCGGGTGACGAACCAGACGTTCCCCGACGCCGTCAAGAAGGACGTGGAGGGATCGTTCCTCACGCTGTACGACGCCAACGGCCGCGAGATTCGAACGTTCAGCAGCGACGTGTTCGTCGCGGGCGCACCCGGCGACAGTCTGTGATCGACGCTGTTGTGAGCAGCCAGCGACAGTCCCCGACCCCGAGTAGCGCTACACTGTCGGTCAGTCGGAGGCGGGCTGTCCGGGACCGCGTGCAGTGCTCTCGGCGGCGTAGGCGCGCGTCACGTCGACGAGATCCTTCCGGTAGTCGGACTCGGTGGGCTGACGCGCGAGCGAGCGGAACTTCTCGCGGAAGTGGTCGAGATCCACCCCGGGCGCGTCACCGGCGAGTGCGTCTGCGAGCGCGTAGATGCGGTGGTCCTCGTCGACGAGATCGTGTCGCTCCACCATCGCCAGCGCGAACGCGGCGTTGACGACGGCGATCTCCGGGTCGGCTTCCGTCGTGTCCACGCTCGACTCGGGGTAGAGCCCGTCTGTCGGCCGGTCGGCCAGCGTGGCGGCGAGCTGTGACTCGAAGAACGTCACCAGCTTCTCGGCGGGCGCGACGGAGAGTGTGATGTCGTCGGCGTAGATGTCCTTCATGTGGTTGGCGATCTGGTAGCAGTGGGTGACTTTCCGCCGCTCGACTGACTGCCCCGCCAGCGCGAGGAACAACGCCTCGTCTGTCGACTGTGTGTGTGACGGGTGGTCGTTCTCGTAACGCACCATGTGTGCGAGTTCGTGGAGCGCGAGCTCGCGCGCCATCGCGCTCGTCGCCGCCTTCCGCGAGATGACGAGCTCGTGTCTGTCGTCGTAGTGGGCCGCGTGTGTCCGCTCGTCCGGGTTCTCCCTGATCTCGACCTCGACTGGGAGCGCCAACTCCCACTCCGTCTCTAACAACGACGTGGCCCCGAGGAACGGACCTGCCGGACCGCTGCCGCGTACGCGTACGTCCATGTGTATCGTTCCCACGGGGTCTAGCGGTTTGGTTCTTGTGTTCGCTGCAGTCAGATCTATATTCGAAGGGTGTGGGACCCCTCTGGTCTGAATTAGTCGTACAACACAGAGTTCATTGGACCAAGTATTTTAGCAAACATTTCATCTAAGTCATCTTCATATTTTTTATCAAAGTTATTCTCTTCCAATTTTTCTTTTAGCTTTTTGCTGACTTTAGTCTTTCTTACTTTAAGTCTGTTATATCCTTGATTAGAAAACTCTGATTCGATCTCATTAATAACACTAGGTGGTTTAAAACCTGAAGGTAGATTTCCAATTTTATTGTAATTATTAAGGTTATATTTTTTAATTACCTGGTTAAATTCTGGAGAAGAGTACACTGCGTCCACACACTCTACGTAGAGCCCGGTCGGCAGAACGTCTTCAATTTCTTTTCCACTTAATTTTGGGTTCCTGCCGTTCCGTGCTTCTTCTATCTCTTCTCTGTTGTCCTCATGATTTCCGTCTACAAAGAATACTTTTTCTTCGTTGATAAGACTGTTACCTAAATCCCCGAGTCCGTCGTCAGCATCCAACAGAATACAGTACTTCAGACCCTCTCGATAGAAACGCTTCTCGACTTTCGGGATAGAATCGACACCATCTGCCGGATGGACAGTTACTTCGTTCTCGGAGAGAACTTCTCCGTCGTAGTGGTTTTCGAAGTAACTAAGTATACCCTTAAGAATAAAGTAGTCTGAGGGACCTTCGACGATAATTGTCCGTTTGCTCACGAACGGTGAGTCACCGTAATTGAGACCAATCGCGTGCCTCACTGGTTCAAGTATTGTTTTATTTCCCTCGATAATATTGGCGGTGACCTGTGTTCCTCCAACCTCGTCGTCTGCACCGCCTCCACTACTGGTCTCTTGTGGCTCGGGCATATCCCGTACGATCCTAATCCGGTTTGGGTAGCCCTCTCTGATCAGGAACGGCGAGTGTGTCGCGTACATAAATTGAGCACCGTCAGTCTCGTCCTCAATCATGTCCAACCAGTTTCGCTTTCCCTCGGGGTGGAGGTGGACAGCAGGGTCGTCGTAGAGATGTACCTCTCCCTCAGTTGCTCGTCCAGCAGTTGACCGTCCACGCTGTTCGGCAAATGCACCCAAGAACCGTTGAAATCCACGACTCCGCAAGTCGACAGGTAGCCTCGTGCGATTGACATCGCGGAGCTGAGATTGCTTTGGAACGTCGTTAATATTCTCATACAGTTTTTTATCTTTAAACAGTATTTCAATAATATCGTTCGACCTGTCGTACTGGATCGACGGGGTGACATACTTCTGTTCCCACTGTTCAATATCATCCTCAATTTTGTCTTCTGCCTTTCCCCGCATCTGACTGTGTTTAGTCCTCTCCATCGCGTGTAAATCAGCGTAGTCTAACCCCCCGAGTTCGAGCAAGTAGCAAAACTCATCTGAGCTCTCAATCAAGTCTCCCCGTTCTCTCTCGGACTGTAGCGGGGTAAATCCGTCTCTGTACTCGATCTGCGGGAGACAGTCGCCGAGCCTCACAACATCAAGGTCGTCGGCCAGCCTGTCGGAGAGATCCTCGAGCGCCTTCTGAATGTACTCGTCGGTGCTAGTTAGATTACTTCTCCGGTTGATAACTCTCAATACGTCTTCTATCGTCCGATTGATTTCTGGCAGGTCCGCTTCTGCCACTTCGTCTGCTGCTTCTCGAATTTGATCTTTCCACGTATCGTCGAACGACACCTCGACACCACCTTGATTCACGAGAGGCGTTACTCGTCTAGCTGCTTCGATACTCTCGTGTGTCTGTCCGGCCACACTCCGGAGGTACGTGAGCAGATGTTCCCTGACGAGAACCCCGCTGTCGTCCTCCTCTGGGGGTGTCTCGACGACACCCCGGAGTCGTCCATCTCGATATTTGTACACGACCACGCCGTACTGCTCGGAGTCGACCGGTGTCGAGGCGTTACTCGACGGCGATGCTGTGTCGTCACCCGGGTACAGTTTGTCCCCCGGCTCTGGGAGGAACCGCGCCGAGACGACCGGAAAGTTGTCGTCGAGATTATCTCTGACTTTGATGTTTATCTGCTTCCTGTCGAACGTAGATGTCTCGTCTAGTTTGTCGACCGCCCAGAAGAACGAAGTCTTGCCGCTCTCGTTTTTTCCGACGAAGGTGGTTATATCCTCCTCGATGCTGACCTCGCCTGTGTCTCTGATACTCCGATAGTTCCGCACACGAACCCAATCGAGTTTCACAGTCCCTAGTATCGGGGGAGTAGTTTAAATTTGACCAAACAGAATTTCCAGTTCTTGTCTGTAATCAATTGCTTTCGTCTAGGGACTCAACTCAGTGGGTGCGAACGTGGTTGTCGAAGTCGTTAAACTAGCTATTCTATCCTGGCAACTATTTCGTAAGGTCGCACAGCCAACCCCGGTGATCACCGAAGACTCAGGCTGCACCGCCGCCGTACGTCTCCTCCAGATACGCCACGATGTCGTCGGACTCCGGCATCCCCTCGACGCCGTGTTCTTCGTCGACCAGTACCGGCACGCCAGTCTGGCCGCTGATCGCTTCGACCTCCGTGCGCTGGCCGTGCGAGCGCGGCACGGAGCGGGACTCGTACTCCAAGTCGAGTTCCGAGAGCTTGTTCTTCACTTTCGCACAGTACGGACAGCCCTGCAGTTCGTACAACACGAGGTTTGACATCGTCTCCAGTAACGTGCCCGAAGACAGAAAAAGAAACGGTGGTGTGCGAGGGGTGTGCCGTGTCGCCACCTCGTCTCGTAGGGTCGTGCGTAGGTTTTTGCAGTCGACTCTCGACAGTCCGCGTCTCGTGGGACCGATACTGCCCGATGTCACCGTTGTCTCGAATAAATCACCACGCACGACCCTATCACGACACTCACTCACACGGGCGGCGAAGGTTGATTTACCACCGACCGCCACCGTGTCACCAACGGACGGCGACCGATGACCTGTTGAGTTCTCGTGGACGACTCTGCTCGTCCGCCGGATTCGCTCCTGTACGGGCTCGCTCGGCCGCGTGAGACCTGCCCGACGCGGAGCCTGCTCGGCCAGCGGACCCTGTCTCGCACGCGAGTCTCTCGTGTGGCGTTGCGAGCGACTGTGGCCGTCGCGGGGAGTTCGGGAACACCTGCGTCGGCTGACTGTCAGACGGGTCGACAGCTGGCCGGCTGTCTGTCTCGGTGACTACCGAGGGGAGACCCCGACGGAGTACACTGCTCGTCAGGGAACTGGCGACACCAGTTCACTAGGACGGTCAAACTGTATCACACCACCACAACCACCCCACGCCACCACAACCACCTCACACCACCACAACCACCCCACACCACACAGCAATGAGTCTCCCACATCGACACGAGATCGACACGGAGCACAGGTTCGACCTGACGCGCATCTTCGACAGCCCGGCCGCGTGGCACGAGGCCGCCGAGGAGTTCCGAGACAGACTCGCGGCACTCGAAGCCCGCGCGTCGAAGCCGCTCACCGGACCCGCAGCGCTCGACGACCTGCTCACTGCGACGGTCGACTGTCACGAGCGCCGTGCCAGCCTCGCGCTGTACGCGGAACTGTACCCGAACGTCCACACCGAAGACGACGCGGCAGCCGACGTGGGGCGGGCGGACCGCGAACTCACGAGCGCCCTCGAGCCGGTTGTCGCGGCCGTCAGACGACGACTCGCCGCGGTGGACCGCGCACAGTTCGACGCGTGGCTCGACGCGCTCGACCGCGACGGCCGCTACGCCGAGAACCTCCGAGACGCCGGCACCCACACCCGGGAGCCAGCAGTCGAAGAGACCATCGCCGCCTTCGAGGAGCCACGGACCGCGCCGACGCGGACAGTCCGCGCCGTCACCGACGGTGACTTCCAGCCCGGGACGGTCGAGCGCCCAGACGGCGAGAGCGTCGAACTCCGTTACGGGAACGTCGTCGAACAGCTCAGCCACGAAGACCGCGACTACCGACGGCGGGTGTACGAGACCTACCGCACGGAGATGGACCGCTTCGAGCACGTGTTGACACGAGCGGTCGCCGAGAAGCTCGCCGCCGCCGCCGCGACCACCGAGGTCCGCGGGTACGACTCGATCCGCGAGTGGGCGCTGTCTGACGATAGCTACCCCGCGACGGGTGTGGTCTGTACCTGTCCCGAAGCAGTACACGAGACACTGCTGCACGCGGTGCCCGACAACCGGGAGCCGTTCGACCGCGCCCGCCGACTCCGCCGTGATCGACTCGGACTCGACACCCTCCGGCCGTGGGATACGCGCGTCCCAGTCGTCGGGAGCGGCGACAACACCCCGAAGACGGCAAATCCCGAGGTGTCGTACCCGGAGGCGCGGGAGTTGATCGTCGACGCCCTCGCACCACTCGGTGAGTCGTACGTCGCCCGTGTCGAGCGGTACTTCGACGAGCGCCGAATCGACGTGTTCCCCACACAGAACAAGCGCACGGACATCCCGGCCTACTGCCCCTCCGCGCCCGCAGACGGGGCCTTCGTGCTGGCGAACTTCCGCGAGGACGTGCGGACGACATTCTACGTGGCCCACGAACTCGGCCACGCGATCAACGTCGACTACCACACAGAGGGGCCGACCCGGTACGCGAACAGCCGGACGGCCGTGTGTGAAGTACCGTCGATCCTCCACGAAATCCTGCTCGCCGAGCACCTGACACGCCGTGGGGGGAGACTCGCTGCCGCCGCACGGAACCGTCTGGTGGAGTGTCTCGGCGGGAACATCTACCGGAACGCCCGCGCGACGGCGTTCGGCCACCGACTCGCAGTGATGGTCGAGGACGGCGAAGAGATCACCCCCGAGCGAGCGCGAGCGACGTACCGTGACCTCGGCGACCGGTACGATCCGGTCGTCGAACCGCCGGCCGACCGCGAGGGCCGCGACTGGCTCGGTCGAGGCACCAGACCCGCGTACACCGGCTACCAGTACGTGCTGGGCGCGGTCGGTGCGCTCCGCGTCCGGGCGAAGCTCCGAGACGACGATCTCGACACCAGCGCGTACCACGAGTTTCTCCGGAACACCGGCCGTGATGACGCCGTGACGGCGTTCCAGCGCGTCGGCGTCGACCCGACGAGTCGACAGCCGTACCGACTGGCGGCAGCGCAGTTCGACGACTACGTGGCCGACCTCGAACGTGCGACTGCACGAACGGCGTGATACGGTTGTGCGTAGATCGTTACCACCGGCGACTGACAGAGAGCACCGCAGCGACGTGATAC
>CAKZQY010000103.1 GCA_937142015.1 uncultured Halobacteria archaeon
GAGTTGCGCTGGTTTAATAGTTTGGAAAGCTTCCAAAGAGCTTCTGTCAATAATCCAAGAACGCTATACAACTGACAGACCGGAAGCGCACGACCACCTCGGAGAGTCGGCGGTTCGAGTGCTCGCTGGCGACGTGACCGACGGACGAAGCAGTCCACAGGCCGGGACGACCGCCAGCCGGTGGGTGTCACACCTTTCCCGTTCGCCACCACACTTTTTGCCTGCGTTGCAGTTCACGCGGCCTGTGAGAGAGGTACTGCCCGCCAGTCGGCTCGCCTGCACAGCCCGCAGTCGAAAATCGCTGCGGGACAACACCGCTCGACACCGATGATCGACACGATGACCGGCACGCACCCCGCAGTCGCGTTCGTCGGTTCCGACTGGCCGGTCGTACTCTTGCTCGGGGTCTCGTACTTCGCTGCGGTCCAAGTGATGTTCTATATATCGAATTTCACCACGCTCGTACCTGTGGCATTCCTCCCAGTCGTGTTCGAGACAGTGAGATCGCCATCCACACAGTTCAGTGTCGATCTCCTCGCTCTCGCAGGGGTCTTCCTCGGGAGCCTCGCCACGAGTCTCGTGTTCGGTCGCGCGCTGGTGGACCGGCGAGTTCCCGCCCTCGTCGTCACCGCCGGATTCCTCCTCCTGACGTGGATCGTCGTCGCGCGACAGGCGTTCGGCGAAGACGCTGTCTGGTACCACCTGCTCGCCACGCCGGGTGCAGGCTGTGTGGCCGTCGCGTCGTTGCTGGTCGAGCTCTGAGGAGTGGTACTCGCGTGACCGACAGTGTCAGACAGGATCTTCACGGACTCGGTGGGTTCGCCACCCGATGCTGCCCGTCGCACCATGCCCGCTGCACGGATTTTGAGAGGCGGCACATTCCCCTGCAACTGCCGGCAGTTGCTTCGGATTGAGGTCTTCAATCCACGTCGCAACTGTATTTGGCACTTCCAACAGAGGGTTCATAGAGCCCACGGACTTCACCCTCGGGGTCGAGTCGTTCGAGAATCTTCGATTCTCGTGATCCAAAAATCTCTGATTTTCGGACGACCCGAGCCACTCGTCCTGTTCCGCCTGTAGATACGTGAGACGAGCACCCGACAGAAATGTTTATATTCGTGGCCTTGGAGGATGTTAACAGTTGACAATGATGGACCACGACCGGTGCCCGAGCTGTCGGAGTTTCGACACCGAGCAGGTGGAGATAACGACGTTTGCCACCGAGCTCGAAGAGAAACGAGCCTGTGAGAGCTGCTCGACGACGTTTGCCAACAAGTACGAGATGATCGAGCGGGAAGAAGACGTGATTCTGTAGCTAGCTCGTCGACAGACAGCGCGTGGATCGAACCCACCAGAGCCGTCACCGGACCCGCTCGGTGACGACCACGACCGACAGTTCTGCACTCGGTCGAACAGATCACCTGCAACTTCGTCCCTTCTTCCCGAACTCCCTCCGTCAGCGTCGAGCGTGAACGTAACCTGTCTCGGAACCGGTGACGCCGTCGGTGTCCCGGCTCCGCTGTGCGACTGTGAGTACTGCGCCGAGAGCGACCGCCGGCGTCGACCCGGTCTCCTCGTCGAGTCCGGCGACACGACCGTCCTGCTCGACGTGCCGCCAGACGTGACCGAGGGGCTCCACGCGACCGAGACGACGAGTCTCGACGGCGTCTTCGCCACACACGCCCACTACGACCACTTCCACGGCGTCCACGAACTCAACCACACACAGTACGAGCGACACGTGTGGAACGAAGGGGAGTACGATCACCCCCACCCGCTCAGTGACGGGCTGACCGTCTACGGCACCGACAGCGAGACGGCGACCGCGACGCTCGCCTACGCACCGGACGCGAACCGACTCGACCCGACGGAGCTCCCGTCGCTCGATCTCCTGTTCGTCGACGGATCGGTTCTCGGCCCCGAGCTCCACGCCGACGCAGAAGAACTCCGTGAGCAGGTTGCCCGGGTCGACGCCGACCGAGTCGTCCCGACAACCTCACTGTCTCGGCTCGTCACCGACCGAGAGGAACGCCTCGGTGAGTCGCCCGCCGACGCCAGCGAGCACGTTCAGCAAGTTCGCGGCGAGGAACAGCCACAGAACGCCCACACAGGCCGTGCCGATCGCTTCGGGGAGGGTGTCGACGGTGACGAACTCCGTCGTGACGTACGTGACGGTAGGGTCGTTGTAGACGAACGGGGCCGCCAGCAGCGCGAGCAACACCGACCCGGCGGTCACGGTCGCGGTGAAGGCGACGATACCGAACACGAACCGGACGAAGACGAGCGCGACGCTCGTCCACGTCGTCGGCTCGGCGAGGAACCGCCGGAGTGCGTCGAGGTACCCCTCGTCGGCGCGTCGGAACTCCCCGCGGAAGGCCGGCGGAACCGACACCTCACGATCCAACAGGACCGTGGTGAGCTTCGCCTCGACGCCCGCGACGGCGGTCGTGGCTAACAGCGTCCCGAGGAGGATGGGGATGCCGACCCACGTCACCGCGAGCCCGAGCCCGACCGACCCACCGACCGTCAGGCCGAGGAAGTACGCCAGCCCGAGCGGGAAGGCGAGCAAGAGGTATCCGAGTCGTTTGTACGTCCCGAGGCGGAACGGAGCCGCGAAGAACTCCGTCACCGCGCTCTCGACTGCCGTGGACCGTCGATTGCTGGTCACACGCTGCTGTCGGGCCGGGAACACCGTATAAACCCCTCGTGGCCTGTCGACCCGCCAGACGGACACAAGATTGAAGTACGATGTTCGGAACGTCGACTGTCGCGGCGTGATGGCGGTGGATACACCCCCACCTGCTGTCGACCGACGCCGAGACTCGCCTCAGTTCGACCGACGCCGAGACTCGCCTCGACTCATTTATTTCGCATTGAATTCCAGATAGAAGGCCACCGTCGGGTGAATGCGTCACACGAGCGAGTCGCGTCTGAATTGTGAAACCAGCGGGGGAGCGGTGGATCACGGTGCTGAGCACGACGACGGAAGTGGAAGTAGTGACGGATAAAAATTGCAATGACGGGACACGCACCCCCAGACGACGACACCAGACACCCCACAGGTGAGTCACGTGGACTGCGACGACTGTTCTACGGTGAACGGAACGAGCGTCTCCGTGCGACGTGGCGGGTCGTCGTCGCGGTCGTCACCTTCGCTGCAGTGTTCGTGCCAGTCGGTCTCGTTGTGGGACTGCTCCCGCTTCCGGGGCTGCTACGAAACGCGCCGGGAATCCTGCCAGCTGTCGCGGGGACCGCCGTGGTCTCCCTCGTCGCAAAGCGACTCGAAGGCAGGACAATCGCCGAACAGGGGTTCTCACTCGACCGGTCTTGGTGGTACGACTTCGTCGGCGGGGTCGGTATCGGGACTGTCGCAATGGCACTCGCTATGCTGCTCTGGATGGAGGTCGGAGCAGTGAGAGTCGTCGAAACACTCTCGACGGGGGTTGTGTCGGCTCCTCTGGCGGCCGTCGCGGTTGTGACAGCTGCGGTCGGGTATCTCGGCGTCGCTCTCTGGGAAGAAGTCGTCTTTCGTGGTGTCCTCGTCAGAAACGGAATCGACGGGCTCGTTGCGCGAGGGCTCTCCCGGCGGACCGCAGTGGTCGGCGCAGTGGGTCTCGGCGTCGTGACCTTCGGCGTCCTGCACTCCCTCGTGCCAGCTCGGGGAGCGACGGCGACGTTCGCAGTCCTCCAAGCCGTGTTGGGTGCCGTCTACTTCACGGCCGCGTACGTTTTGACAGAGAGCCTCGCGTTGCCGATTGGTATCCACTTTGCGATGAACTTCACTAACGCGGGACTGTTCCCGACCAACAGCAGTGTCCCAGCCCTCGTCCGGGTAAACCAAACACTCACCGTCGAGCCGTCGGTCGTGGGTGTGCCTGTCGTGTTGACGCTGCTGCTCACGCTGGCTGTCGTCGCGTGGGTGCGGCTCACTCGCGGGGCTGTCTCGATCTCCGACTGTTTCGACGTGAGGTGAACTCTCTGGCGGGGATCAGGGATCGTACTTCCACTCGCTGGTCTCGCGGTCGGGGTCTCTGTAGTGGAGGATAGTGGCAGTGATGCCGACTGCAGTGGCGAGTTGGACACCAGCAACGATCCAGAAGAACGGAACGAACAACTGACAACTCGGCGGCCCCAACACGGATGGAACGATCAGTGACGCGGCAGCGACGAACAGACAGGTGAGAACGACTGCCCCCGACGCGGCAGATAGCTCGTCAACCCGGGCACGGTCGTTTCACGGGATGCGAGAACTCGACTCTCACTGTCTCCCGAGTGGGGACTCTCCCGGCAGTCACGAGCCATCGAGCCCGAGACGTGCTGGCGGCACGAGCCATCGAGCATGGGATAGCTCCGACGAACTGCCCTGCAGGAATCGGTGGGGAGAGAGGTTCAGCGCCCACCATTCAGCTAAACAGTGACTTCGTCTTGGAACAGTTCGAAGTCGGCGTAGACGACGACACGGCGTTCACCGGACCAGTCGCTGGGCGGAGGCGAAGACGGACGTGAACCTTCGGAGATGCCCAGCACACCGTTGCCGCGCTCGTTTCGCTCGCCAGTGCGGTAGAGGTACAGCGTCTCTCCGGTCGTCGAGCCGGAGTGTTCTCCGTCGAAGTACGTCCCGCTTCCCGAGACGTCCACCTCGAACTCGACGTCGATCGACTGGCCCCCGGTCTGTCGGAGTTTCAGGTACGTTCCGTCGTCGACGACGGAGAGTTCGAACTGTGGTGCCTTCCGCTTGGCTGTCCCGGTCCACGACGGCTTCGACACGCTCGTCGACCCCACGTCGCTCGTCCGGTACTCGATGAGGGCGTCCTCGGTATCGCCCGAGAACGTCACGGTGACGACCATCTCGCGGACGACGCCGTCCTCGGTCACTAACCCGTCGCCGAAGAACGTCGACACGCTGGCTGTCTCCTCGTAGTAGACGTTGTTGTCCAACAGTGCCTGTTGATCGTCGACACCAGAAGCTTCGAGTTCGAGATACTGCTGTCCGTCCTCCGTCGTCGTTCCCGTCGGCTCCCAGTCGCCGCCCTGAACGAGTCCCATCAACAGTCGACGCGCGATCAGCTGGTCCCGTTCGAGGTCGTACACCACGCGTTGGCTGTAGCCGTACAGCGTCTGACTCCGTGCTGTCGACCGCGAGAACGTCTCTGCTCCGTTCGTGTACTGTGTGAACGACCCGTTGCGTGCGGTCAACAGTCGCCGCGATCCCTCCACCTTCGCCGTGCTCCGCTGGTTGAAGCGTTCGTTCGTCTCGACGGTGAACGACTCTCCCGCGAGGTTCGCTTGGTGTGTCAACACCAGCGCGCGTGTCACCGTGTCCTCGCGCACACCTGTCGGGTAGTCGAACGCCTCCGTCGCTGTCTGTCGATTCTCCGCTGCCGTCTCTGGTTCCTCTGTCGGTGTGTCGGTGGATGAGTCTGTTGGAGAGTCTGTGGGTGAGTCTGTTGGGGAGTCCGTGGGTGAGTCTGTTGGGGAGTCCGTCGGTGATCGTGTGGCTGTCGGCGACCGAGTCGGCGTTCGTGTCGCGGTCTGCCGCCGTGTCGCAGCCTCCGTCCGTGTCTGTGTCGGCGTCCCCGACTCCGTGAGTCGGAGACAGCCCGTCCCGAAGAGACTCCCGGCAATCCCTAGTAGTGTCCGTCGTCTCACACACACTACCAGTCGATCCAGATTGTTAAACACAGTCACTGAGCAGGTCACGTGTGTCTCGACGACCGTCTTCACTTGGGACCGAGCCCATGCCAGAGCTTTTCGCCGTCGGTCCCCTATCGATCGTAATGGCACGCCAGCGGGAGCGCGACCGCGACTGGTCGGGTGGCGGCGACACGACTGTCGACACGGCGGACGACACGCCCACCGACACAGACGGAAACCCGACCGTCGGCACGGGGGGCGACACGCCCACCGACACAGACGGAAACCCGACCGTCGACACAGGGGTCGACACGCCCACCGACACAGCTCAGGTCGCGCAGGGGACCAGCGAGCAGCCCAGTGGCGAGCCGGCGATTGCCGTCGAGGGGTTGACGAAGCGGTTCGGCGACGGTGACGACGCCGTCACCGCCGTCGACGACATCTCGTTCGCCGTCGAGCCGGGGTCGGTCGTCGGCCTGCTCGGCCCCAACGGCGCGGGGAAGACGACGACGATCAAGTGTCTCCTCGGGATGATCCTCCCCGACACGGGCTCGGTCCGTGTCGCGGGTGTGGACGTGCTCGCAGACCCACGGGCGGCGTACCGTCACGTCGACGCGATGCTGGAGGGGGCGCGCAACGACTACTGGCGGCTGACAGTCCGTGAGAACCTGCGCTACTTCGCCACTATCGGCGGCGTGAACCCCGACGACGTGGCCGACCGACACGACACGCTCCTCGACCAGCTCGATCTCGCGGCCGAGGCCGACACGCCGGTCCGTGACCTCTCTCGCGGGATGAAACAGAAGGTGTCGCTGGCGAGTGTGTTGGCGACCGACGCCGACGTTGTCTTCTTGGACGAACCGACGCTGGGGCTGGATGTCGAGTCGTCACTCACCCTCCGTCGGGAACTCCGACGCATCGTCGCCGAACGAGGGTTGACCGCGCTCGTGACGAGCCACGACATGGACGTGGTCGAAGACGTCTGTGACCGCGTGATCATCGTGAACGACGGCCGGATCGTCGCCGACGACGCCGTCGACGGCCTGCTCGGGGGCCTCGACGCTCGTGGATTCCGGGTGACGAGTCCCGATCTCGACGGCGCGGCGCTGCGGGCCGTCCGCGACCAGTTCGAGGTGCGCGACGTGCGCCACCACGGCAGCCGTGTGACCGTCGAGGTTGCGACCGACTCCACGGGATTCTACGATCTGGTCGACGTGCTCCGCGAACACGATGTCACCGTCTCGTCGATGGACACCGTCGAGCAGGACTTGGAGTCGGCGTTCTTGGAGGTGACCCGCGAGTGACCGACACCGCCGCGAACGGAACAAACGACACGGGTGACCAGCCCCGGAGAGCGAGCAGCGGGGGCAACGCGGACGGCCAGCCCCGGCGAGCGAGCAGCGGGGGCGACGCGGGCGGCCAGGCCCAGAGAGTGAGCAGTGGGGGCGGCGCGGACGGCCAGCCCCGACGAGCGAGCGTCGTCGATCTGATGCTGGCGGTGTTGAAGCGGGAGTACCTGATCTTCGTGCGCTATCCAGCCGACGCGGTCGGCGGGGTCGTCGTCTCGCTCCTCTTCTTCGCGCTGTTGTTCTACGGCGGGCGAGCGCTCGCCGGCCGGGCGCTGACAGACTCCATCGAGGGCATCGTCGTCGGCTACTTCCTGTGGACGCTATCGGTCGGGGCGTACAGTTCCGTCGCCAACGACATCGGCAGCGAGGTGCAGTGGGGCACCCTCGAGCGACACTTCATGACGCCGTTCGGCTTCGCACCAGTCGCCTTCGCCAAGGGAGTCGCCAAAGTGGTGCGGTCGTTCCTGCTGTCGAGCGCGGTTCTGGCGGTCATGCTCGTGATTACCGGTACCAGCCTCCGGGTGCCGCTCCTCACCGTCGTCGCCGTCGCGGGGCTGTCGATTCTCTCGGTGCTCGGTCTCGGCTTCGCTGCCGGCGGGCTGTCGGTGCTGTACAAGCGGATCGGCAGCTGGCTCGGTCTGCTCCAGTTCGGCTTTCCCGTGTTGGTGGCGGCACCGGCGTTCGACCTCGGCTGGACTCGGTTCCTCCCGCTGGCACAAGGGAGCAGCCTGCTCCAGCGAGCGATGCTGGACGGCACCCGGCTGTGGCAGTTCCCGCTCGCGGAACTGGTGACGCTCGTCGTCGTCGCCGCCGCGTACGTCGCCAGCGGCTACGCCGTCTTCCACTACGCTACTCGACGGGCGCGGCGGTTGGGTGTGCTCGGCGACTACTGATACCGGGTGTGCGCGGCGACTACTGATACCGGGTGTGTGCGGGAACCTCTCGTGAGCTCGGGCAACGTCCGTCCCCGTCTCCAGCGTCCCGTTTCGAGACGCACTCTACTGTCGGTCACAAGCCATCGAACCCGATGTCGACAGCGAGACGCGTCGGAACTCAGAGTGAGACGTGACAATGTATCAATACTTGTGACCGACAGTATCGTTCGCTTCGACTGCTGTCGGCTGGTCACTCCTCCGTGTCGTCTGCGGTGTGGCTTCGCCAGAGCGAGTACCCCGCGAGTGATACACCGGCGGCTCCGCCGAGGACGCCGAGGCCGGGGGCACTCTGGCCGGTGGTCCCATCTGTCTCTGTGCCAACTGCCGTGTCTCCCATCTCCGTCTCAGTGTCGACCGCCGTTTCACCTGTCTCCGTCTCAGTGCGAACTGTCGTCTCTGTGCGCTGGGACGCTGTTCGCGTCGATGTCGACGTTTCAGCACTGGCCTGTGTGGTTGGCCACGTGCTATCGTGGCCGAGTGTACCGAGATCGACACGCGTCCCGCTGGACGACCCGCTCGATTCGGCCTCTATCGCGTACACTTTCTGATCTTTAGACCCAACGTAAATTGTGCCGTCGACCACTGTCGGCGACGAGCGGACCTCGCCACCCGTCTCGTAGGTCCACCGTGCGGAGCCGTCTGCTGTGGCCAGCGCGTACACGTTCCCGTCGTCGCTCCCGACGTAGAGGGTGTCCCCAACGACAGTCGGTGAGGAGAACACCGTTCCTCGTGTCTCGTAGCTCCACTGGTTCGTTCCATCCGACAGACGGAGTGCGTAGACGTTCGTGTCGTGACTGCCGATGTAGACCGTGTTGTCTACAATTGTCGGGGAAGACCGGACTTTGCTATCGACATCGTAGGTCCACTGGAGAGAGCCACTCGCGGCGTCGAACGCGTACACGTTCCCGTCGTCGCTCCCGACGACGGCGGTCCCAGAAGCCACTGTGACCGAAGAGAAAATACTCGCGTCGGTTGTATACTGCCACTGGACACTGCCGTCGTCGGTGCTCAGGGCGTACACCTCCGAGCCGTAGCCTCCGGCGTAGACCGTCCCGTCGAGAACTGTCGGGGACGATATGAACGATCCTCTCGTCTCCTTCGTCCACCGAACACTCCCGTCTGTAGTGTCCAGTGCGCACATATTCATGCCGTTGCACCCGAAGTAGACGGTCTCACCGGCAACGGTCGGTGACGAGACAATTGCCTCACCTTCCTCCGTCTCGTGCGTCCACCGGGCGGAGCCGGAAGACGGGTCCAGTGCGTACAGGTTCCCGTCGAAGCTCCCGGCGTAGATGGAGCCACCGACAACTGCGGGCGACGAGAAAACCTGTCTGCCGTCGGTCTCGACTGCCCACTGTTCGGTTCCGTCTGCCGCGTCGAGCGCGACCACGTCACCAGTCTTACGGCCGAGGTACACAGTCCCATCGACCACGGTCGGCGAGGAGACGGTCGGGTCACCGAGGTCGTGCGTCCACCGAACGGAACCGGGCGCAGCCGACGACCCTGCGTTCAGTACACCGCGACTCGTTCCGAGCGCGGGAACCGTTCCAACTGCTCTGAGCCACTCACGTCTGTACATGGTTCTGTCGATCAGTCGTCTGTCGCGTTCTGTGCAGTACTGTACCAGTCCGGGCGTTCGACGGTCGTCTCGCCGATCGCACGGAACCGTATCGTCTGGCTGAAGACGGCTTCGCTGTACGAACTCACGTACCGTTTCTCGATTCTCGTGACGAGGCCGTCGGGACGCACGAGGAGCCCGACAGTTCGGTTGGATCTGATTGGTCCGTCCGGTAGCCTCGCGGTGACCTGGTATCGACGTGTGCCACCACGACGAACGACGTTGACCGTCACGTTGGTCGCCTCGCTGACAGCGAGGATTGGATCTCTGTTGAACGCCGGACCGAGCCGAACGGATGCGTTCGTGAGTGTCGGGCGCGAGAACTCGACACGGCTCTCGTTCACAGACTGTGTCCCGGGACCGGCCGATCGGGCCTCCTGCGTGACCGTCCGACGGAGTACCGTGTCGCCTCGGCGGTAGCTAGCAATCTCGGCCCGGCGTTGCCCGCTAGACCCCTCGCCGGAGTCGTCCACGACGCGAGTCGTCGTCTCGAAGAACTCACCGCGGACGGTTCCAGTAGGAACCATCCGCCAGATGCTCCTACTCCGCCGCAGTGTTTGGTTCGACTGCAGGTCACGGATTCGAACGGTCGAGACGACGGTGAACGACTGTGTCGACAGCGTCTCGACGTGAGACGCGATCAACGCGACCGAGTCGGTGACGTTGTCGTCGGTGACACCCGGCGGGAGTGTGCCCGCGGTCGTCCGCGTTCCCGGGTCTGTCGTGGTAATCGCGGTGTCCGTCGGTGTCGGCGGCGCAGAACCCTGTGTACCGCCACACCCGGCGGCGACCACAACAGTGAGCAGCACCACAGCGCCGACCCAGAGTTGTCGACGCGCGACGATCACGCTGGGATCACCGCCGGGAACCCGCGGACGTAGTAGTAGATCTCTGCGAGCCCGGAGACGACGAGAAGCCCGCCGGCCAGCCTGTAGAGTCGACCGGTGTGACGGCCGAGACGTTCCACGAGCGACGACCCTGCCACAGAGAGCCCGGCCACGACGAGCATCACGCTGCCCATACCGAGCGCGTACGTCACGGCGACACCCGCCCCGGCAACCGGCCCAACTGCCACGCCCTGTAACACGACAGCGAGGAACAGTGGAGCTGTACATCCTGCTGCGGCCACGGCGTACAACGCGCCGAACAGGAAGATACCACTGACCGACCGCCGTCGCTCCGGGAGTTGGACGATCGTCCCGCTCGGCTTCCAGCCGGTCGCCATTGCGAGTCCTCCGACGACGAACACGCCGCCGACAACGAGCTCGAACACGGCCACGTCGGAGAGCGCACTCGCACCGAGGACCACCGCTGTCCCCGCGAGGAGCACGTACACGGACACCATTCCGGCGCTCGCAACCCCGCCGATCACGGCTGCCTGTGCTGCCCGACTGCGGAGTTGCTCGACGACCGTCCCACCACCTCCGACGAGACCGACCACTCCCGAGTTCGTGGCTCGACTGCCAGCGGACTCGGCAGGTCCGCCGGTACTCGTCGCCGGCTCTGCCGTGGGCTCGGATGCCGAGCCGGCTGGCTCTGTGGTCCCGCTGGTTTCGCTGCGTGATGCTGTCTCACCGACGAAGTACGACACGTACCCCGGCAGCAGCGGGAAGGCACAAGGGGCGAAGAACGTCGCAGCGCCGGCCGAGAACGCCAACGGGAGGAGTGTGTAGATGGAGGGCGTCGCCACGATTACCCCTCCGACACGAGTGGGGAGACCAGTTCGTCGAACCCGTCGAACGTTCGCGCACTGATCTTCGGACCTCGGTCTCCCGCTGGGTCACCGTCACTGTCGAACAGCAGGTTCGTCGGATAGCTGTTCGCGTTCCACTTCTCTGTCGCACGGAGAGACGTGTCTGTGACGACTGGCCACGTGGCGTCGAACTCCTCCCAGAACGACTCGATCATGGCCCGCTCCACCTGTGGGGTGATCGAGACCAGACGGAACTCTGACTCGTCGTACTCACTCCGCAGTTGTCGCAGTGCCGGCATCTCCTCTCTGCACGGACCACACCACGTCGTGAAGAAGTTGAGCAGCGTCACTGTCCCCTCTTCACGGAGCGGAATGTCGCCGTCGGGGAGGTCGCCGCTCGTGACCGCAGACGGGAGTCGAATCGTGTCGCCTCGGGGTGTCTCCTCGGGGGCAGTCCGACTGCCGTCTGTGGAGGTGCGCGAATCGCTCGTCTGAGTCGACTGTGCCGTTGCCGACTGCTCTGACGACTCTCCTGTCAGTCCCGCGCAGCCGGCTGTTCCGACGGCTGTTCCCCCCGCGAGGAACCTGAGCAGTTCCCGTCTCTCTATCGAGCTCATCTGCTGTCACTCCTCGGGGTGGTCGTACCCACTGACAGCTCGCCGGTCACGCTACCCACTGTCTGGGGTGGACCAGGAGGAAACGGTTCACCTGCGCTCGAAGCTTCTGACTCCGCTGGCTGCGTCTGGTCGGCTGGAGGGCCGATAGGGGGACTGTCTCGGACCACGCTAGTCGCTCCTTGCTCGCGACACAAAACGGTTTCGAAACGAGTTAACTTGTGCTACAGTCTGTTATCGTTTGTTAACGGGCGTTTGAGCGGCTCCAGGAGGTTTGCAGATCGTCCGGCGAAGTGTTTGCAGACTGTCGGACGTCGTGTCTGACATCGTTCTGGCGACACTCACAGGTCGTTAGTCCGAAGGTGAAACACGGTGGCAGCGAAGCCGACGATGACGACCCCAGAGACGACGAGCGCACCGGCAGAGATTGTGAGAAGATTGCCGACGCTCGCAGCAGTGGCGGCGAGCCACGCGACAGCAGCGGCTGCGCCACCGACTGACAGTGACTCGACGAGATCCGTCTGTGTGTCTCTCTCAGCCGACTCTGCGTCGTCCGTCTCACCGTCTATCTCGAGCCCTCGACGCATCAACTGTCGCAACGCAGACGACTTGTTCTCGTAGTCCTGTCTGTACTCGTCCCACGCCTCGGCGATCTCCCCCGAGTCGTCGATTCGGATTCCGATCTGCCGTTTCCGCGCCATGTAGACAGTTGACGCGTGACCGGTATATAGCTTCTGCATGCTGTTAACGCCGTTATCTTAGTAAACGACGGGTTTTTGCCCTCGCTGTCCCGACTGTGCAGCATGAGGCGTCTCCTCGACCGGACTGCCACTGCAGGGTTCGCCGCCGGAGTTCTCGCTTTCACCGTCGGGTACCTAGCGACGCTGGCTGTCACCGTGGTGAGTGAGCGAGCCACGCTGGTTGCGCGCAACAACCCAGAAGCTGCCGGGTGGTTGTACTACAACTCCCAACTCGCCAACGTCGAGACCACTGGGAGCGGAGACAAGTGGGTCGGGGCTTTCGCCGGTCAAGAGTTCAACCTACTGACCCAGTTTCTCTGGAACGACCCCGTCCCGACCGGCCAACTGATCGCTCCCACGGAGTTCTTCTCCGGGGAGATGCCGGCAGTTGTCTACCACACGATTCCGGTCGCCGTTCTGTTCACCACTGGTCTCGTCTTCGCCTACCGAACCGGAGTCGACACGCCGTGGGGAGCGATCATCGCCTGCGGGAGCATCACGACCGGCACAACTGTCGCTGCAGCACTCGGTACGACGGTCTTCGCTGTCAGTGTCGGTGGACTCGTCGTTGGACCAGATCCACTGGAAGGAACGCTGATGGCAGGACTGTTCTTTCCACTACTCACTACCTCTCTCGGAGGGGTCGTCGCCACGGAGCTGAGCGAAAATGAACGTCTGACGGCGGTGAGCACTGAGCAGTAGAGGGACAGTGTGAAATCTCACAGGCGCGGTGATCCGTCGTGCTCGCGTCTCCCTCCGCAGAGGTTGGGCTCGCACTGTCGGCAACGGGCTGTCGAGGTGACACGTGTTTCTCCGTCCGACACTCGCGGAGCGGTTTAAGTACAGATGTATCTAGCTACCAGTGCAATGTGCGTGTCTGGCCAGTACCGACGGACAACCCCCATCGGCAGCGTGATTGACACCCACTCCACTTGTTGTCCCGAGCCGCCGATACCTTCCGGCCGAGTCACCTCCACCCGGCTGACGTTGGAGACAGCGACCGGTCTCCCCTCGCATCTCCTTTATCGAACGCACAGAGAGCGAAGATCGAGGGCTCGTCGCCTGCACAGTCTCTTCCCCGCACCGACAGTTCAGTCGACATGAGCCACCGATCCGCCACCAGTGTCGTCGATTTCCTGCCGACGGGAATTGCGAACGTCGTCCCACTGGTCGGTGTGATCGCACTCGGGTGGGACGCGGACACGCTCACCTTCGTCTACGCTGTCGAACTCCTCGTTGCAATCCTGTTCGCGGTACCGAAGTCGTTGTTCGCCCAGCAGCCGCCAGCCCACGACGACGAGGGAGACAGAGACGAGAACCGCTGGTCGACGACGACACCCGCGCCGAAGACAGAGGCGAGCGCGCTCGAACGCCGTGTCGGAAGCGTCGACCTCGTCGGGTGGCTCCCGCCGGTGTACCCGCGCAGCGTCCCGTTCGTCTCGACGTGGGTCGACGCGATGGTGTTTCTCACACTCCTCCTATCTGGGTTCCTGATTGCGACTCTCGATCCACTCGAGGTCGTCCGGGATCGGTCGGTGCTGGTGAGTGTGGGCTCACTCGTCGTCTCCCACGGTGTGACGTTCGTCCGCGGGTACCTCGGGAGGCGACGCTACGAAACCGCCACGCCGGAGAGCGTCGCCGCTGTGCCGCTCCGCGAGGCGTCGATTGTCGCAGCGGTAGTGGTCGTCGGCTCTCGACTCGAGACGGCGGAACTGTTGGCCGTCGTCGTCCTCGTGAAGCTCGTCGTCGAGTGGGAGCAGTTCCGCCGTGAGAACGGGTTGTTCGGCTGGTTCGCCGGCTCCGACGAGCACGAGACGCCCCCGACGGTGGAACTGCCGGACGCTGATCCCTCGGTGGAGGTTCGCCCCGACCGACGCGCCGTGATCGCAACGGGACTACTGCGAGCCGCCAACCGACTCCTCGTCCGGATTTTCCTGCTGGCTCTCGTCTGGCTGGTCTCGGTTGGTGCGTGGGAACTCCCGTGGCTCGCTGTCACGGCCGTCGTGTTCGGCGCTGTCCCACTGGTGCTGTGCGTACTCTGGACGGCAGAGTACACGCTCGCTCACGGGTGGCTCGTCTACCAACGACGGGGAGAGACGGTTGTCGCGTACGACGAACTCGTCGACGCTGCACAGTGGACCACACCCGTCGGTGCGTTCCGTGACGTGACACTCCGTGACGAGCACCTCGCGGACCGCGTGTACGACACACGGACAATCGCTCTCACACCGACCGACGCGGATCACGAGTGGGTCGCCGCACACTTGCAGTCGGCGGCCGACGCGGTCGAGGGGTTCGACCTCCCGCTCGGGCGGACGGCAGTCGGTCCACTCGACCGCCGCGTCGTCTGGACGACGTTCACGCTGGCTGCTGTCGTCGTCGTCGGAGTCGCGGTCGGGATGTTCGTGGTGCCACTCAGTTCGGTGCAGACGCTAGCGCTCGTCACGTTCGGCGTCCCATTCACGATTCTCTCGCTGCAAGTGGTCTGGAATCGCGCGTACTCGGAGTGACTCACCTGCCTCCACGCTGCTCACCCTCGACCGTCTGTCTCTCACCGCGCACCCTCAACCGTCTGTCTCTCACCGCTCACCCTCGACCGTCAACCCCGCGCCACTCACCGTCGACTCACTGGAGGACAGCATCGCCGTCGTCGAGTGCGTCACGGACCCACTGGTCCAGTGGTTCAGCTCCGACGACTTCCGTACGGGGTCGGAACGCGGCGTCTGCAACCTCCTCGACATCGTCCGGTTCGGGAGAGAGTGACTCCGGCTCGTCCGTCGTCGGCGAACACCGGAGGACGGTCGTCACCATCTGGACGACGTTTCCGGACCGATGTTCGTACACTTGTGTTGCTGGATCGGAGTACACCCCGACGAGTCCGTCCACGGCGACTTCGACGCCCGTCTCTTCGAGAACTTCTCGACAGACGCAGTCGGCGAGTGACTCGCCAGGGTCGAGACGCCCCATCGGCAGTGTCCACGCCTCGTGGTGACGGTCGTAGACGAGGAGGAGTCGAACTTCCTCGGGTGTGTGATCGGTCTCCGCTGGTGGTCGTTCGGTCACGACGGCCGCGACCGCTGGCTCGACTGTCACCGGATCGAGCGTATCGTCTGACATGGTTGGTGTCTGGTGAGGCTGTCGTCTGAGGCAGCGAGATCTCACTGCTCCCTGACAGAACAACGAAACGTGCTCCATCCCGGTAGTACTACCGACAGCACGGTTCACCTGTCTCGCCGTCTCTTCTCCTCGCTCGACTGACCGAGGAGTCGTGGTCACACAGTGAGCACGATAGCAACGAGGCTCCACAACAGTGTTCCGCCACCGAGAGCTGCCGCCAGTGTCGACCCACCGACTCCGATGCCCGAAAGTGGGCCGCCGTCTCCGTGGAGTCCAGCCATCGCCGACACTTCCGTCTCCGGTGCGCCTGCTCCCGGAGCGTCGATCTCGCCGGTGAGACCGACGACGAGGCCGGCCGCACCGAGCAGACCGGTGCCGACGAGTGCGACGTTCGGACCAGCGAACACTACTGCGCCGACGACCACACCACCGCCCACGCCGCCGTACGCCACCGCCACGACTGCGAGTGAACGAATCGTCGAATCCATGCGCGACTGTTGGAGGTCGACAGGTCAAAAACCGTGCGGACCGAGTGAAACGACACTCTACATTCGTTGAGGAATTTACTGATGACCAATTAGGTGCTCGTTTTCACTAAACATAAATACGTGCAGCGAGTTAGACACAGGACTGATGACAGGAGACATCCACGCGACAACTGCGACAGAACTGCTCGACTCGGTACTCGCAGAACTCGACGGGGAGTGTCTCCTCGTCGATCCATCTGCGTCCGTTCTCCGCGCCGTCGGAGAGCTGGATCACGAGGACAGCCGGGTCTCGGACCTGCGTGTGCTCGCGAGCGAGTCCGTCCTGAAGTCCGTTCGCGACGAGTTCCTCGCCGCCTCCGCGCTCGCGGACTACGTCGAGGCCGACCGGGTCTCGCTGCGTGTGTCGACCGCCGACGTAGACAACACGCTCGTGTCCACCGAAGACTCCCTGTACGCGGTCGTTCAGGCACCTGCGGACGGTGCCGTCGCGCTGGCTGCCGACGACGACGCGTTCGTCGCCGATATCAATGCAACCTACACGGCACAGTTCGACGCCGCCGAGAGCTTCAGCCTCCGCACGCCCGGGCGAACCCGTGTCCACGAGACGCTCGCTGCCGACCTCGGCGAGGCAATCGAGAGCGACTTCCGTGCGGTACTCGACAGTCTCGACGCCGTCAGCGACGAGACACTCGACGAAGTCACAGTCGCGTTGCTCGTCACCGCTCGCAACGAGGGAATGCTCTACGATCTCAGCAGGTGGGGTGAGAACGTCGGCATCGCCTCGAAGGCCACCTTCTCCCGCGCGAAGACCACTCTGGAAGACGAGGGTATCCTCGACACGGAAAAAGTGCCAATCGACGTCGGTCGTCCGCGCCAGCGACTCTTGCTCGATCACGACGAACTCGCCGCCGCCGACATCGACGAGTTCGCTGCCGTCGCGCAGCGCGTGCTCGCGTAGTCCGTCCCGTCGCGGTCGAGTGCTCCGGCAGGCGCGCTGTCACGACCGGCTCCGGGTGACAGTTTCCCGTGCGGCGACGGCGAGCACGGCGACAGCGAGGAACACCACCGCGGCGGCAGGTCGCGCGCCGGCGAACAGTCCACGCGGGACGCCAGCGAAGTAGGTGAGTCCGGTGACAACGACGACCGTCGCAAGGAGGATGAGTCCGAGCGCGGCGGCGTGAGCCGCTTCACCCGCAGTCGTGTCGGCACCACGGCCGAGACCGCGTCCCAGTCCGGCCGCCAACTCGCCGCTGTACCACGTCGCCAGCGCCGCCGCGACCGCGAGGTAGACCGCGACCGGCGCACCACCAGTGAGCGCCGTGGTCAGCGCCAGCGACACCACGAGGCTGGCGGCGACACCGAAGCCGGCCGCACGATCCGAGAACGGACCGAGGTGCGCCGCCGCCGACAGCGCGTGCGTGCCGACACCGAAACCCGTCACCGCGATAGCGACACCCAGCGGCACGGCGATGGCCGTGACAGTGCCGGCTGTGAACGGCAACTGCGTGACGATCAGCCAGACGCCGCCGACCAGCGGCGGAACGGCG
>CAKZQY010000104.1 GCA_937142015.1 uncultured Halobacteria archaeon
GGTCGTCCTCGGGACCCAATCCGGCGACAGCGTGCAGGACTGAGGCCGGCGGGTCGACGAGGAGACACTCCCCGCCGAGGTCCGTGAGTAGCGAGTCGAGCAGTTCTGTGACAGTTGCCGCGTGGACGTTTTCTGCCATCGTTTGTCCAGCTAAGTGGCTACACGTATTTATCAGTAGTGAAGAGAGGCTACCTAATTGGTTGTCATCGATCTTTTAACGAATACCGGTGTCGTTTCACTCGGAGTGATCAGTCTATTCGAGGGGGGCGTTCGCACTCTCCAACGGGTTCGGGGTAATTCGACGCGGGACTCCGGTGTGGCGTTCAGCCGTCCGGTGTGACCAGTCGTGATCACAACACTGCGGATGGCGCGGACGGCGTCGTCGACAGTCTGTGGTAGTGTGTGATCGAATTCGGTGCAGCCTGTCGAGAAGTACCGGGAACGACGCTGGTAGCCAATCTTCGACTTCTCGAACGCGCACTGGACCAATGCGCGGCTATGGATGTGAGGCAGCGAGTAACAAATCTGTGCATGCCCAAAAGTAAGAAATTTGTATACAGTATTAATTTTGGGTACGTATTGTGAACGCAATCGGGTATGATTGGGTACGCTGAGCGTCAGACAGTCGGACGAGACAGCGGTGGCTTCAAGTGTCGTGTCGCTCACAGTGGTCACTAGCCAGCCGAATCACGTCGTCGTCGCAGAAACGGCGGTGTGACAGGTGCATACACCACCTGTCGAGGCTGGGAAACCCGAGCCCTGTGACAAACACACAGGGAAACCCGAGCCCTATGACAAACTCACATCCCGACCATAATAACGGTCACGACAGAGACGCACTGTCAATTCCGAAAGAACACACAATCGTCAATTCTGGCTGTGGGGTCGACGGAGGAGCCGACTCGTTCGCGGTTCCGAACGGCGAACCTTCGTTCTGTCCGTGGTGTGGCCCCGTCGACAGAGACGTGACGAGCGTGTCGAGCGCCGAGACGGAGCCGACAGCAATCTTGTGGGAGGAAAGAGCATGAGTGTCGCCAACACCACCTCGACACCGTCGGAGACGGACACGGGCGAGTCGTTCCTCACCGCGATCAGCGACGCCCTCGAAGACGCCGGTGTGTCGGACGAACACGTCGACCGTGTCGTCGCCGAGGGTCGACAGCTGCTCGAAGAGCGAGACGAGCTCCGCCAGCGAGTCGACACACTCGAACAGCGACTCGACGGGGTAGACAACCACGTCGGCGAGGTGGAGGAGGATCTCGACGAGACGGACGAATACGTCCAGCAGATAGCAGACATCGCTGCCCGCGAGCGCGCCGAGTTGGCAACACGGGTCACTGATCTCGAAGAATCGCACGACAGCATCGAGGACCCGGACTCTGTCGACGGAACCTCCGACGGTGTCGAAACGGGTGTCCACGACACGGTGCGGGCGGAGACGCCGCTTGAACAAGCCGTGAACTTCCCCCCGCATGTGGCAGAGAGGGAACTGTCGGAGAACAAGTTGCGCGGTCGGTTCGTCGCTCGTGACATCAAACAGTATGCCACGAACGTTATGGGGGGCTGGACGATGTCAGCCAGTGATATGCGAAAGGTAATCAGTGCATACGAAGAGGGTGGCACCGTTCACCCGGAGACTCTGCGACGGGTGAGGAAGTTCTTGGACGAGTGGGGGAAAGACGAGACAGAGATACGAGAGACGGACGGCGGGATGAACGTGGTCGTGTTCTCGGACGAACTGGTGGATAGACTTGTGAAGATCAGGGAAGCGGACCCTCACGAGGTGGTGAGTGGGGAATCAACGGTGGCAGGGTGAGTGACGTGATCGAGCGCTCCCGACAGGGAAAATTTGTAGGAGATTAAACACGACGGACGGTGAACGTAATCACGCATTACCGGCAGGTGAAGGGGAAGTCCTCTTTCTATTGTAGGTAGTAGAGTGCATGTACACGGATTTGAGGCTGCTTCGCTCGATTCCCACATCACCACGCTGTGATTCCGCTCTCGGTAGTCTACTGACGCTGTCTCTGACAGGCAACGCAACACGACGAACGGTGACTCGCTCTACGACACTTCTCGGCTTCCTTCGATCAGATAGTCACTTCCACTGACCGCTCACCATTCTGTCGGGACCGTGTCTCGTTGGTTCGTACTTCTCCATTGATGCTTCCCCCGTTGTTTCCGAACGTCGGCCGTCGGTGCGCTGAACTCGTCGAGGAAGGGAGCCTAGCGCCCCACATTCAGCTAATTACCCCCACGGTGTGAGAGGGAACAATCTGATCGTACTTGTCGTAGAAAGATTAACAAGGACGCAAAGTACAGGTGTGTACGATGGACGCATACCTTTCTTTGGGTGGACAGAACTGGACTTCTGATCGGACAGGCGCAACGTGTACGTACTATATTGGTGAAGGACCCAACGCACTCGAAGTCGTCGTCACCGAACCCGAGAGTCGTCCACGGAAGAAGTGGATTCAGGACACGTGGACAGATCGACGCGACGGTCGTCCGAACCCGATTCTGTTGATTGCGACGTACACGGACGGACAGGGCGAGGAGGCGGTTCTCTGTGGACCGTCCGGGGAGGACCCGGAAGTTGTCCGCGGTGTCGATCCGGATCAAGCGGGTCGTATCGCGGCGGTCGCACTCGAAAAGCCGTCGCGGATCGCAGCACAGCGGTTCCTGAGTGAGGCAATCGAGAAGCTCGACGGCGACCTCGTCGGGATTCGCAATCAAGGACTGCTCGCGACCCACGAACTCAGGCACGGAGTACCGGAACGAGACGACTGGGACGCCGCGACTAGCGAGGCAGAGCCGCTCCTCGACAAATCGGGGCAGGAGCTCGTGAAGGGGCTCGGCTACGAGATCGAACGTGGTGACGGCGAGGAGTTTCTCTTGAAACACGGCTCCAGCGGGCAGCGGCAGGCAGTCGCGGTGTTCGTCGACGACGACGTACCGTTCGACAGTGAAGTCAGTCGCTTCAACGACACCCCAGTCGGGTACGCGCTCAACGCCGCAGATCGCCAGCAGCTGGACTACGTCGTCGCGTCGGATGGCGACCGACTCCGGTTGTACACGACGGACCCGGACGTGAGTTTCGGCTCTCGGGGGCGGACAGACACCTACGTCGAAGTGGATACGAGCCTCGTCTCGCCAACCCGTGCAGGCTACCTCTGGCTACTATTTTCCGCAGACGCGTTGCGCGACAGCGGGACGCTTGCAGAGATTCAGAGTGACTCGGAGGACTACGCGACGAAGCTGAGTAACAGGCTCCGACAGCGTATCTACGACGATGTCGTGCCGGATCTCGCGGAGGCGATCTCCGAGGCACGCGAGATCGACGACCCGGACCGCGAGCAGTTGGACGAGACGTACGAGATGACGCTGTACCTCCTCTACCGACTGTTGTTCGTCGCCTACGCGGAGGACGAACGGCACCTCCCACGCTACACGGAGGGGTACGAACGCCGGTCGCTGAAGGAGACGGCGAAGGAACTCCACCAGATCAGCCAGCAGGAGTCGACGACGTTCGGCGACGCGACGACGTACTGGAGCGAACTCCAGCGGCTGTTCGAGGCGATCCACGACGGGCAGAGTGCGTGGGCGCTTCCGGAGTACGACGGCACACTGCTCTCCTCGGACCCGGCGGTGTCGCCGGCCGGCGCGCGACTCGCGGAGATCGAACTCACCGACGAGGTGTTCGCACCGATCCTCTACCGCCTGTTGGTCGACGAGACGCCCGACGAGGGGGTGAAGGGACCGGTAGACTTCCGCAACGTCGGTGTTCGAGAGTTCGGCGTGATCTACGAGGGGTTGCTGGAGTCGGAGCTCTCACAGGCCGACCGCGACCTGACGCTGAACGACGACGAGCAGTACGTGCCGACCGACGAGGACGACGAGGTGATCGTCGCCGAGGGCGAGGTGTACCTCCACGGGCTCTCTGGCGAGCGGAAGGCCACCGGCACGTACTACACCAAGTCGAAGTTCGTCGAGCACTTGCTGGACCACTCGCTGGAGCCCGCGCTGGAGGACCACCTCGCGGAACTGGACGACATGGACGACGCCGAGGCGGCCGAGGAGTTCTTCGACTTCCGTGTCGCAGACATCGCAATGGGCTCGGGACACTTCCTCGTCGGTGCTGTCGACCGGATCGAGAAGGCGTTCTCCGACTACCTCGCCGAGCGGTCCCTCGACGCGGTCGAGCAGGAACTGCACACGCTCCGCACGGAAGCGCTGTCGAAGTTCGAGCACACGGACGCAGAGCCGGACATCGAACGGGATCAAGTGCTCCGGAGACAGATCGCCCGACGGTGTGTGTACGGCGTCGACCTGAACCCGCTGGCGACCGAACTGGCGCGGCTGTCGCTGTGGATTCACACGTTCGTCCCCGGGCTGCCGCTGACGTTCTTGGACTACAACCTGCGGACTGGTGACTCACTCGCTGGTGTCGGCACGCTGGAGGAAGTGAGTGAGGAAATCGACATCACCGACAGTGAGCAGGTGTCGCTGGGCGACTTCGCCGACACCACCGACACGGACCTGATGGACGAGATCGAGGCGAAGATCGAGCGTCTCGGGGAGTTCGCGGACGCGAGCGCAGAGGAGGTCGCCGAGGCGCGAGCGCTCCGTTCGGAGATCGAGTCGGAACTGGCGTCGATAGACGCTCGGTTCGACGTGCTCGCTGCGGCGCGGATCGACGACGACGACCGTGTGGACACTGCTGTCGCGTCTGATCGGAACGTCGACGACGTGACTGTCACGTCGAGTTACGACGCCGCGACGGAGTTGCTGGCGTCTGTCGACGCGTTCCACTTCCCGACCGCGTTCCCAGAGGTGTTCGTCGGCGAGAATCCGGGATTCGACTGTCTCGTCGGGAATCCGCCGTGGGAGGAGGCGACACTCGAAGAGGACGAGTTCTGGACGCGGTACCACCCTGGTCTCCAGCGCGAGGAGAGTCACGGCGGAGAGAAAGACGAGATCATCGCAGAGCTGCGGGACGAACGGACAGACCTCGTGGAGCAGTACGAACGAGAAGCCGACGAGATCGAGACTCGACGGCAGGTGCTCGCTGGCGGACCGTTCCCGGGGATGGGTGCCGGCGATCCCGACACCTACAAGGGATTCTCGTGGCGGTTCTGGCGGCTCGCCGAGGACGGCGGTCACGTCGGCGTCGTGCTCCCCAGAGGCGCGTTCATCGCGGCCGGCTCCGAGGAGTTCCGCCGGCACGTCATGGAGAACGGCACCGTCGAGGATCTGACCTTCCTGAAGAATCGGGGGCGGTGGGTGTTCGACGGTGTCGGCCCGCGGTTCACGATTGGACTCCTGAGCTTCGAGCGGTCACAGCCCGACAGCGACGAGACGCTACCGCTGCGGGGACCGTATCCAGACGAGCAGAGCTACCAGCGGGGACTGGAATCGGAGCCGTACGAACTCGCTGCGGAGTCTGCGACGGAGTGGACTGGCTCGGCCGGGTTCCCGATGCTCCCGGCAGATCCGCGCTCGGTTGGGGTGTTCCGACAGCTGACTGAACATCCACCACTCGATCTCGACGAACCCGACGAGTGGAGAGCACGACCGTACCGCGAGCTGGACGAAACGAACGACAAGACTGCCGACGACGGCACCCAGTTGATCCACCAGACCGACGATCCACCGGACGACTACTGGCCCGTGTTGGATGGCGGCTCTATCAATCCTTCAGATGACCAACGATGGATCATGGACACAGGGACCCGGTTCGGCTGGGCCGACCCCGACGTGATGCTCGACTTTCTGCAAGAAGCACGAGAGAACTCCTACGTGTACGCTGGCAGTCGATCCGGATTCAGTGAGTTCGACGAAGCGTGGGTGAACGATCCCGATACGCTCCCGTGTCTAGATTACAGAATCGCATTCCGTGACGTGACACAGCGTACGAATCAGCGGACAGTGTTGGCATCGCTGATTCCCCCCGAAAAATTCCTGACGAATAAAGCACCGTACTTCCTGTGGCCTCGTGGCGACGAGCGTGACGAGGCGTACCTCCTCGGGGTGTTGAACTCGATTCCGCTGGACTGGTATGCTCGCAGATTCGTCGAGATCAATCTCAACTACCACATACTGAACTCCTTCCCGATTCCGCGGCCCGGACGCGACGACACGCTCCGGCAGCGTGTCGTGGACCTCGCTGGTCGTCTCGCGTCACAGAGCGACGAGTACGACGACTGGGCAGACGCCGTCGGTGTCGACTACGGGCCACTGGCAGACGACGAGCAGATGGAACTGATCCACGAACTCGACGCCGTCGTCGCGCACCTCTACGGTCTCACCCGCGAGCACGTCGAAGTGATCTTCGAGACGTTCCACGACAACTGGAATCACGAACCGCGGCTGGACGCGGTGTTGGACCACTACGACGAGTGGGCCGAGAAACTGGCGGCGTCGGCCGATGGAACGAGTACGTAAGGATTCTGAACTGAGATACGAAAACGGCAACCACCGCCCGGGACGTGGCGCATCCCGTCCGCTGTCTCGGACGCCGTCGACGTGTCCGCGTTCGAGACTCGCCGCCGTCTCGTCTGAACGAGCAGTCCACACGCCGAAACGAACAAGTGCCTGAGTCACAATCGTCAACACGCACAGCACTCGGCCCCGTCACTCGTCGGTGCTGTCACCGGCAGTGACAGGGTGTCACAGGCACCCTGTCGCCGCGTGCTGTGCCTCGCTACACAGCAATGTCAACTTCAGACTCGCACACAGAAAGTGGTACCGTTCACAAACGAGGCCCGGCAGACAGTTCTCCGGAGGCGTACGCAGAGATCGTCGAGGACCAGAGCACGCAGGTCGCGGCGACCGTGTCGGATCTCGCCGCCGAGATCGCTGCGGGTCACGACGACCCGGAGACGCTCGCCGACGCGAGAGCGGCGGTCGAGGAACTCTCCGACCTGCTGGCTGCGCTCGACTGACGCGGCGGCCTCACTCGCTGACGCGGTGGTCTCACTCGCTGACACGGCGGGTGTGGCTACTCCCTGCCGTCCGTCTGCACCTCGTTGGCGGCACGGACTTCTTCGACCTTCGAGAGGATCTCGAACAGCTCCGTGGCTGCCTCGGCGACCGCCTCGTCGTTGCTCATCTCGGCGAGATCACCGACACCCTCGATAGCCTCGGTCGCCACGTCCGCCAGTTCGTCGTCTGGGACATCCTCGTGACAGAGGTGGATCGACGCGCGAGCACTCGTCTCGACGAGTCCCATCGCACGCTCCTGCGGGAACTCGCGCGACCGTTTCAGCGTCCGCGCGGCGCGCACCACCACCTGTCCCGCGTGGTACAGTTCGAGGTGCCCTGTCCCGTCGGTGTACTCGGGCGCTGCGGCGGCGTCGAGTTCCCCGGTGTCGATTCCGGCGAACTCGTCGTCGACACCGCTCGACTCGTCCGGCACCTCTCGCCCTTCGAGTCGCGCGACTTCGTCGAGTGCCGCGACCGCGTCCGTGATCGCCTCGCGGTAGTCGTCGTGCGCCTCCGCTGCGCGGTCGAGCGCCGTGTCCGCCGCTTCGAACGCTGCCGCGATCTGCGGGTTCTCGTCGGTCTCCGACTGGGCTGTGTTCGACTGCTGTCCGTCGGTCGGTCCGTCACGCTCTTGTGACGGCGAGTTGGACTCGTTCATGGGTGAATGCGACACCCCGGTGAGGGTGGTCCTAACACCCTCGCCACTTCTTCCGTTCTGCCGAAGTGACGACCCCGGCGTGTCGCAGTCTCCGGTAGGAGTTACGCTGGTTTAATAGTTTGGGAAGCTTCCAAAGAGCTTTTGTCAATAATCTAGAAAAGCTATACAACTGACAGACCGGAAGCGCACGACCACCTCGGAGAGTCGGCGGTTCGAGTGCTCGCTGTCGACGTGACCGACAGACGAAGCAGTCGATGGACCGCGACTATCCTGTCGGTCACGAGCCATCGAACCCGGGGCCGACAACGAGACGCGATGGAACAGAGAGTTCAGGTGTGGTGAGGAGGCGAAAGCACCTTGTGTTCGGATTCCGTAGTTCGAGACAGAGTCAGATGAACGAGCAGCTACTCCCGCTGGCGGTGCTCGACACCGTCGAGGACGGTCGACTGGAGGGTATCACCCGTTTCCAGAAGCTCGTTTTCCTCGCCCAGCGGGAGCGGGAGGGTGCCGCCCCGTACGACTTCCGGGCGGACAACTACGGGCCGTTCTCACCGGACCTCTACGACGACATCGACCGACTGGACGCGGCCGGTCTGATCGACTACGATGAGAGCGAGACCGACTTCGGAAATACGGCGCAGGTGTACACTCTGACCGAGACCGGTGAACGGGCTCTCGAAAACACCGACAGCGACGAGTTCCCGGTGGCAGAGGACGAACTACGAGAACTGGGCGACGAGTTCGCGGATGTCGACCTCTGGGACCTCTTGGAGTACGTCTACACGGAGTACCCGCGGATGGCGCGCAACAGTGAGCTGTCACTCGTCTGAATCTTCTCCGTCGGCACTCTCGAGGAGGTTTTCAGTCTTGTCGTTCGGCTCTGCGTCCTCGTGCTCCGCGTCGATACTACTCTCGTCGACGGTCCCCGGTTCCTCAGCGTGGACGCGCGTGACTTCGTCTTCGTGGAAGTACACCCGGCTTCCGGACAGTTCCCCCGTTCGACCGTCGTCGTCCCCGTCCCACTCGGCGTTCTTCAGGAGCACACTACGCGAATCGACACTCCAGTCGTCGATCTCCCCAGTGACTTCGTTGCCACTCGCCGTGTAGAGCCTGATGAAACTCCCTTCAGGCCCGTCCCCGTCGTCGCTCTCTGTCCCTTCGAACAGTGTCCGCCAGGTCTTGTTCGGTGCGTCTGGAAGTTGCTCCATCAGGACACCACAGCAGCCGAGACCGTGGCCACCGCCAGCGACGAGGAGTACCAACAGGAGGTAGTGGAACACCTGCTCCGGAAGGGCATCGACACGACACTGTAGGTTCTTCCACAGTGGCGCACTGCCGAGCAGGGCGTCTGTCGTAAGCGACCCAAGATAGATCCAGTAGCCGAGATAGATGAGCAACAGCCCTGCGAGACTCCCAGTGATACTGATGACGACAGTGTCGAGTCGGCCGAATCTGTCCTGTCTGTTGACCCCCCGGAGGTACAGCTTCGTTCCTCCCAGACCTGGAAGGATCAGGAGCAGTATCGAGAGGAGATTGAACGCTTGGACACCGCCGAGTACCATTTGAGGCGACTCCGAACTCCGAGTAGGAATACGTTCCGGTTCGATTGCTACTACTAGTTCCAAGAGGCTAGTGCAAGGAACGAGTTTGTCGGGCTCGGTAGCGACAGTGCGAGCCCTCTGCCCGAGTTGTCGTCTGTCGCTGGTGCAGCAGAGCTCTCTCTTCTCCCGGCCGTGGTGTCGTACGGTCGTGCGTAGTGATTTTCCGTGGCTGTCGCGGTATCGGGCGGTATCACGTCGCTGCGGTGCTCTCTGTCAGTCGTCGGTGGTAACGATCTACGCACGACCGTACGAGTGGACTCTCGGACGACCGATTGAACACGCACTTGTAGCGCGAGCGGGACAGTCGGGGTATGGTTGCCACCGGGACGGTCGCGTTGTTCGTCGTCGCAGCGCTCGCGTCGTTGTTCATGGCGTGGGCGATCGGGGCCGGATCGTCGGGGTCGACACCGTTCGCGCCGGCGGTCGGAGCCAACGCGATCAGCGTGTTGCGTGCCGGGCTGATCGTCGGGATTCTGGGCTTTCTCGGCGCGGTGTTGCAGGGTGCGAACGTGACGGAGGCCGTCGGGACGGCGCTGATCGACGGCGTGACGATCACCGCGACGGCCGCTATCGTCGGGCTGCTCACTGCGGCGCTTCTGGTCGCTGTCGGCGTGTTCGCGGGCTACCCTATCGCCACCGCGTTCACCGTCACGGGCGCGGTCGTCGGCGTCGGACTCGCGTTGGGTGGCGATCCGGCGTGGCCGAAGTACACGGAGATTGTCGCCCTGTGGACGGCGGTGCCGTTCGTCGGCGGGTTCGCGGCGTACGCGACGGCGCGTACACTCCGCTCACAGCGAGTGCCGGAGTCCGTCGCGGTGCCGCTGCTCGGTGGACTCGTCGGTGCGATTCTCGCCAACGTCGGATTCAGCGTCCTCGGCCCGTCGGGTCAACAGGCGTCTGTCGCGGGGACACTCGGCCCACAGCTCGGGCTCCCGTCCGGGTCGACGGTGGTCACGCTGGTGCTCGCGGCGGTCGCTGTCGGACTCCTCCGGTTCGACGTGGGCCGCGACGAGGCTGCCGGCCAGCGTCACTTCCTGCTCGTGCTCGGGGGGCTGGTCGCGTTCTCTGCCGGTGGGTCGCAGGTCGGGCTGGCAATCGGCCCGCTGGTTCCGCTCGTCGGCGACGGCATCGACCTCCCGGTGTTCGCGCTGCTCGTCGGCGGCGGACTCGGACTGCTCGCCGGCTCGTGGACCGGCGCGCCACGGATGATCAAGGCGCTCGCTCAGGACTACTCCAGTCTCGGTCCACGCCGCTCGATCGCGGCGCTGATCCCGTCCTTCGCTATCGCACAGACTGCCGTCGCGTTCGGGATTCCCGTCTCGTTCAACGAGATTATCGTCTCCGCGATCGTCGGCTCCGGCTACGCTGCCGGCGGCAGCGGCGTCTCCCGGAAAAAGATGATCAACACTGTCCTCGCGTGGCTCGGCTCGCTGACTGTCGCGCTCGTCGGCGGCTACCTCGCGTTCACTGCTGTCGACGCTGTCGTCTGACCTGCTGTGAGGACTGCTGTCGATTCGACACCCTCCGCCGCCCGAATACGGCGGTGTCTCACGGCACCGCACCGCCGGTCGCGTTGCAGAGCCGTTTAGACTTTGCCTCTGGTTCTCTCGAGTGAGAGTTCGCAGTTGATTCAATGTGCATGGGGCACCTCTCGGGTGGACACCAGAGGTGACCCCGCGTCCACGGGGGTCAGTTTCTACTGAAGTCTAAACGACTTTGCAACACGACCAGCTTTTTGTCGACCGCACTCCCTGCGTCGGTATGGGAGACGACGCGGCGGACACCGACGGAGACGAGCAGGCGGAGCTCACGTACGCCGACTCGGGAGTCGACATCGAAGAGAGCGAGGCGGCGACCACAGCGTTGATCGACGCTGCCGGGAGCACAGTCGGCGACGACGGAACGGATGCAGCGTCCGAGGACGCGGACGGCGGCGAGGCGGGAGGCGACTACGCGGGCTTGCTGGACCTCGGCGACCAGTATCTCGGGTTAGCGACAGACGGCGTCGGGACGAAGCTCCTCGTCGCGCGCGCACTCGACGATTACTCCACCATCGGGATCGACTGTGTGGCGATGAACGCGAACGACCTCGTGGCGGCCGGCGTCGAGCCCACAGCCTTCGTCGACTACCTCGCAGTCGAGGAGCCAGGCGAGCGGGTGGCGGCCGAGATCGGCGCGGGACTCCGCGAGGGGGCCGACCGCGCTGGCGTGTCGTTGTTGGGCGGCGAGACGGCCGTGATGCCGGAGGTGATCACCGACCTCGATCTGGCCGGCACCTGTGCCGGCTTCGCAGCCGAGGCGGAGCTGTTCCCGGCCCGTGCGGAGCCGGGCGACGCACTCGTCGGCTGGCAGTCGTCTGGCATCCACTCGAACGGGCTGACACTCGCGCGTGAGGCGGTCACGAGAGATCACAGCTACACCGATCCGTGTCCGTTCGGGGAGTACGACACCCTCGGCGAGGCACTCTTGGAGCCGACGCGGATCTACACCGACCTCCTCGACCCGATGCGCGAGCACGGCGTCCGTGGTGCTGCACACGTCACTGGCGGCGGGTGGCGCAACCTCGACCGACTCGGCCCACACCGCTACGAGGTGACCGACCCGTGGCGGGCACAGCCCGTCTTCGAGTTCGTCCAGCGTGTCGGCAACGTCTCCGACGCCGAGATGCACCGCACGTTCAACGTGGGCACCGGGTTCGTCGCCGCGCTCGACGCCGACGACGCCGACGCGCTCGCGGACGCGACTGACGGCCGTGTGATCGGCCGCGTGGAAGCTGCCGACTCCGACTCCGGAGCCGACGACGCGACTGTGTCTATCCGTGGGTTGAGGCTGTGAGTGTGGGCTGGCAGTGGGTGTCGAGAGCCGAGAGAGAGAGGACGAACGCGCGAATACGACCCTGTGTTCGAGCCTGCGAAGGAATTCGACCGGCGACCACACTCCAATCCGATCCTCCACAGCAGTCCGTCTCTGCCGTCGCCTGTGACCGTGTCCGATCTCGGTTCTCGACAGATCGCCGTCGAGAGGAACACTATCGGCCGACTACGGCGACCAACAGCTGTGGGTGAGAGACAACGCTGAACGAGTGGATTCGTTTGCGATCTGCTGTAACAGTCACCCGTCCTCACTATCGGATTCGTCTCCCTGCGTACTCTGTAGCAGCCGATAGCCGGCGGCCGCACCTCCAACACCAGCAAGTCCCGAAACAACGCCGAACCCAGGACCTTCGGTCGACGTTCTCGCTGCGGTCGAACTCTCCGTTGGGGTCGGACTCTCCGTTGGAGTCGGACTCTCCGTTGGGGTCGGACTCTCCGTTGAGGTCGGACTCTCCGTTGGGGTCGGACTCTCCGTTGGGGTCGGACTCTCCGTTGGTGTCGGACTCTCCGTTGGGGTCGGACTCTCCGTTGGTGTCGGACTCTCCGTTGGCGTCGGGCTCTCTGTCGGGGTTCGACTTTGCGCTTCGGTTGGCGTGTCTGGATTGCTACCCACACTCACAGTCTGGCTCGTTGATCCAGTCACACCACCAGCGGTGACGATCTCGAGTGTCACGTCGTACTCGCCCGCGGACTCGAAGGTGTGCGTGGGATCGATGCCAACTGCCGTCTCGTCGTCACCGAACGTCCAGAGGTAAGCGAATATCTCCCGGTTCGCGGCTGCCTGTGATCCCTCGGCGTCGAAGCTGACCTGCTGTCCAGCGAGCGGTTCCGACGGCACAATCTCGAACTGGACGTTCTGTACGATGTCTTGCCCGAACTCGCTCACGTCCTCGCCGTCGAGACTCCGGCGGTGGAACTCGACGATATCGTCCGCAGCCGGTCGTGGATTGTGTCCGACCCCCTCGTAGATGCGGAACTGCGCCTCGACACCAGCCTGCCGGTACGCCTCCTGACAGAACGGGAACCGCTCGTAAATCATGTCCTGCCCGTACACGTCGAGGGCAACCTGTTCGAGTTCGTCGGAGGTCCACGCGTCGCCGAAGCCGATTGTATCGTTCTCGTCCTCGCTGCCCATGTAGAGTAACTGGTCGACCTCGTCTAACGCGTCTAGGTCTACCTCCGAGCCGGTGATCTCCGGAACGTCCGCGATTCCGACGTGGTAGTCCAGTGTCTCCCCCTTCGCCTCCTCGATGGGGAGTAAGGCCATCCCGTTGAGCCCGCCAGCGGTGACCGACTGGACACGGTCGGCGTGGAGAACAGTGAACCGATCCGAGAAGTTCCCCGACGCGGAGAACCCGTTGAGCACGAGTTTGTCGTCGAACGAGTACGCAGAGTCCCCGAGTACCTCCGATTTCGCGTGTTCGACCATCCGGAGCAGCTGCAGGTCGATCCGTTCGAGGTCCGTCCCGGAGAGTTCGAGCGTGTCTTGATCGAGTTGGTGGGTGTAGTGAGTGCCATCGACCGGGTCTCCCCGAGGACGCGGGAAGACCGGAACCAGAAGTGGAATGTCGAGTTCACCGCTGATACGGCGTGCGATTCCCCTCTCGGCGAGGTCCTTCGCTTCAGTACGGTGCCTCGAAAAGTCGTTGGTCGCCGTCCCGGTGTTGTTTGGCTCGACGAGGATCGGCACGTCGCCCTCCCGCGTGCCGACGGGACGGAACAAGAAGTAGGGGTAGTTGAATCCGGCCTCGGGATCTGCCTCGACCAGTTGAACACCGAAGTTCTCCGGCAGCGGCTCGTCGACGGCGACAGTCGCACTGTCACGAGCGAGGGCTGGGCCGTCCGTGTAGATTTCCGCCCGGATCACTCTCGTCTCTCTGATCGGCTGTTCGTTCAGCTGCACTGTGCGGTTCGAGAACGTCTCACCGGCGCTCAGTTCGATGTCGGCGTAGCCGATATTGAACCCCTCCTCGTTCTTCTGATCGGAGACGATTCGGAGGTTCGCGTCCCGGTCGGTCTGGAGCGACGTGACGACGACAGATTCGCCGTCGGACTCCTGATCGTCGATTGTCACCGACACACCCTCGCTCTCTCCAGCGACGCTCCCTGTTCCCGATACGCCCGCTGCCGCAGCGGCGGCAACGCCTGCCCCCCGCAGGAATCCACGCCGAATACAGCGCGTTGACTGGTCGCCGTCCATACACCGAACACGTGCTTGATGATAATATACCCCACGGCGGAGTGCTTGCCACTAGACACCCTCGTTGGCGGCTCTCTGGGCCGTTGGACGAGGGCGGTGGATGTCTCGTTGTCGACGTGTAAACGGTACTCGGCCACCGACCTGTGGGGCCGAACACGTTGTCGCCAGCGTGAGACGACAAACGCTCGAAATCTTTACTCACAACCGAGTATCTGTTTCGACAGATTTATGACCCGAGGGGCCCTCAGTAGAGGTATGAGCATCGAATCGGCAGTGATCGCAGTCGGGCGAGACGAGGGAGAGAGAGCAGACAGGTTCGCCGAGATCGGCGTGGAGCTCGCAGACGCGGGCGCGGCGCTCACGCTCGTTCACGTCTTCGAGACGCAGGCGGAGGTCGACGAGGCACGCGACCAGATCGGTCTCTCGGACGGGTCGGTGGCAGACGTGGTTCGACGGCTCGACTCCGTGCGACGTGTGAAGAAGGCGCTGGAGGAGGAGGGCGTCACAGTCGACGTCGACGGTCGCGTCGGCGACCCCGGTGACGCCGTGAGCGCCGTCGTAGACGAAGTCGGAGCCAACCGCCTCGTCGTCGGTGGCCGCGACCGGTCGCCGGCCGGGAAGGCCGTCTTCGGTTCCACCGCACAGGATCTCCTGCTGTCCGCGCCGTGCCCGGTGACGTTCGTCCGGCGCGAAGACTGAGCTCGGCGTCAGCGTCGGGACCGACGTGACGAGACGACAGCCCGTCGGACGGAGCAGTTTTTCGAGAGCCGAGTCAGTCGTTGGTGGACCAGAGAAGTTCCGCGCCGGCGGACCAGAGAAGTCAAACCAGTCGCTCGCGTAGCGGCGGCGACGTGACTCACAATCCGCTGTCGCGGTCCCTCGCGCGGTTCTACCTGACGACACCGTGGGTCGTGTCGCTGCTGCTCGTCGGCAACGGCGTGGCGTTTCTCGTCGGCGTGCGCTACTACCTCGACACGATGGCGTCCGTGCCGACGCTGCTGTGGCCGCTGTACGGCGACTCGCCGACTGCGCTCGCGCTGGCGACGCTCGTGCTCGCCACGACGCTCCCTGCGCTGTCCGAGGACTTCTGGGGTGTCGACGCGGCGACGCCCGACCGGTCACGGGACCCCGACGTGACGACTTCCGACGGATCACGGAGATCTGCTGGGACGACAGACCACACCACGGACTCGGTGCTCGACCGCAGAGTCCCGGGGCCGCTCGCGGTGTTGTCGACGCTGGCGGTCGTCTGGCTGGTCGAGACTGGCGTCTGGACTGCGGTCGCGCTGAACGTTCCGCTGGTTCGGCCGGACCTCCCGGTCGACCTCTACGTCGGCTTCGACGACGACTCGCTGTGGGCCTACTGGGGGATCGTGCTCACGCACCTCGCCTTCCTCGCGGAGGCGGCGCTGGTAGCTCACCTCGGCCGGACGACCCGACGACTTCTCGGTGGCGCGCTCCTCCTCGCGCTCGTGAACGACCTCTTCGACTACGGCGCGCTCGTCGGGCTCCCGACTGCGGGCCACCCGCCGATCCGCTACGAGCCGACGCTGTTGCTCGCCGCTGGGAGTGTCGCTACCTCGCTCGTCGGTGTCGCCGCTGCGAGTATCCTGCTCGACGGGGAGTGAGCTGCACCCGTTCTGGTGGAGATGGTCACGCGCTGGCGGAACGACTCGGGACCGAGGAGGAGCACCGTCGCTCGCGGTGTCGGCCGCAACACGCGAGCGTTGTGGTCTCCCGGGCCAGCGAGGGCGTCTCTGGCCGCGCGTTCGAACCTGTCCGCGTGCTCGCGGTCCCGCCACCGAACGGCGAGCACGTAGCCGACTGCTGTGTCGTTCGAGTACGCTGCGAGCACGTCTGTCTCCCACCCGGTCGTCGCCTGCAAGCTGCGTGTCGCGTTCAGCTCTGTCGACAGCGCCTGTCGGAGGACGTACACGCCGACGCGGGTGCTGTTCTGGCGTTGCCAGCGTGAGCCGTTCGTGCCGACTGTGACGGTCTCCAACAGCTGCCTGCCGGACGGGGGCGTGGACGAATCCGAGCGGGCGGTCTCGGTCGATCTCCCGTCGATCCGGCGGAGGAGCGTTGTCGTGTCGGCCGGCGGGTCGGTGAACACCGCACTCGCGTTCTGGAGAGTCACAGTCTGCTGGACGTAGTCCGCACCGAGAGCGTACAGGCCAGCGCCGAACCGTTCCATCGGTCCGCCCTGCCGGTAGCGGCGGTCCCACGGACTCGTCCACTCGACCTCGTACCGCTCGGCGTAGCGTCGCTCGGTCACGACGGCGTGCCCCTCGATCAGGAACCTGATCGTGAGGGACTCGTCGTACACGTCACTGTCGAGTTCGTCCGCGACGGCCTCGTCCCACCGCTCCCGCTGTTGCAGCGTGTGGGCGAACTCGTGGACGAGCACACGCTCCGTCTCTGCCGGAGAGTCGAGAATCGTCTCGCTGACGTACACGACCTGTCTGTCTCGGACGTAGCCGGTCGGGGGCGCGGGATCGGTCGTCTGCGTCTGCACGCCGAGTCGGCGGAGGAACTGCGGCCGCGGCGGGAGTCGGTCTGCGATGGTCTCCGGAGAGAGGATCTGCACCGTCACTGGCCGCTCGACTGTGGCTCCATGGAGCGTGTACACCCGCCGCAGTATCGTCGCTGCGTCGACTGGGAGCGAGCCGCCGGCGACCGTCACGAGGCTCTCACTCGACGCCGGGGCGACGGGCGAGCGAACGGTCGTGCCCGGTGAAGGTGTCGAGGAACCGGAGCGGGGTGTGGGTGACGCCGAGTGTGGTGTCGGCGAGTGGGTCGATCCCGGTGGCGACCCAGCAGACGGCGCGACTGTGCCGGTGTCTGCGCCACATCCAGCCGAGATCAGCGCCACGCAGACGACGGCGACGAACACTCGCCGCCTCATCGCTGGCGTGTGAGCGTCGACCGCTCTTCGGGTGAACTGGTGGTGCGTGTCTGGCTCTGCCGCTGCACAGTGGCCGTCTGTGTTCCACGTACAAAGGCAGTGGTGCAGAACGGTTCTCACGGCTTCACTCGAGGAATTCTGATCACCCGCCGTTTGTAAATCGATCTTGCTCTTCGGGGAGCACGGAGGTCCGTATCGGGATGCAGCCTCGCTCCACCCGAAAACTGAGATCGGGCAGTTCAGGGTGTGGGAAGACACCTGCGCCAGTAGCCGTCAGCGGACATCGAACGCCGTACCACTGCGTCCGACCCCTCGTTGTCTCACACAGCACATCAGCACACATTTACACCAGCACACCGTACCGTCCGACATGCCGATCAACCGAGAACGGTTCGACGCAATCGGAGACGACGACGCGGCGACGACGGCAGAGCTGATCGTCGGATTCCTCTACGAGAACCGTGGCCGCGCGTTCACACGGGGTGAAATCGCCGAGAGGGTCGATCGGCATCCGAACACGGTCGGGACGAACCTGAGCCGACTCAAGCAGCGAAACCTCGTCCAACACAAGGATCGGTACTGGACGGTCACTGACGATCTCGAGCGGCTCAGTGACGCGGTGCAGTTCTCGGAGCTGCTCTCTGGGCTGACCGAGC
>CAKZQY010000105.1 GCA_937142015.1 uncultured Halobacteria archaeon
GCTCTCTATCAGTCGTCGGTGGTAACGATCTACGCACGACCGTATCAGTCGACCGTCTCGACAGTGACGGGGAGGAACCGTTCTCCCGTCCAGCGGTACGCCGCGAGTGCGTCTCGGCCGACGATGAGGTAGATGTACCCGGTCCACGTCGCCGCCTCTCGGTCAACCGCACTCGGCGTCGGCGGTCCCTCGGGGTGTGAGTGGTAGAACCCGACTACGTCGTCACCCTCCGCCTCGATTCGCTCGATCGCCGCCAGCGTCGCCTCCGGGTCGAGTTCGTACCGCGTGCGTGCGGGACGAGCGACGTTGTCGACCGCGACCGTGGCTGTCACGCGGTCCGGCTCCGTCTCGTGTCGGTCGTCCCCGCCGCGCTGTCCGGCGAGAACGCCGCACACCTCTTCGGGCGCTCCAGTGTCGGCTCGCTCGCGGAGTGTCGCCGCTGCTGAACTGTCCAGTATCAGTCGCTCTCCAGTCTCGCTATTCCGGTCGGGGTGGTCGATGTCGTCGGTCACGGTTCAGTCCGTTGCGGCGCGTCACTCGTCGCCGGCCGAGACACGCTCGGTGTCGGTCTCGGGAGTCACGCCAGTCTCGGACCCCTCTCCGAGATCCCGCCGCATCGCAATCTCGAACCACGGACACAGTCGGAGCTGTCTGTAGAACTCGGGGTTCTCGTGGAGGTGTTCGTAGTCTGCCCACAGCAGCCCGGCGATCTCCTCCTCGTCGGGGTCGAGATCCGTGTCGGTCAGCGTGACTTTCAGTACGGCACACACCTCCCACTCCAAGCCGGCGTTCTCGTAGTAGCGACGGTACTCGAAGCGGTCGGTGACGCGGAGGTCGTCGTACTGATCGGGGGTGACGCCGAGCTCTTCGTCCAGTCGCTGGCGAGTCGCCTCCTCCTGCGTCTGGCCGTCGACCGGGTGGGAGGCGACAGTGCCGTCCCAGTAGGTGTCCCAGAGACGCTTGCCGTGCGCACGCTGTGCGAGGAGGATGCGTCCCGCTTCGTCGAAGACGAGACACGTGAACGCACGGTGGCGGATTCCCTGTCCCGTGTGTGCGTCGAGTCGGTTGACTGTCCCCTGTGGCGTGTCGTCCGGGTCGACGGCGATCACGTCCTGGAGCGCGTTCTCGTGTTCCTCGTCTCCACCCGGCGGCTCGCTGCCAGTCTCCGCCTCTGCGGTCGACTCCGTGCTCATGCCTCAGACAAACGGTAGCCGTGTAATGGAGTCTTCGGTACAGCGGCTCGAACTGTCGGTCACGAACTGGCGACTCTGGTGTCGAGCGAACAGATACCTGCCAGCGTGTTCCGACGACCGACGCCTGTCAGCGTGTTCCGACGACCGACGCCCGCCAGCGTGTTCCGACGACCCACGCCTGTCAGCGTGTTCCGACGACCCACTTGTGAGAGTAGCTCTCTCCGCACGTGCAGTGGGCGTACGCGTGGAGCACGTCACCCTCGGCGTACAGCCCACCGACACCGGGGTTCTCCGCTTCGGCGAACGCGAACACGAACTCGACGCGGTGTGAGTCGTCGACGGTGCCGCGCGCTGCCGGACAGACGCCGCCGTTGAGCCGCGGACCGATCTCGCCGTCCGCGTTCATCGCGCGCTGTGCGAACTCCATCGCGTCCATCCCCGTTCCGGAGGCGAACGCCCGCCGTCCCTTCTCGCCGGGGACGACCAACACCACCCCGCCGTCGACCGGATCGCCGATCTCCGCCAGCCGACCCTCCGTGTCGAGGTAGTCGTCCGCGAGAAAGATTGCCACGTCCTCCAGCCGCTCGCCCGCGAGAAACGCTGTCAGTGCCCCACCGTCTTCCCTCGTCTGATCGTCCATACTGGCGGTCGCAGTCCCAACGACTAAAGAGCTACTCGTCGGTCGCCCGTAGACTCCCCGACGACGGCGGTCGGGTCATACGGTCGTGCGTAGTGATTTTCCGTGACTTTCGCGGTATCGGGCGGTATCACGTCGCTGTGGTGCTCTCTGTCAGTCGTCGGTGGTAACGATCTACGCACGACCGTATCAGACGTGGTCGAGCTCCGCGGCCTCTGGATCGACGAACTCCGAGTCGAGATCGGACGGGGGATACTCCGGGAGGTCGTCGTCTTCCTCCCGTGACTCTAACTCCTGACGAGTGAGCCGGGCTTCGAGCTGTTCGCGCTTCTTGCGCCCCTCTCGTTCGCGGCCGCGCTTCGTGTCTGGCATCGACACCCGTGTCAACGTTTCACACCCTAATCAACGTTCCGGCAGAACGTGTCGGTGTGACACAGTCGCCGGGGGAACTCGACCGTCTGGTTGCCCCCTGTCGACGACGATCTGTACTTAAACGACGGATCTGACCACGAGAAAACGACAGAATTGGACGGGCGTGTGACTGCTACACACACGGCCGAACCACCGGAGGGGAGACGGACACGGAACCGGTCGCGTCGGTGGACTGCTGGAACCGCAACAGCACCGAAACCGAGGATTTATATAGAACTACGACCACACTTCGAACGAGCATGAGTCAGCGAATGCAGGGTCAGCCCATGATCATCATGGGTGAGGACTCCCAGCGGGTGAAGGACAAGGACGCACAGGAGTACAACATCTCCGCAGCGCGCGCGGTCGCCGAGTCAGTACGTTCGACACTCGGTCCGAAAGGGATGGACAAGATGCTCGTCGACTCGATGGGCGACGTGACCATCACGAACGACGGCGTCACCATCCTCACGGAGATGGACATCGACAACCCGACGGCCGAGATGATCGTCGAGGTCGCCGAGACCCAGGAGGACGAGGCCGGCGACGGGACGACGACGGCGGTGGCTATCGCGGGTGAGCTCCTGAAGAACGCCGAGGACCTGCTGGAGCAGGACATCCACCCCTCCGCGGTGATCAAGGGGTTCCACCTCGCCTCCGAGAAGGCTCGCGAGGAAGTCGACGAGGTGGCCGAGTCCGTCGAGCCGGACGACGAGGAGACGATCCGGAAGGTCGCAGAGACCTCGATGACCGGCAAGGGCGCGGAACTGGAGAAGGAAGTGCTGTCGGATCTCGTCTACCGCGCCGTCGAGGGTGTCACGGTCGAGGCGGACGACGGCTCCTACGTCGTCGACCTGGCCAACGTGAAAATCGAGACGCAGACCGGTCGCGGTGCCGGTCAGTCGGAGCTGTTGCAGGGCGCTGTCGTGGACAAGGACCCGGTTCACGACGACATGCCCAGCGAGTTCGCTGACGCGGAGATTCTCCTGCTCAACGACCCAATCGAGGTCGAGGAGACGGAGGTCGACACGCAGGTCAACATCGAGTCCCCGGACCAGCTGGAGCAGTTCCTCGATCAGGAGGAACAGCAGCTACAGGAGAAGGTCGAGCAGATCGCCGAGACGGGCGCGAACGTCGTCTTCTGTCAGAAGGGGATCGACGACCTCGCCCAGCACTACCTCGCCAAGGAGGGCATCCTCGCCGTCCGGCGCGCGAAGAAGTCCGATCTGGAGTTCCTGAAGAACATCCTCGACACGACCATCGTGTCGGATCTCGAGTCCGCGACGGCCGAAGACGTGGCGGGCGGCTCCGTCACGCGCGACGAGGCAGACGAGCTGTTCTACGTCGAGTCCGAGGCCGAGGAGGCCCACGGCGTCACGCTGCTGCTGCGCGGCTCGACGGACCACGTGGTCGACGAGTTAGAGCGCGGTGTGCAGGACGCGCTCGACGTGGTGTCGACGACCGTGTCGGACGGTCGCGTGCTCGCCGGCGGCGGTGCCGTCGAGGTCGAGCTCGCGCGCCGTCTCCGCGACTACGCGGACTCCGTCGAGGGCCGCGAGCAGTTGGCCGTCGAGGCCTTTGCCGACTCGCTGGAGCTGGTGCCGCGCGTGCTCGCCGAGAACGCCGGGCTCGACTCCATCGACACGCTGGTCGACCTGCGGGCCGCCCACGAGGAGGGCCGCGGTCACGCCGGACTGAACGTGTTCTCCTCCGAGGTCGAGGACACCTTCGAGGCTGGCGTCGTCGAACCCGCACACTCGAAGGAGCAGGCGCTGTCGTCTGCCGCCGAGGCCGCGAACCTCGTGTTGAAGATCGACGACATCATCGCTGCCGGTGACCTCTCGACCGAGGGTGACGAAGACGAGGGCGCTGGCGGTCCCGGCGGCGGTATGGGCGGCGGCATGGGCGGCATGGGTGGCATGGGCGGCGCGATGTAGATCGCGTCGGCGTAATTCACGGGCGGCGCGATGTAGATTCGACGCTGTCGCCGGAAGCCACTGCGCCGTTCGGTAGATCTGACGCGACGCGATTTTTTCGACTACGACTGATCTGCTGTGCATCGAGCCCGTGAGTCGCTGGTGTTGAGTAGGAGTAGAGATAGAGCCAGCAGACGGACCGCTCGGCGAGAGGGTGAATGGCCGACCAAAAATATTTTATTCTAGTATATGAATACAGTTCTATATCGAGTCAGATGAAGACGACAGCGACGACTCAGAAGTTGCGTACTCCGTCGTTGTCAACAGAATCAGTTCCGAGATCGACACTGACAACGTAGCCGATACGTTCGACAGCGTCGTCACTCCAGACGACTCTGCGGGGGTAGTC
>CAKZQY010000106.1 GCA_937142015.1 uncultured Halobacteria archaeon
GGCGACGAACCGGACCATCTCGGTCGCCTGGTTCTCGATCGGCTTCCCGGAGAGGCCGCCCGTCTCGACCGCGTTCGGCGAGCGCAGACTGGCGGGCCGTTCCGTCGTCGTGTTGGTCGCGACGACGCCCTCGAGGTCGAGCTCGTCGAAGAGGTCCCGAACACGTCCCCACGCCGGTACAGGGTTGCCGATAGCAACGTCGTCCGCGAACTCTTCGAACTCAACAGCGCGCTCAACAACGTCGGGCGCGACGGGTAGACGAGACTCGATCCGACATCAAATCTTGTGACCGACAGTTTTTGTTTGAGAGCCACCAACCACAGGTGAAGCGTGGAGTACAGCTTCGAACTCGCGTTGTGTGCCACCCTCGAACGGGAGACCGACTGGATACTCGCCAGACAGCTGGGTGCGGCCGTCGCGGACCCCGGACAGCGTGTCATCGACGTCGTCGGCGTGGTTCCGGGCCCGGAGTTCGACGCGCGAGCGGAGATCACGGCGGAGACGATTCCGGCCGCCGCAATCGAGGCAGACGTGGGTGTCGGACGCGCTCGCCGTCCGGAGACGGCGTTCGACTGTCACCCACAGCGCCGCGAGTCGGCTGTCGAGGCGGCACTCGACTGTGGCTTCTTCGAGCGCGAGCGGGTCGACGGACACGACGCCGTCCGACAGACGACGCGGTACCCAGACGACTGGGTCGGGGAACTCGTCGGCATCGAGAACAAGCCGGACCTCGACAGACCGGGGGAGTTGGCCCGACAGCTCCGTATCGACGCCAGTCTCGCGCTGTTCGACCGGGTGGTGCTCGCCACGGCGAGTCACGTCACCCGCGCGCACTGTAACCGGCTGCCGGACCCGGTCGGTGTCTGGGAGTTCGACCCCGAGACTGGCGAGCGCACCGTCGTCCGCGACCCGGAACAACTCCCGGTCGACGAGCCCGGCATCGAACCGCTCGGCGACGCGTCGGACCACACGGAGGTGGCTGTCGTCGAGCGACGCGAGAAACGACGCCGACGGCGGCGAGTCGCCGAGCGAGCCTACGGGAAGGGGTGGCGACCGGCGCAGTACCCCGCCTGCGCGCACTGCGTCCCCGACGACGACGGGCTGCCGTACTGCACCGCCTTCGAGCGTGTCGTCGCACCGAACGAGGACTGCGGCGAGCACTGTCCGCGCCGCGACCCGGCAGACCCGCCCGATCTCGATCCTCACCGACTCCGTGCGGACCGAACACCGTGGGTCGCCGAGCCGTCGGGAACGACGCGCCGGCAGGCTGGACTCGACCGATTCTGGTGAGTGGTCCTGCCGGTCACACGTCCGGTGATCTCGCCGGTCACACGTCCGGTGATCCTGCCGGCCACACGTCCGGTGATCCCGTTGGTCACTCCTCGTCGTCGACGACGAGATCGACGACGTTCTCGCGGCCGACACGGATCTTCTCGACGGTTCCGGCGTCCGCCATTCCAGAGAGAACACGCGAGGTTTTCGAGGCCGACCAGTCGAGTCGGTCGGCGACCGCCGACTGCCGGAGCCGGCCCTCGTTGCGTGCGAGGAGCTGTTTCACCCGCTCTTCGTCGGTCAACGGCGGTCTGATCTCCGCGAGTACTGCGCGGTACGCCGCCGGAAGTTCGTCTGCCTCGTCTCCCGACTCCGTCGCGTCCGTGTCGACCGTCCCACCAGCCGTGTCGTCGGGGGTCGCGTCGTCGCTGCTGCTCGCGTCGCTGTCAGTCTCTCGCTCCTCTGTGTCGTCGTCGGTCTCTCCGTCACTCGTACTCCCGACAGCTTCACCGCCCGCCACCTCGCTGCTCGTGAAGGCGGTGTCCTCTCCTGCGCTCGTCGTCCCTCCGCTCGGGGCGTCGAGCGAGCCGTCAGCGTCACCGGCGAGCGAGTCGTCAGCGTCACCGGCGAGCGAGCCGTCAGCGTCACCGGCGAGCGAGCCGTCAGTACTACCGACGAGGCCAGACCGGAACGCGAGCAGCACGGCGACGAGCCCGGCGACCGCGAGCAGTGCGAGGAGGTCGACACGCCCGTCGAGCAGTCCGCTGCCTGTCTCGGTGCCGTCCTCGCCCGCAGGTGCAGGTGAGGGTGACCCACTCGGGGTGAGCGTCGGACTGTCCGCTCCACCACCGACACCCGTCTCGGTCGGTGACGGGGAGGCTGTCCGTGTCGGCGTCGCTGTGGACTCCGGTGTCCGGGTCGAGGTCGTCGTCGGTGTCGGCGACGGAGTCGCGGTCGGTGTCACGACGGGGCGGAACACGACACTCGGCCTGCCGTCGGCGAAACTCCGTCTGCCGCTCCACCGGACGACAGTCTCGCTCGCGCGGTCGGGTTGTGGCTCGCTCACCGCGACACGGGAGGCCGGAGGTCCGCCGATCACGAGCGTGTCGTTTCGAGCGAGGAAGAAGCCGCCGTCGAACACGTCACCGACGAGGAGACTGTCACCGTCGACGCGCGCGAATCCACGCCACTCGAACTGGTACCGGACGACGCCCCAGCGGCGTGGCACCTGCTGGATCGTCGTCTCTGCCGTGAAGTTCCGCGCTGTCATCTCTCTGCCGGTCGCGTCCTCGGCGTCTCCGACTACGTCCCGGATGCGCGTGCGGAACGAGGCGAGAAACGCCTCCGTGTCGTTGCGGAACGTCGTCTGGAACGCGCGGTAGTCCTCGACTGCGGCGTCCGATTCGAGTCGCGTTCGGAACTCGACGTTCCACGTCGCGGTCCCGTTCGGCGAAACGACGATTCTGGTGACTGTCGTGTCCGTCTCCGGTGTCGGCGCGCGCTCGACCGCCGTTCGATTCCGGTGAACGACGACTCCCGAGTGCGGCCCCGGGGCAGCTGTCGGCTGCGTGTCGGCTGTCGCCGTCACAGCACTGCCGCTGGCCCCGGCGACTCCGATCGACCAGCCGACGCCCACGACCGCGGCGAGGACGAGTACCACCGCGGCGACGCCCCCGAACCGAGCGACCGCCATCGACTTCCGACTCTGAGCGGGAGAAGTATAAGGAGTTCCACTCCGGCAGTGTCACTCGTCGGCGGGCGGCGTCGGACGCTCGGGGTAGTCGTCGAGTCCCGACTCCATCCCGGCGTGGACGAACCGCGCGAGGATGCGACCGATACTCGTCTCGGCGGTCCACAGCGCCACCTCGTCGAACGGTGCCTCCCTGTCCGGCTCCGTCGGCACGGACAGCATCACCGTCGCCTCGTCGACGAGCAGCGTCACGCCAGTGAATCCGCCGTGGTGATCCTCCGGGACGACGACCACCCGGACGTCGCTCTGTCCGACCCGTTCACGCACTGTCTCGTCGGGCGTGACGACGGTGACCGGCACGCCTGCGTCGGCACGCCCGCAGAGACTGTCGACGACGGCGTCGCTCAACAGGTCGTCGTCGACACCGACGAGTACGACCTGTTCGTCCGCGTCGTCGACGAGGGCCACCGCCCGGTCGCGGATCGGCTCCCGACCGCGGAGTGTCGACACCTCGCCGTCGTGGTCGCGCTCCTCGTGGTCACCCTGCACTGCGGCGAGGTTCTCGAAGGCACGCTCCTGTTCCCGTTCGACTCGTGCGGCCAACTGCTCGCGGGCGGCCGCGAGACTCACCGGCCGGAACGACTTCGGCGAGGATTCGACCACCTCGATCAGTCCGCGTGCTGCGAGGTCGTCTGCCGCGCCGTACACCTGTGACCGTGGCACGTCCGACTGCTCGCTCACCTCCTGTGCGGTCCCGGTCCCGAGCCGCTGGAGCGCGACGAACACCTCCGCCTCGTACGTCGACAACCCGAGTTCGCACAACGCCTCGACCGCCTCGTGGACGCTCATTACCTGTCTCTCACTCTGTCGCCCCGCTGTAAGTGACTTCCTATCGGGGGGTGTGGCCGACCTGCTCAAAACTGTTGCCGACTCCGCCGACGGTCGTGGTCGTGACCGACTCCGCCGACGGTCGTGGTCGTGACCGACTCCGCCGACGGCCGTGGTCGTGACCGACGCTCGGGCAGCTGTATTGTAGAAATATACAAACAGCTAAGTAGCGTCCAGTGTCAGTAGCGGGCAGGATGGCTTCGGGACTCGCGGCGCGGTACGCGGAGGCGTTAGTGGCACACAGTCGGCTCGTCGTAGTGGTGTTGCTGGTAGCGACGGCAGTCGTCGGTGCCGGTGCGGGCGGCATCGAGTCGGGACTGACGATCGCCAGTTTCGGCAGCGACTCGACGGAGGCACAGAAGCTCTCGTACGTCGAGGAGAACTTCACGACCGGACAGGAGAACACGACGACAGTTCAGGTCGTGGTCCGCGGGGAGAACGTGCTCTCCAAGGAGTCGTTGCTGGCGACACTCAGGTTCCAGCGTGCAGTCCGCGAGAACGAGACTGTCGCCCCCACGCTCGTCGACGGGCGGCCGACGACCGGGCTCGCCAACCAGATTGCGCTCGCCGCGATCAGACAGGAGACTCCTCGTGCGGGCGGCGGTGCCGGTAGCGGAGGGCCCAACGGGACGAGCGGTGGCGGTGCTGCTGGCGGCGGTGCTGGCGGCGACGGTGCTGCTGGACCGCCACGGCAGGTGCCGACGCTGGACGAGCAGATCACACAGTTGGCGTCGATGTCACCCCCAGAGGTTCGTGAGGTGACCGCGGCCGTGCTCGCGCCAGACGGTGCGGCGGACGGCAGCGACGGGTCGCCGCGCGGCGGACCGGGATCAGACCCGTACGCGCTCCTCTCGACGGGCTACGAACCCGGGAGCACGACGGCGGAGGCGCGTGTGTTGTTCGTCTTCCAGCAGACGAGCGGTGACGGGGACAGTCTCCCTGCAGACGTGGTCGACGCACAGCTGACGATGCAGGAGATCGCAGACCGCGAGATCGGTGGCGAGGGGACAGCAGACGCGTTCGTCTTCGGCGCGGGCATCGTCGACGAGGAGTCCGGGCGCGCGACCGGCGAGAGCTTCGCACTGATCTCTCCGGTCGCACTGTTGTTCGTCGTCGTCGTGTTGACAGTCGCTTACCGGGACCTCTTCGACGTGGTGCTCGCCCTCCTCGGCGTCGTGCTCGTGTTGGTCTGGATGGGCGGGTTCATGGGCTGGGCCGGGTTCGGCGTCACGCAGATCGTGATCGCCGTGCCGTTCCTCCTGATCGGGCTCTCTATCGACTACGCGCTCCACGTGGTGATGCGCTACCGCGAGGCTCGGACCGGGAGCGCCGGTTCCGACGGCGAGTCGCCAGCGAGGGGTTCGTCGACCGAGGACGAGACCGGCGTGTCGGTTCGAGACGCGATGCGCGCCGGACTCGGGGGGGTGGTCGTCGCGTTGGCGGCGACGACGTTCACTACCGCAGTCGGGTTCCTCTCGAACACGGTGAGTCCGATCACCTCCATCGCGGAGTTCGGCGCGATCAGCGCGGCGGGGATCGTCGCGGCGTTCGTCGTCTTCGCCGGACTGTTGCCCGCGGTGAAAGTGGAGCTCGACGGGCTGCTGGAGCGGTTCGGCTTCGACCGCGAGCGACGCGCGTTCGGGACCGACGGAGCCGCGAGTCGCTTGGTCGGCGTCGGGACGACTGTCGCGCGGCGTGCGCCAGTGGTGATCGTCGTGCTCGCGCTGCTCGTCAGCGCCGGTGGGGGGTACGCCGCGACGGAGATCGACACCTCAATCGACCAGACGGACTTCCTGCCGCGGGACTCGCCGGCGTGGATGGACGCGTTACCGGCCCCATTCCAACCGAGTGAGTACACGCTGCGGGAGAACGTGATCTACCTCAACGACAACTTCCTCCAGTCGCGTGACCGCTCGCAGGTCGAGATTCTCGTCGAGGGCGACGTGACCAGTCCGGGAACGCTGGATCGGCTGGCTGCCGGCCGCGAGGCGGTCGCGGAGACTGACTCCGCAGTGACGCTCGCCAACGGCAACCCGAGCGTGCAGGGACCACTCTCCGTGATCCGGCAGACTGCCGCGAACAACGCGACGGTCGCGGCGGTCGTCGAGCGCGCGGACACTGACGACGACGGCGTGCCCGACCAGAATCTGACGGCAGTGTACGACGCCGTCTTCGGCGCGAACCCCGAGCGTGCGGTGGCTGTGTTCTACCGCACTGACAGCAGTGGCGACACGAGCGGAGAGTACCGCGCACTGCGGGTGACGGTCGCAGTTCGCGGTGGCGCGGACACCGGCACCGTCACTGAGGAGATGCGGACTGTCGCAGACGAGATCGAGGGGACGGCCGCGACCGGGCTGATCGTCACCGCGACCGGGCAGCCGATCGTCTCGGAGATCGTCCAGCAGGGACTGTTGCAGACGCTGGTCGAGACGTTCCTGATCACGCTGGGCGTGATCCTCGCGTTCCTCACGGTCATCTTCTACCGGCGGTACGGCACACTCTCGCTGGGAGCGGTGACGATGGTGCCGGTCGTGTTCGCGCTGTCGTGGATTCTCGGGACGATGTACCTGCTGTCGATCCCGTTCAACAGCGAGACGGCGATCATCGCCAGCATCGCAATCGGGATCGGCGTCGACTACGCGATCCACATCAGCGAGCGGTTCGTCGAGGAACGAGAGCAGGCTGTGAACCCGTTCGCGGCGCTGGAGGCGACCGTCTCCGGCACTGGCGGCGCGCTCCTGGCGAGTGCTGTCACCACCGCTGGCGGGTTCGGTCTCCTCGTGTTGGCGCTGGTGCCGTCGCTCCGACGGTTCGGTCTCGTCACGAGCACCGCAATCGTCTACGCGTTCCTCGCCAGCGTCGTCGTCCTCCCGAGTCTGCTGGTGCTGTGGGATCGCTACCTGAACGAACAACAGCTCGAACCGACTGCCGAGGAGTCGGAGGTCGCCGCCGGAGACTGACACCAGTCTCTCCCTGGTGGCTCCGAGACTGACACAGTCTCTCTCCGTTGGCTCCGAGACTGGCACAGTCTCACTCTGTCGCCTCGGTGACTCGTGCGAACACTTACACACACCGAGTCGCTACGATGGACGATGAGTCGCCAGTCGACCGACCGTGACAATCGACACCAGACCAGTCACGGCGGTCGTTGTCAGAGCGACGATGGCGGTCGCTGTCAGAGCGACGATGGCGGTCGCTGCCAGGGCGACGACGGCGGTCGCTGTCAGAGCGACGACGGCGGTCGACGCCCGAGCAGTCGCCGGGTGTTCCTCCGTCGTCTCGGGGCAGTCGGCACGGCGGCGCTGACGACCGGACTCGCCGGCTGTACAGCGTTCGGCGAGTCGGCGGAGTCGGACCCGCCGACAGTGAATCCGGCGCTCGCTGGGACGCCGACAGAGACACCCACCCGCACACCCGGGCCGGCGACGTGGTCGGCGACAGTGAGCGGCGCGGTTCCACCGGTGGTGCTCGGTGGACGCGTGCTCGTCTCACAGGGACCACCGGAGAGCCCGCAGGTGCTCGGACTCGACCCCGCAGACGGCAGTGTCGCGTGGGCCCGCGAGTTCTCCACCGCCATCACACCGGACACGGACGGGCGACTGTTCACAGTCTCCTCGGAGCTCGGCACCGACGACCCGTTCGGGGTGGTCCTCGACCCGGCGACTGGGGACCTGCTGTGGGAGACGGACAGCGTCGTCGGCGTCGAGACCAGCACACAGACACACGCCGCCGTCGAGCTGTGGAAGCCGTACGGCAACGGGCCGGACCGCAACGTCGTCCTCGATGCGGACTGGGAGGTCGCGTGGGAGGTTGCCGGCGAGCCACGACAACTGACCACACAGCAGTTGCTCGTGACGCGTCTCGCCGGACGCGTGGCGACCGTCGAGCAGCACGACGCCGATACCGGCGCGTTCGCGTGGCGACGCGAGTGGGCGACGGACGCGCGGATCGGCTGGCTCGGCACACACCGCGATCTCGCGGTCGCGGTCGTCGGCGAGCGCGTGTTCGCGCTGTCGACCGCCGACGGAACGACGCGCGCGACAGCGACCAACGAGACCGGATTCGACGCCTCCTCCGTCGCCGGCGGCGGTCGTCGCTACTACGGCTGGGGGTTCGCTAGCGGCGACGGCGGCGTGTTCCTGTTGGACGCCGAGGCCGAGTCGTTCCACGACCGGACGCTGGGTGCCGCCGCGCGTCCAGTGGCGTACCACGACGGGCCGGTGCTCCAGCTCACCGACGGCGACCGTCAGTGGGTCGCGGCGTACACCCCCGACGTGAGAGAGCGACGCTGGCAGCGGCCGGGCATCGCCGTCGCGGACGGTCCGGAGGGGGTGTACGTCGCACGCGGCCAGCGCGTGACCGCGCTCGCAGTCGACGGCGCACCACGCTGGCAGGTGACTCCAGATCTCGGGAGCACGCTCGGCGACGTGGACTCGCTGACGGAGTGGGACTACCCCGTCGTCAGGCTCGACGACGTGCTCGTGGTTACCGGGCGACGCGGGATAGCGACGTACTCCGCTCGTGACGGCTCACAGCGACGGCGTGTGACGGGCATGGGGCCGGTGCGTGGGCTGCTCCCCCGACTGCGGTTCGGAACGACCGAGCCGCCGGCTGGACACGTCGTTCTCGTGACCGGTGGAGCCGTCCACGCGATTCCACTGGAGTGACAAGACACTTCTCTCGGCGACCCTCACTGTGAGACAGTGACAGACCTCCGATTCGCCCTGTTGAACGCCGCACACGAGGACGAACACACCTCTCGCAACTTCAGACGGGAACTCGACGCGGCGCTCGTCGAGTTCGACGTGAACGAGGGAGAGCTACCGCCAGCGGTCGATCCGGCGACGGCCGGCACCCCCGGTGCGGGGGAGTTCGACGCGGCCGTCGTCACCGGTTCGCGGTCGTCCGTCTACTGGGACGAGGCGTGGATTCCGCCGTTGATCGACTGGACAGCCGACGCTGCAGCGGCCGGTCTGCCGATTCTCGGCGTCTGCTACGGTCACCAGGTGCTCGCAGAGGCGCTGGGCGGTCGCGTCGCCGGGATGGACGGGTTCGAGATCGGCTACAACGAGATCACCCACCACGGCGACGAGCTGTTCGACGGGATCGACCGGGAGTTCACCGTGTTCACCACCCACGGCGACGCGGTGGTCGATCTCCCGTCGGAGGCCGTCGAACTCGCCGAGAACGAGTACGGCGTCCACGCGTTCCGACAGGACCACTGCTGGGGAGTGCAGTTCCACCCCGAGTACGATCTGGCGACCGCAGAACACGTCACGGACGGGAAGCGCGACCGCCTCGGCGACGAACGCGTCGACGCGGTGCTCGAAGACGTGACTCCCGAGAACCACCGAGCAGCCTGTGAGGCCAAACAGCTGTTCGACAACTTCGAACGGTACGTGCGACGCGCCGAAGTGACCGTGTAGCGGACCGCAGTGCGTGTCAGCTACCACCGGAGGGGTGGGCTTGTCGGTGGACTCGGGTTCTGCCGACACAGGTGTGTCGGACGCTGCGCTCCTGGCGTAGTTCTGCTACGATTCGAGCAGTGAACGCGCCCGCTGGACGTAGCTGTTCTGCTCCCAGCTCCGAGCGTCTGTGATCTCGTCGAGTGTCGACAGCGCGTCTGTCGTGGACACCAGCCCCTCACGCTGGAAGATCGAGAGCAGTGTCGGTGTCGTGACGAGCCGTGTGTCTGCGAGCGACGCGTGAATCAACCCGAGCTGCGTGAACTCGTCACACAACAAGAGTGCAGCGTCGATCTCGTTGGCGAGCGTGACGGCCCCGTTCTCGCCGTCTTCGAGCGGGAACGTGGTGTCGAGAGAGACCGACTCGACTGTGATCTCCGTCAGTCGGTTCTGGACCGTGGTCGCACCGCGACCGTGACGGTCGTCGTAGGCGGCGATTTCGGCGAGTTCCGCCTCGACTTCGCTGGGCACCGTCACCTCGTACTCGGTGAGACACAGTTCGAGTGGGTCGAGGTCCGTCTCGGTGACGACGCCCAGACTCACCAGCGCCGAGGTGTCTGCGACGAGAGCCGTCATCACACGTCGGCTACTTCGTCGAGGAACTCCGTGTCGAGTTGGCGTTTCAACACCCGGAAGTTGGCGGCCTCCTCGGCACCGACGAGCGATTCGAGTTGCTCGAAGGAGATCTCGTCGTCGTAGTAAGCGGCAGCGATCTCCTGAACCAGTGTGTCGTCGTGTGTCGCTTCTCGGAGGTACTCGCGGAGAGCGGTGACGAGAATGTCCGTCCGGTCGTCGCCGAACACGTCCGCGAGCGCGTCTGCACGCTCGACGAGCCGTGGCGGCGCACGGAACTGCACGCGCTTCTTGTTCCCACTCATCGTGTGTCTGTTGTGAGCCAACGTACTTAGCAGTTCGTGTGTGTCGGATGTGAGCCAGTTTTCCTCGTCCTCTCGCAGCGACATCCTCGCTCATCTCCGCGAGGTCGCCGACGTTCCTGATTGCCCCGATCGTCACGTCCCCCAGTGTGTCCGCGGGCACTTCCTCGTGGCAGGCTAGATCGACGCCCGAGCAGTGGTCTGTTCTGTGGCGGTCGGCGTCTGGCGCTCGGTCTGCTGTCTCGGACGCCGCCGACGCTGTCCGCGTTCGAGACTCGCCGCCGTGTCGTCTGAACGAGCAGTCC
>CAKZQY010000107.1 GCA_937142015.1 uncultured Halobacteria archaeon
TCTGCTCGATGGCTCCGAAAGACGGCACCACGACCTGTCACCGGTACTGTACGGCGTACGTCGTCTCCAACGAGAAGCCGGTGACGCTAGTTCCTATCCAATGGCAAACTGCTAAATGTAACCGATATACGGGCTGTGTCGGGCATCTAGCAGTTTGCGACTGAAGGCCCAGTGAGCTTCCGCCTCGCTACCGCTGTGAATCGACGAGACAACGAAGCGGACTGAGCGGCCGCCGGAGAGACGAAGAATGAAGACAGAGCAGGCCCCAGACACCACAGAGCGAAGCCAGTCGAGTGCTCCCCCACGCCAGTCGCCGGAGCCCGGGCGTTTACGGCCGTGCCCCCGCAGGGGGTGGTATGCACGACCTCGCGGCGCGCGTCGACGCATTCGGCCGGTCACAGATTCGGGTGATGTTCGACCACGCGGAGGCGGCGGCAGCATCGGGAGCGGACCTCGTCAGGCTGGAAGTTGGCGAACCGGACTTCGACACGCCAGCCCACGTCACCGAGGCGGCGTTCGAGGCGGCACGCGACGGTGCGACAGACTACACGGCGAGTGTCGGTATCGGGCCGCTCCGCGACGCGATTGCCGACACGCTCCAGACCGAGTACGATCTGGCGTACGGTCCGGACCAGGTCGTCGCCACCACCGGCGGGATGGAAGCGCTGCACGTTGCGACGCTCACGCTCGTCGACCCCGGGGAGTCGGTGTTCGTCCCGAGTCCCGCGTGGCCAAACTACGAGATTCACGCCGCACTCGCCGGCGGACACCTCGAATCGGTGGAACTCCCGTACCCGTACGATCTCGACGCGGACCGGCTGATCGACGCGATGGACGACGACACTGCTGCCGTGGTGCTGACGACACCTTCGAACCCGACCGGTCGCGTGTACGATCCGACACCGATCCGGCGCGTGACGGCCGCCGCAGCCGAGCACGACGCGTACGTGATCGCAGACGAGGTGTACGCTGGGCTGACGTACGACCGCGACCCGACGGGAATCGCCGCGCTGGTCGACCAGCCCGAGCGCGTGGTGACTGTCGGCTCGCTGTCGAAGACCCACGCGATGACGGGGTGGCGACTCGGCTGGCTGGCGGCGGCCGATCCGGTGGTCGAGGGAGCGACCCGCGTGCGCGAGGCGACGACCAGCTGTCCCGCGGCACCCGCACAACACGCCGGCGTCGCTGCGCTCACCGGCCCGGCTGCGCCCGAAGCGCGGATGTACGAGGCGTTCCGCGAGCGTCGAGACTACGTGGCCGAGCGGCTGAACGGGATCGACGGTGTGCGCGCACCGCGACCAGAAGGGGCGTTCTACGCGTTCCTCGACGTTGCGGACGTGACCGACAGCCTCGCGTTCGCCCGCCGACTGCTGGAGGAGACTGGAGTGGTGCTGGCTCCCGGCTCCGGGTTCGGTGCCGGCGGCGAGGGCCGACTCCGACTGTCGTTCGCCAACTCGCTGGACCGACTGGAGGAGGGGCTAGACCGACTCGAAGCGTTTCTGGAGGAGGCGGAATCGACGTAGATACCACATCGGATCGTCGTCGGTACGACTACCGCATCAGTTCGCCGCCGTTGACGTTCAGCGTCTCTCCGGTGACGAAGCCGGCGTCGCGGAGATAGGCGACAGCGTCGGCGATGTCGGAGGGGCGGCCGTAGCGGTCGACCGGAATCCCCTCCAGTTCCGCGGCCTTCTCCTCCGGGGAGCGGTCGGCGGTCATGTCCGTCTCGACGTGGCCGGGGGCGACGGCGTTGACACGCACGTCGGGCGCGAAGTCGGCGGCGTGGCTCTTCGTCAGCGACAGCAGTCCCCCTTTCGAGGCGGCGTAGTGGACTTCGATAGGTGCGCCAGTGTACGCCAGAATCGAGGAGACGTTCGTGACCGACGGCGTCGGCGCGTTCCCCCCGTCCGACGCGCGGAGGTGTGACAACGCTGCCTTCGTACAGCAGAACGCGCTGTTGACGTTCACGTCCATCACGTGGTCGAAGTCCGACGGGGAGAGGTCCTCCGTGAACACGTGCTGGTCGATTCCGGCGTTGTTGACGAGGTGGTCGAGACTCCCGAACGCCTCTACCGTGCGCTCGACGAGGTGTGAGGCGTCGTCCGGGTCGGAGGCGTCCCCCTCCACGACGACGGCCTCCGCTCCCGCCTCGCGGACTGCCGTCGCGGTCGTCTCTGCCGCGTCGGGTGAACTGTGGTAGTTGACGGTCACGTCGTAGCCGTCGCGGGCGAACCGCTCTGCGGTCGCCGCGCCGATCCCTCTCGAAGAGCCTGTGACGAGTGCTGCTGGCACAGTCGGGTGTCGCCCGGAGTACACTTGTCACTATCGCGTCACGTACTCGACACGTGCTCTCTCGGTCCTCACACGCCTCGACAGGTATCGTTTACTCTCGTGACCTCGCACATACGATCTATCTTCACACATCTCGCAGACGTCGTCGGCTCCCTCATACGGTCGTGCGTAGATCGTTACCACCGGCGACTGACAGAGAGCACCGCAGCGACGTGATACCGCCCGATACCGCGACAGTCACAGAAAATCACTACGCACGACCGTATCACTCGTCGACAGTTTCGATCCGTTCGTCCAGCCAGTCGAGTGCGTCGTCCACGCGGTCGCCGTCGGGCGCGGAGACACGGACACGGACCTGACGGTCTTCACGCGAGGGATAGCTGCCGACAGCGACGTCGAACTCGTCGCGGGCCGTCTCCAGCGTCTCGGTGAGTGCGCCCTCCGGGGCGGGAGAGACCAGCGACCGACTGACACGGTCGCCGCCGAACTCGTCGGCAACGTTGCCGAACACGCCGCGCATCTCTGCCGGCACACCCGGGAGGAGGTAGAGCCCGTCGACGGCACATCCCGGCGCGAGTCCGACCGGATTGTCGATTGCACGACCACCCGCCGGCAGCGACGCCCACGCCTCCGTGTCGAGATCGAGTTCGTACTTCTCGACCAGCTCCGGGTTCTGGTCGGCGAACTCGCGGGCAGTCTCCTCGACGGCCGCCAGCGCGTCTCCGTCGACGACGACCTCGCAGTCCAGCGCAGCCGCGACCGCCGGCACTGTCACGTCGTCGTGAGTGCCGCCCAGCCCGCCCGTGAGGAGTGTCGCGTCGTACGCCTCGTGGAACCGGGCGACTGTCTCTTCGAGCACAGGTGGCTCGTCCGGGACGACCAGAATCCGACGGACGGTCGCGCCGCGTCGTGTGACCTGCTCGGCCAGCCACGAGGCGTTCGTGTTCGTCGTCTCTCCCGCGAGAATCTCGTCGCCGACGGTGAGGATTCCGATTCGCACGTCGACCACATCGTGCCGAACCGACACAACGCTGTCGCCCGTGACACCACCGACACACTACCGACCCTCGTGGAACCACCGACACGCCACCGACGCTCGTGACATCTGATCGGTCCCGTCGAGCGCACGTTCACGAGCCGCGCGCAAAGTCGGTGTTCTTTTTAACAGACGGAACCGCGGTACGGGCATGGCCGGGGCGGGCGAGGTCAGTGTCCTCTACGTCGACGACGAGCCGGAGTTCGCAGACCTCGTCAGCTACTGGTTGGAAGACGACGACGGCACTCCCGCGCTGTCGGTGACTGCCGCCGAGAGCGTCGAGGAGGCGCTGGAGGTGCTCGCGGCAGAGTCGGTCGACTGCGTCGTGAGCGACTACGACATGCCGGAGCGAGACGGACTCGACTTGCTGGAGTCGCTCCGAGAGCGCCACTCTGCACTCCCGTTCGTCCTGTTCACTGCTCACGGCGGCGGGGAGGTCGCCCGCGACGCGTTCCGCGCGGGCGTCACGGACTACATGGCGAAAGAGGGCGACCCGGAACGGATTCGACTGTTGGGCGAACGCGTCCGCAACGCGGTCCAACAGCGTCGGTCGGCCGGCGGCGAGGCTGGTGACCACCTCCAGTACCGCGCGGGGATGCGCGACATCGCGTTGGACGCCGCGACGAACCTGATGTCCGCGACGCCAGACGAACTCGACACGAAGGTGTTGTTCACGCTGGAGACTGTCGCGGAGTTCATGGAGATCGGTCGTGCTGCAACGTACCTCGGCGGTGACGGGGAGTTCGAGCGCGCTCACTCGTGGGTCGCAGACGACTACGACGACCCGCTTCCTGCAGAGCTGTCGGCTGGGGGGGAGTACGATCAGTGGCTCTCACGCGTGACACGCTTCCAGACCGTTCAGTACGGCGACGCGGGCAGTCACCCGAGCGCGGAGGAACTGGTCGGTCCGGAGGGTCAGTCGGGTGTGGTCGCGCCGATGCTCTCCTCGGAGTTCAGGCTGATCGGGCTCACCGTGTTCGACGACCCGGGGAGTCGCGTGTGGTCCGACGAGGAGGTGGACATCGTCGAGACCGTCACCGAGCTGATCACGCGTGCCGTCGAGCGGCGGCAACAACAGCGGCAGCTCCGACGGCAGAACGAGCGACTCGAACAGTTCGCCTCCGTCGTGAGCCACGACCTCCGGAACCCGATCGCCGTCGCAGACGGCTGGCTCGATCTCGCACGACAGGGCAACGAAGAGGGGTTCGACAAGGTGTCCGACGCACTCGACCGGATGGAACAGCTGATCGAAGACGTGCTCACACTCGCGCGCGACGGCAGCGACATCGGTGATACGGAGCCTGTCGAGATCGAGTCTGTCGCCCGCGAGGCGTGGACACGTGTCAACACCCGCGATGCGGATCTCTCGGTGGAGCCAGTCGGCGAGGTGCCCGCAGACGAGGGGCGACTCGCGTCCGTGTTCGAGAATCTGTTCCGCAACGCCGTCGAACACGGCGGCCGCGACGTGTCGATCTCCGTCGGTCCACACCGAGAGGGCGGGTTCTACGTCGCCGACGACGGCCCGGGACTCCCCGACGGCGGCTCCGAGGACCTGTTCGAGTGGGGGAAGACGACCGAAGACGACGGCTCCGGACTGGGACTCGCTATCGTCTCGACCGTCGCCGAGGCGCACGGCTGGTCCGTCTCCGCGACCCAGAGCGAGACTGGCGGCGCACGGTTCGAGTTCGACACTGGCGTCGAGTCCGAGTGAGACTGTCGAGTCCGAGTGAGACTGCCGAGTCCGAGTGAGACTGTCGAATCCGAGTCAGATTCTCGATCACGTGTCACCGGAGTCGTCGTCGACGAGTCCACGGGCGAACGTCTCGATCACGAAGTCTCGGACCGCGGGGTAGCTGTCGGAGCCGATGTCGTCCTGGTGGAGTGTGAGGTACGGCACCGCGGCGACGGCACGCGCGACCAACTCCGGGTCGTCGCTGTGGAGCTGTCCGCGCTCGACGAACGGGTCGAGGAACGCTCTGATCGTCTCGATTTCGGCTTCGCGCTCGGCCTCTCGTTGCGCGTCCGTCCGCTCGTCGCGGAGTCTGTCGAGGTCGCCCGAGACGACGAGCTGCTCGATCAGCGGATTCGTCTCGATCTCCTCGAAGACGAACCTGAGAAACTCTTCGACGGCCACCTGCGGGTCCTCGCGCTCGCCGAACGCCCGGTCTGCCAGTCGCCGACTCACCGCTTCTCCCTCTCGTTCGAGAACGGCGAGGTACAGCTCCTCCTTCGAGTCGAAGAACCGGTAGAACGTGCTCCGACCGATCCCGACCTCCTCCGTGAGATCCGCGATTGTCGTCTTCTGGAGCCCGAACTGCGAGAACAGCTCTCGCCCGGCCGTGATCAGTTCCTCCCTGATCCGAGCGCGCTCCTCGTCGGAGAATCCCCGCATGCTCTGTGACCCGAGTTGCGCTCCCGAGACGCTTGAGTTCGGTGGTCGTGGCCGACGACGGTCGTCGATCCCCCGCCGGAGTGATCGAGAACACGGAAGTCGAGAACACGGAAGTCGAGAACACGGAAATCGAGAACACGGAAATCGAGAACACGGAGATCGAGAACACGGAGATCGAGAACACCGAAGGAGAAACGCAGAGCGTGGAAACACGAGACAGTGAAAACACGAAAACACAAACGTTTTTGAGTTCACAGGCGGTAGTCGGCGGCGACGGGACGACTACAGGGACGTGACACGATGACAATCGAGAACACACTCGCACGACTGTTCGGACTGGAAGGAGACGACTGGCTCCGGCACGCCAACCCGACGAGCGTCTACACTCGTTTCACCGTACTGCCGCTGATCGTCGTCTCGGCGTGGAGTCGGGTCTGGATCGGCGTCTACTTCCTCGTACCGCTGGGGCTGACGCTGCTGTGGACGTTTCTCAATCCGCGACTGTTCCCAGAGCCAGACTCACTCGACAACTGGGCGTCGAAAGGCGTCTTGGGTGAGCGAATCTGGAAGGACCGCGCGGAACACGACATCTCGCAGGCGTGGGCCCGAGGAGTCAACGCGCTGAACGCCCTCAACGCGGTCGGGACAGTGCCGTTTCTGGTGGGTCTGTACCAACTGAACGTCTGGATGACCGCGACTGGTCTCGTGATCACGTTCCTCGCAAAGCTCTGGTTCTTCGACAGGATGGTGTGGCTCTTCGAGGACACGGGGGACCTCGAAGACGTGCGACCGACGACAGGCTGATCGAGTCGGCGACTCCGCCGAGCTACTCTGTCGGCCTCGGGTGGCTCTGTCGACCCAAAGTCACTGTCGTCTACGACTCCGTTTCGCTGCCGTCGTCACCGTCGGGGTGGAACAGATCTTCGATCCGACAGTCGAAGAAGGCGGCGAGTTCGAACGCCAGTTCCAGCGACGGGTCGTACCGGCCACGCTCGATACTGTTGATCGTCTGTCGTGTGACACCGACCGCCGAGGCGAGGTCACTCTGTGTCAACTCGCGCTGCTCGCGGCGTTCGCGGAGGTCGTTGTTCATACTGTCTGGCCTACCGCACACTGTCGGTTGCTGCACACCACACCAGATCCGAGCGGAGTGAACGGTCGAGAGTCAGTCACAGGTGGATCACAGCAGGCTACTCACACGTCAGTCGTCGACTCGTACATCAGTGACCCGACTTGGAGGAAAGCGAGCGCGGCGACGAACAGCGCCACGGGCGTCAGCCACCGCGGCCACGCGATCACGTCGAGCGCCCACAGGGCTGTCAGCGTCGGGAAGACGACCGCCGAAGAGATGCCGACGATCCCGAGGGTGCGCTTGCTCGCGGCAGCCTGTCTCGCCTCGTCACGCTCGTCGAACAGCGGGCCCTCGTACCTGCGGAACAGCGCGAGCGACGCCACGCCGCAGACGACGAACCCCGCGACTCCCGCCAGCGGGTGGCCGAGAGTGGTGCCGAGCGCGAGCGTGACGCCGGAACAGACCCAGAGTCCGACGAACAGCTGTCTGTACAGTGACTCCGTGTCGCGGCCGTGCGTGTCTGTTGCCATGTTGTGTCTCGCTGGGTGTCGGACTCTCCTGTGACGCGTGGTGGTGCTGTCCCGGTGGAGAGTACTACGTAGTCGTTTGTACCGTCGGTCACGCACGCTTGAAAACTGTGACGGCAGCAACGGAACTGCCGACCAGCAACGCGTTCGATACCGCAAAACTGCCGGCTATCAACGCGTTCGATACCGCAAAACTGCCGGCTAGCAACGCGTTCGATACCACAAAACTGCCGGCTAGCAACGCGTTCGATACCCCGAGGAGATCGATACCGTAGGACAATTGCATTTCTGATCGTGATTCCGACCGTCGGCACTGTGTTCGTTCCCGAACCGTGGCAGTACCTGTTCGGTTTCTCTCCTGCGTATTGCTGTCCTCCGCAGACGGTTCTCGAAGCGAGCTGACTCTCAACCGAGCGTATTTTTCGACAGCACAGTCGAGCGCCCTCGGCACTCGTCGTGACAACGAACCACAGACGGTACAACAGACGCGTCCGAACAGGCGAGCGATGGGTGAACCGAACGGGAGCGTCTGGCACCTGATAGTCGTCTGGGTACTGGTTGGGTCGTCGTTCGTGACGCTGGGTGCGTGGACTGCGGCCTCGTTCGTGCATCCGTTCTCGGATCTCGGTGTCGGACTGGTGTTCGGGACAGGCCTCGTTGCAGTCGGGTGGATAGCTGGCTACCGGCCGTCTGTCCCTGCGGGTCTCGTGTACTTCTCGTTGGAACAGTTGGTTGCACTCGTTGTCGAGTTGGTGATACGTCCGGCGTGGCCCCGTGCGGTCACGGCGGTGGCGTCGATCGCCATCGCAGGAGTCGTGGTGTTCGGTGGAGCCGGCCAGTCGGCAATCGCGTACTCACGCCCGGTCGTGCGTCGACTTCTCAGAGTTTCACACCCGTCCGATCAGTAGTCACGCTCGGTCTGCAGGTGGACGAAGTAGTTGAACGTGTCCGCGGCAGTCGGGTCAGTCACCTCGACCACGTCTTCGCGGGCTGCCACAGACGCTCTGTCGGCGTCGGACGCGAGGAACCCACGTCGGCCGCTGTCAGTGTCGAACAGTCGGCCATCGGTGACGATCCCCTCGGGAGTCTCGACACGTCGTGTGTCGTCGACGACGACAACCAGCGGAACGGACGCACGCAGCGTCTCCGGCGACCCGTCGGCGAGCAGGCCGTCCTCACCGACGAAGACGAGGCGGTCGGCCACACGCAGGTCACGCGGAGAGTGGCTGGTCGCCACCACGGTTCTCTCGGCGGCGGCGAGTTCGTCGAGTATCGCGTGGAACCGCTCGACAGCGCCGGGATCGAGCGCCGCGGTCGGCTCGTCGAGCACGTACAGCGGCACGTCGACGGACAGCGTCACGGCTAGTTCGAGTTTTCGCGTCATGCCCCCGGAGTAGTCGCCGACACGGCGGTCGAGAGCCGCCTCGTCGAGAGCCAGCCTGTCGGCGACCTCGGTCCAGCGGTCCGTCGCGGCCGGGTGGAGGCGCGTGTAGAACGCGGCGTTCTCTCGCCCCGAGAGCTCGTCGACCGCCAGCCCGTCCTGCAGCGTGAAGACGAACTGCGACTGTGCCTCCCTCGGCGGCCGCCCGAACACCTCGACCGTGCCGGCCGACGGCCGGAGGCCTCCCGCGAGACAGCAGAGCAACACCGTCTTCCCGGCTCCGTTGGGTCCGACGAGTATCGTCGTCTCTCCCTCGTGAATCGTCAGGTCCACGTCCTCGATCACGGGATCACCACTGTCGAACTGCTTCGTCAGACCCGTGGCTTCGACGATTACCTCGGCCGGCGCGCTAGTGCCACCAGACCCCTCGCCCGGCCCGCCGGTGTCACCAGTGCCGTCACTGGTCGCGCCAGTGCCTCCCGAACTGCCGTCGACTGCCGCAGGGTTCTCGGACATGTCACTCACCCCCCTCCCCGTCGTAGATCGCGCGGCGCATCGTGACCACGCCGGCCGTGACACCCACCGCCGCGTAGGCGACCAGAAGTCCTGCCCACGCCCAGCCGAGCGGAAGCGACGGCGGGACGAGTGGTGTGCCGGCACCCGACCCGACTGGGACGAGGTAGTAGACGGCGAGCCGCGTTGCGAGCGAGTTCGGCAGCCAGTTGACGAGTCCGCCGAGTGGCCCGGGAGCCATCGCCGGCACGAGTCCGTTGAACCCGGTCAGGAAGAACAGCGCCAGCGTGACCATGTTCGTCACACCCACCACGTACTCGCCGTCGTCGAGCACGGACGCGACGAGGACCGCCAGCCCCATCGCCAACAGACAGAACAACACCAGACTCGCCAACACGACGGGGACGGAGACGACCGACCGGAGTCTGAGCGTGCCGTCGGTCACGACACCGACTGCCAGCACGAGACCGAACGAGACGACGGAGAGCGCGAGCCCGCCGACGAACCGACCGAGCACGTCTGCGGAGGGTGCGACCGGCAACGAGCGGAGCTTGCGGTAGCGCTTGGCTTTCAGGTCTGCACTGAGTGCCGTTGCGAAGATCACCAGCGAGACGCTGAAGGAACCGAAGACACCGAAGACGACCGCGTTCGCGCCGCGTGCGACGCCCGGCTCTCCGAGCGCCACGCCGAAGACGAGGAAGAAGAAGACCGGCGCGAGGAGTCCCCAGACCAGCGCCGCGCGATTGCGGAACAACTCCCGGAGTGTCCGCACTCCGAACGCCGCTGCCTGCCGTGTCCACGCGGTGCGCGCCGTCGAAACTGATCCGTCGACGCCGACTGTGTCCTCCGTCCGAGGGCCGGTGGTCGCTCCCCGGGACTCGGTGTCTGCTGCCCAAACTCCGGTGGTCGCTGTCTGTGCTGCCGCGTTCTCGCTCTGTGTCGTGCCGTCGCCTGTCTGTGTCGTGCCGTCGCCTGTCTGTGTCGTGTCGTCGCCTGTCTGTGTCGTGTCGTCGCCTGTCTGTGTCATCGTCTCCTCCGTCTGGGGTCGCTGGTCGGCTGTCCGATTCGCCCGAGCTGGCCCGAGTGGCGTGTTCCGATCGTCGTTGTCAAGGACGCTTTACGTAAAGTGTCCTTTACACCACGTGGGTGCTCGACACTATATAATTCGTTCGGTGGTGCCCGGTCACCTCACTCTCGGGACCTAGGTTCGCCACCAGCTGTACTGTCGGTCACAAGCCATCGAACCCGGGGGTCGACAGAACCGGGGCGAGACGC
>CAKZQY010000108.1 GCA_937142015.1 uncultured Halobacteria archaeon
CGCGTCCACGAAGAACACCCGCGTAGCACGGTGACGTGGAAACAGAAGGGCATCAAACACGACTCCAAGAACAACCGCGTTCGCCTCTCGAAAGGTCGAAATCACAAGGAGTACCCCCGAGCGAGAGAGTACATCCTCGTCGAGTACGAAACCCGGCCCGGTGGAGACGTTGAGAACCTGCAACAGGTTCGCGCCGTCTACGACCGAGCAAAAGAACGGTGGGAATTGCATCTCGTCTGTAAAGACGAAATTGAAACGCCGACCGCGCCCGGGAACGAGACGGCGGGTATCGACCTCGGCATCTGCAACTTCGCCGCTGTTGCGTACAGCACCGAAGACGCCGACCTGTATCCCGGTAATCGACTGAAACAGGCCGGCTACTACTTCCCGAAGGAAATCGCAAAATGCGACGACCCGGGTGGCGACAAGGCGACGCGACTCCACGCAAAGTGGTCGGAGCGTCGAACCCACTTCTTCCACGGTCTCGCCAAGCATATCGTTCAACGGTGTGTTGAGAAACAGGTTGGTCGTATCAACGTCGGAGACTTGGAGGGCGTTCGTGAGGACGAAGACGGTGGCTCGAAAGATTGGGGTGATCACGGGAACCTCGACCTCCACGGGTGGGCGTTCGACCGTTTCACGGACATCCTCGAATACAAGGCGAAAGTGGAAGGTATCGAGGTCTTAGAGGTTTCAGAGCGCGACACGAGCAAGACGTGTTGCATCTGTGGTCGAGAGGACGACGGTCAGCGTGTCGAACGTGGCCTGTACGTGTGTGAGGAACACGACGATGCGTTCAACGCCGACGTAAACGGGGCGGAGAACATCCGTCTCGACATCAACGAAAGTAACTCCGAGTCTGTGCCCGATTCGGGGAGAGATAGGAGTACCGGCTGGTTGGCACAGCCCGAAGTCTACCTACATGACCTGTCCAGCGGATTCCAACCGCAGGCAGAGGTGGTAGACTGCAAACCCTAATATCCCAACCTCGGGATTCCTCCGCCTCAGGCGGAGGAGGATGTCAATCGCACAGCGTCCGAAGCCCGAAGACATGTCACACGTAATCGTCGTCGGCGGTGGGCCGGCAGGGTTGTCGGCAGCGTTGTTCGCGGCGAAGAACGGGTTGGAAGCCACGGTGTTCGACACAGACGACACGTGGATGCACAAGGCGCACCTGTTCAACTACCTCGGGGTGAACTCACTCGACGGGAGTAGTTACCTCGACATCGCCCGCGATCAGGTGGACGACGTGGGGGCCGAGCGTCACCACGCGGAGGTGACGAGCGTCGAGACGACGGACGACGGCTTCGCCGTCACCGCGGACGACGAGACACACCACGCGGCGTACCTCGTGCTCGCAACCGGCGCAGACCGGAGCCTCGCCGAAGAACTCGGCTGTGAGACGACCGACGAGGGAACGGTCGACGTCGACGTGACGATGGAGACCTCCGTCGAGGACGCCTACGCGACGGGTGCGATGGTCCGCGCCGAGGAGTGGCAGGCGATCATCTCCGCCGGAGACGGCGCTGCGGCGGCGCTGAACGTGCTCACCAAAGAGAAGGGCGACCACTTCCACGACTTCGACGTGCCGGCCGACGCCGAGAACGCGATGGCTGCCGTCGTCGACGATCCCGAAGCGGAGTCGGACGACGCGTAGGACACTGTCGATCACGAGCCACCGAACCCGGGGTCGACAGCGTCGGGACGAGCCGAACACGTCGAGTCGAGGCATCACCCGAACGCGCCGAGACTCGACTGGAGTTGGCGGTCGGTCGCTTCCGGTTCCAGCTCGTAGCCCACGAGGTCACGCAGGTCGACCGCGTAGCTCGTGCCGCCGTTCTCGATCACGACCACGCGGCCCTTGGCTCCACGCACGGTGCCGCTGGCGAGCGTCTCGGCCACCGGTCGCTCCGACAGCGACAGTCCGTAGTCGAAGTCGTACGTCTCGATGGGATCGAACTCCGCGAGCAGTCGCTCCCACGCAGTCGGGTCCACCGCTCGGTCCAACCCGGCGATCTTCTTCGGCACGCGCACACGGTCCGGAATCTCCGCGGCGAGGCCGGACTCGATCTCGCGGGCGATCCGGCCGTTGTCGACCGTTCGGATGTGGGCCGCGCGGTCGGCACCCTGCTCGCGGAGTCGGGTCTCCAGTCGCCACAGCTTCGTCACGCCGACTTTGAACTGATCTGGCGCGAACGCGGCGAGGTACACCGCGTGATCGTCGTGACAGTCCATCTCGTCTTTCAGACAGGTGCCGGTACAGCGCGCACACACCCACGTCGACTGGTGGTGCTCGCAGTACGGCGCGTCTGGCACGTCACAGGCGTCGTGCCCCTCGTCCGTGACGACGCCCGCACAGTGTCGCTCCCCCAACGACCACGAGAGCTCGCGTCCCGAGTCGAACGACTCGAAGGTGACCGAGCGGTGACGCGTGTGGCTGTCGCTGTCTGGGACATCTGCGGTGTTGTCGTCCTCCCGGTCGCCTGCGACGTACACTCCGACGTCCGGTGTCCGATACCCGACCACCTGCACGAGACGCTGTAGTCGGGTCGGCGACAAATGCGTGTCTGTTCCACTCGTGGCCTCGACGGCTCTGGAGTTCCCCGAGTCGGTCGGATCGGCCCGCGCCCGGCAGTGTCAGGCTTCGATAATCTCCTCCCCGTCGTCCTCCGGAATGTGGATCGACCCCGAGAACGTCTCGACGGCGTCGCCGCCGACCGCGGGCGCGCCGTTCTCGCCAGCGCCGACCCGCACGCGAACGGTACCGGGGCGGTCGAGGAAGTGTCCCTGTTCGAACACCATCTCTGCGGGCGTCCCGGCCGCGTTCGACGGCTCTCCCGCGCCGCCACCGGCAGCTCTCTCCCGATCCCCCGCAGAGTCCGTCTCGCTCGTTACCGCCGACACGTCGTTTCCGTCCGTGGGGAGGACGTCGTCCACACCCGCGGGGGACACGTCGCCTACGTCCGTGGGGGACACGTCGTCCACATCCGCGGGGGACGCGTCGTCTCCGTCCGCGAGGGACGCGTCGTCGCCGCCGCGGAACGCGCCGAAGTGATCGAGGTAGGCAGCACACGCGCCGGAGGCGGTGCCGGTGACGGGGTCTTCTGGGACACCAGCGCCGGGGACGAAACACCGGCCGTGCAGCGTCGCCTCGGCAGTGAGGCTGTCGAAGCTGAACACGTACACGCCGGCCGCGTCGTGGTCCGCGGCGAGTCGCTCCACCGCGTCGAAGTCGGGCTCCATCGACCCGAGTCCGTCGAGGAAGCTGACGGGGACGATCAGGAACCCCAGCCCGGTGGAGGCGTACGCGACGGGCAACGACTCACCGACACCCTCGAATGCCGTCTCCGAACACCCCAACGCCTCGGCGAGTCGGTCGTACGAGACCACACGCTCGTACACTGTCGGCGGATTCTGTGTCATCCACACTGTGCCTTCGGCAGTCACCTCGACGGAGATGGTGCCGACGTTCGTCGCCAGCGTGTGTGTCCCGGGCTCGATGTCGCCCCGTCGGTGGAGGAGAGCGTGGCTGGCGATCGTGGCGTGACCACAGAGGTCGACCTCCATCGTCGGCGTGAAGTACCTGATCCGGCGGTCGGCGTCGACCCCCGCTGTCTCGCCCAACTGGAGGAACGCGGTCTCGCTCACGGCGAGCTCTCGCGCGACGGCCTGCATCTGACTGTCGGTGAGCCCGGAGGCGTCTGGGACGACACCCGCGGCGTTGCCGGTCAGTGGCTCCTGCGTGAACGCGTCGACGAGTGCCGCCGACCGTGTCTCGTGGCTTGTCATGCCTCACCTCTCGAACCGGCGTGGAAATATGGATGACGGCTCTGCGTGACTGTCCGCGACGAATCTGAACGTGGAGGCGGAAACGAAACGGGACGAAACGAAACGGAATGAAACGGAACAGAACGGAACGGAACAGAACGGAACAGAACGGAACGGAACAGAACGGAACAAACGGAACGGAACGGAGGGTGACCGGGGGAAGAGATCTTCCGGGAGCAGGGTGTCGGGGAGTGGGAATGGGCCGACGAACCCGAGAGGGCGGGCGTAGTGACGGTGAGACCTCGGTTCGACGACCCGCATTAGAATTGTGTGTATTGCACAATAACAGTTTCGGAGTCAGATCGACTGGCTGGTTTCCACCCTTCGGGCCGTTCATGCGAAACTGGGTGACAGCGTTCTGATAACTAGGACGAGTCGTTCGAAGAATTTGCCTCGTGTTCTCAGAAATGTAAAATATCCGAGGGGTTTAACAGCGGTAATGTGTTGCTTTCGTACAATGACACCATTCGAGCCCGACGGACTCCGATACGCCCTCTCTACTGGTAGTCACGAACAGTCGGGGAGAGTCTCGACCAGACGAGACGGACAGCGCGGTGGAATCGCCGCTCTGTTCGCTTCGTCTCTCTGTCCCCGCAGCCGGCAGTGGCAGTTCACCGACGGGGGAGGAGGGTGAAACTCACCGACACGGGGATGGAGACACTCCTCCATCGTCTCGTCGCAGCCGACACCCGCGGCGAGCTGGAGCGAGTAACCTGTGAGGAGTTTGCCGAATCGGATCGAGTCCAGCTCGCTTGGATCGGTGGTCGAGACCCGGAGACGAACGGGGTGACGCCACGGACGGTTGTCGGGGCTAGTGACGGGTATCTCGCGGACGTACCGCTGACGCCGGTGACGGACACGCCATCGGAGTCGACGGCACAGCCCGGACTGTCGCGTGCAGAACCTGCGGTCGTGGCGGCCGACTCCCACCAGACCGTTCTCGTCGAGGACACGGAAGCGACGGAGCACACCGCTGTAGAGCAGACACGAGAGCCGCCGTGGCTGGAACACGCACGCCGTCACGGGATACGGTCGATTGTGAGCTTCCCGCTCGTCTACGACGACTCACTGCAAGGCGTGCTCTCCGTGTGTGCAGACGAGCCGCACGTCTTCGACGACGCTTTTACAGAGACCACCTCGGTTCTCGCCGACCTCCTCGCCAACGGTCTCGTCGCCGTTCGCCGCACGCGGTCGCTCCAGTCGAGTCCACGCGTCGAACTGAAGTTCAGTGTCGACAGCAGAGACTGTTCACTCCTCGAACTCGCACGAGCGGCCGACGGTCCGGTGGAACTCCGTGACATCGCTCCGAGCGGCGATGGCCCGCCGGAAGCCGTCGTGCAGGTCGCCGAGAGTGACCAATCGGCGTTCCTCGAGGCAGCCCGGGAACTGTCTGTCGTCGAGTCAGTCCAGCAGCAGCAGGGGGACGACGACCCGACGATCCGACTCCAGTTCACTCGACCGTTCGGCGCGTCGACGCTCGCCAAACACGGCCTCGTCGTCCGGGAAATGACCGCCAATACGGCCAACTGTCGAGTGTGTGTCGGCGTCCCCTCGACGATGGATACGTGGACTGCTCTCGACGCGGTCACCACGACCTACGACGGCGCAGAGCTCCTCGCCAAACGCCGACGCTCGGGTGACGGTGAGTCTAGTCTCTCCACTGACGTGTTGGACCGGCTCACGCCACGCCAGCGCGAAGTCGTCGAAACTGCGTACCGTGAGGGCTACTTCGACAGCCCCCGCGGAGCCAGCAGCGAGGAACTCGCAGCAGAGCTCGGGTTCTCTACGTCCGCGTTCCACAGACACGTGCGAATCGTCGAACGAGAGCTGTTCGACGAAATGTTCGGCAGTAAATAACAGTGAATCGAACCCGCTGCCCACAACTACTTATCTGGTATTCTATGATTATATATCCGATACAGATACTTTCACATTTCAACCCGAACGCTGATTGGGAACTGTCGAGCGCAACTCCGTATGCCGACGGGAGACGGGACAAAAATCACGAGCGAGGAGCGGTCACAGGTCGACGGCTCCCAGCTCACAGGTGAGTTGGGCGTCGACGCTGCGGAGGTGCAGTGGCGAAAGGAGTTCACTGGGTTCGACGAGAGCGACCGCCAGCAGCTGTCGTCGATGGCAGACACGTTCGACCGGATTGCGGACGATCTGGTCGAAGAGTTCTACGACCACCTCCAGTCACACGCCGAAACTGTCGCCATCATGGACGCCTCCTCGAAGCCGATCGAGGCACTCAAACAGTCACAGCGCTCGTACATCGAGGCGCTCGGGCGCGGCGAGTACGGACAGTCGTACTTCGCCCGGCGAGCACGGATCGGGAAGATCCACGACATGCTGGATCTGGGGCCGAAGATCTACCTCGGCGCGTACACGATCTACTACGAGGGGATTCTCTCTGCGATTGCCGAGGACGTGAAAGAGCTACTCGCGGCCCCGGACGGCGGAGTGACGACCGAGCGTGTCACGCGGTCCGAGACCCTCTCGCCCGCGGAGGCAATCGAGGAGGTGGTCGACCGGTCGTTGTCCGTGTTGCGGCTCCTCACGCTCGATCAACAGATTGCGATGGACACGTACATTCACTCGTACAACGAGCGACTGGAGAGCGAACTCGCGCGTCAACAGACGGTCTCCAGTGAGGTGAACGCGAGTGTCTCGGAACTCACGGCCGTCTCCGAAGACGTGGCAGAGAGTTCACAGGAAATCACGACAGTCACAGACGAGCAGATGGACCGGATGACGGAGGTCACAACAGAGATGGAGCAGTTGAGCGCGACTGTCGAGGAGGTTGCGGCGACCACGGACAGCGTGGCCGAAACCAGTTCGGAGGCCGAACAGCTCGCCGAGGAGGGACGCGCGTCGGCGACAGACGCCATCGAAGTGATCGAGACGGTCGAAGACGCGACAGCCGAAGTGGCCGACGACGTCGACCGGCTCCAGTCGTGCGTCGCCGAGATCGACGAGGTGGTCGACGTGATCGACGACATCGCGGACCAGACGAACATGCTCGCGTTGAACGCGTCGATCGAGGCCGCGCGTGCCGGCGAGGCGGGAGACGGGTTCGCCGTCGTCGCGGACGAGGTGAAGAACCTCGCCGAGGAGTCGAGTGAGCGGGCCGGGCAGATCGAGGAGACGGTCACGCAGATTCGGGCCGACACGGAGGAGACAGTCGAGAGTCTCGACGCAGCCAACGACGCCGTCGATCGGGGAATCGCGGAAGTCCAACGGACTGTCGACCGACTCACGGAGATCGTCGAGGCAGTCACCGAGGCGGCAGACGAGATGGCAGAGCTCTCGAGAGCGACGGACGATCAGGCAGCGAGCGTCGAGGAGGTTGCGACGATGGTTGCCGACGCGCTCGACGGCGCTGAGGAGGTGCGTGACGCTGTCGACCAGATCGCTGCCGCCAACGAGGAACAAGCACGACGCGTCGAGGAGGTCGCCGAGTCGGTAGATCGGCTCACGACCGAAACGGACACAGGGGGAGAGTGACTGCCGATGAGACGGTCGGGGACAGTTCGTGTTCTCCACGTCGACGACGACGAGGCGTTCCGAGACCTGACAGCGACGTTCCTCGAACGCAAGCGGGAGCGTTTCGACGTCACGACAGCGGCAGACGCACAGGAGGGGTTGCGCCGGCTCGGGGCGGAGTCAGTCGATTGTATCGTCTCCGACTACGACATGCCGGGCCTCGACGGGATCGAGTTTCTGGAGGCGGTTCGAGCGGAGCACCCGGATCTCCCGTTTCTCCTGTTCACCGGGAAAGGCAGCGAAGAGGTAGCGAGCGAGGCGATCTCTGCGGACGTGACCGACTACCTCCAGAAGCGTCCCGGCAGCGAACAGTACTCGCTTCTGGCCAACCGGATCGACAACGCAGTCCAGCAGCACCGCACACAGCAGCGAGTCGACCGTCGGGTGCGACAACAGCGGCTCGTCAGCGAACTCGGGCGGGCGGCGCTGTCGGAGTCCGAGTTGGAGTCACTGTTCGACGCTGTGGTCGAGACCGTTGCCGACGGACTCGACACGGAGTACACCGACCTGCTGGAGTACCACCCGGACGACGGTGTCGTCGAGTTCCGTGCTGGCGTAGGGTGGGACGACTCTCTCGTCGGGAAGACCGTCCCAGCTAGCCACGACCCATCGGCGCACGAGCGGTCTGGTGTGACAGAGACGGCGGGTGACAACAGCCCGGCGTCACACGGGGCAGAGACTGGGAGTGACGACAGACAAGAGAGAGCGGACGCTCGGCCAGAGTCACTCGCAGAACACACGCTCCAACTCGGTCGCCCGGTCGTCGTCCAGAATCGAGCGACAGACGACCGCTTCCACGACTCCGAGCTTGCGAGAGACCACGACCTCGCCAGCGGTGTCAGTGTGGTCGTCAGTGGCGACTGGGGTAGTGCCGGGACTGGGAGTGACGCCGAGACTGGGAGTGACGCCGAGACCGAGAGTGACGACAGCTCCGCGACGGACGCCACCAACAGAGAGCCCACGGACGAGGGCGACACCGCACCGTGGGGAGTGTTGTGTACACACTCGACGACACAGCAGCGGTTCACCGACGAGGACGTGAACTTCCTCCAGAGCGTCGCCAACGTCCTTGCCGCTGCAGTCGTCCGGGCGAGACGCGAACGGGACCTCAGAGTGCTCCGACGGGCGTTGGACGCCGCGGGTCACGTGGTCTACGTCACCGAGACAGACGGGACGATCACGTACGTCAACGACGCGTTCGAGAGTGTGACCGGGTACAGCGCGACGGAGGCGGTCGGCCGGACGCCACGAATTCTCAACTCTGGTCTCCACGACCAGTCGTTCTACGAGAACCTCTGGGAGACGATTCTCGACGGCGAGGTGTGGCGGAACCGTATCGTCAACGAGACGCGTGACGGCGAGTACTACGTCGTCGACCAGACGATTGCGCCCGTCGGCGAGGACGAGATCGAACGGTTCGTCGCTGTCAACGTTCCGGTCGGCGGAGAGGACGGCGACACGTTACAGCCATCTGACATCGTTCCCGTCAACTGCGCGCAGTGACGACGGAAGCCGCGTCAACGGCGACGAACTTCACTCTCGTCGCGTATCGACCGCGAAATCCTTATACGCGTTATATTGTCACCCTCGACCTTGGACAGTCGGGAGAGATTTGTAGAGAAGGCTTAATACTCGGTACCGAGTACCAGATTGCAGCATGCCAACAGCTAACATCGATCCGTACGAGTCCAGCGGGAGCCTGTTCGAGTGCGTGGAGTGCGGTGGTCGCGTCGAGGCCGAGTCGAACCCCGGCAAGTGTGACGGCTGTGGCGGCGAGGTACGGAACCTCTCCGTTCACCAAGAGTAGTCGGGACCGTCCCGTCCGGCCGTCTCCTGCCGACCCCAGTTGCTGCTCCGTCTCCTTTCAGCACTGTGTCACAGATTCGTTCCCTCGGAATCCGTCAGTTACCAGAATCTGCCAGTCGATACCAGAATCTGCCAGTCGATACCAGAAGCTACCAGTCGATACCAGAAGCTGTCAGCTAGGAGTTGCCGTGGAGACGGTCGAAGCGGTCGGCAGGGAGGAGGAGTTCCTCCAGTTCGGGGACGTGTTTCACGTTGAACACCACTTTCAGCGTCTCGGTGATCGGCGTCGACAGACAGGAGAGTCGGAACCCGCGCTCGGTGAGTTCGTCCGGGAGGATGTGGTCGTTCGGCGTCGCGAGCTCTCCTTCGGCGACGTAGACCGCGCAGTTCGCACACGCCCCGCCGCGGCAGGCGAACGGCCACGCGAACCCCCGTTCTTCGGCAGCTTCGAGCAGCGTCTCGTTCGGCTCCGCGAAGAACCGGCCGTACGTGTGATCGTCGTCGAACCCCGCGTCGGCGGCGGCTGTGAACAGGTCGTCGTCGGTCAGTGACCAGCCGGCGTCGACGACGGCCTCGTAGTCGAGGTAGGAGACGCGGGTCCCGACCTGCGGCTCGTCGCTGTCCGGATCTGCGCTGGTGTCCGTTCGCCACCCCTCTGCGGTCGCTCTCGGCCCCCGGCGCGTCCCGGGCTCTGTCGCACCGCCTGCCGCTGCCGCGCCGTTCGTCTGCCCGGCTGTGTCGGCTGTCGCGGTGGCGTCCGCTGCCGCCGTGGCGCTGCTGTTGTGACTGGCCCCGTCTGTGTCCGCCGGCAACTCGTAGCCGTCCTGAATCCGCTCGTAGGCAGACTTGACGAGTTGGAACTCCGCGGCCGAACCCCCTTGGTCCGGGTGGGTCTCGATCACCCGCCGCCTGTACGCGCGGTCGATCTCCGACTCGTCCGCGTCCGGCTCGACACCCAACACCTCGAACGGTGACTGCACGTGAGTGGTCACGTGCTCCGACGGCTAAACTCTCCCGTCTTCGACCTGTCTCGCCCGCGTCGGGAACTGTGTGACAACTGTCTCCGCCGACCGACAGCTGTTCTGATCGGCTCCAAAAATTGTCTGTTGAACGTATTAGAAAGCTATCAAAACTATTAATACAGCGTGGCTAGTACCGTAGGGTGCGGCACGCCGGGGTCGTCACTTCGGCAGAACGCGAGAAGTGGCGAGGGTGTTCAGACCACCCTCACCGGGGTGTCGCAACCGAAGGGTTAACACCCATGAACGAATCCAACTCGCCGTCACAAGAGCGTGACGG
>CAKZQY010000109.1 GCA_937142015.1 uncultured Halobacteria archaeon
CCGACAGGTCGTGAGTGTCGGAGGGTTGTGAGTATGGAGGGGTCGTGAGTGCCGAGGAGTTGTGAGTGTCGAGGGGTCGTGAGTGTGGAGTAGGTCCCACGCAGCCGAAGCGACACAGTTTTCTTTCGTTGTGCAGGATTGTGGGTATGGCAGTGGTAGACGAGGACCAGGCGGAACTCGCCCTCAGGGTCGAGAACGTCGGCGGGATCGACGAGACGGCGGTCGAGATGACGCCGGGAGTGACGGTGTTGACGGGTCGCAACGCGACGAACCGGACGTCGTTGCTCAGGGCGCTGATGGCCGGGATGGGGAGCGACGACGTGTCGTTGAAAGGCGACGCCGAGGAGGGGCGTGTCGAACTCACAATCGGCGGAGAGACGTACGAGCGGACGCTCGAGCGGACGCCGAACGGCGTTCAGTTCGGCGGAGATCCGTACCTCGACGACACGACGGCGGTCGATCTGTTCGCGTTCCTGCTGGAGACGAACGAAGCACGGCAGGCAGTCGCACAGGAGCGAAACCTCCGCGACCTCATCATGCGTCCAGTCGACACGGCGGAGATCGAAGCCGAGATTCGGCGGGTCGAACGCGAGCGAGACGAACTCGACACGGAGATCGAGCGGCGGGAGACGCTCCGTGATCGACTCCCGGCGCTGGAGTCAGAGCGGACGCGTCTCCGCGAGGAGATCGAAGAGACGGAGGCGGAACGAGAGCGCGTCGAGACACAGATCGAAGAGCACGACTCCGACCCCGCGGCACAGCGGGAACAGCAGTCGGAGTTCGAGGAACAGATGGAGCGACTGCGCGAGGCGCGTGCCGACCTCGACGACGTGCGCCACGAGATCGACACGCAACGACAGAGTCTGGAGGCGCTCGAAGCACAACGAGCGGACCTCGAAGCCGACTACGAGGAGTCCGACGCGTCCGACCAGCAGTCGCTGGAGGAACTGAAACGGGAACTCGACCGACGACGGCGCGAGAAGAGCGACATCGAGTCGGAGCTGAACCAGCTCCAGTCGGTGATCGACTTCAACCAGCAGCTCCTGGCGGACAGAGACGACGGGTTCCGAGCGGCACTGTCGGAGGAACTGACGACGTCTCCCGAGAGCCGACCGGTGACGGAGCAACTCACGGAGTCACAGGACGTCGTCTGTTGGACGTGTGGGAGTCAGGTGACACGAGACGGGGTCGAGGCGACGCTCGATCAGCTCCGGTCGTTCCGCAACGAGCGTCGGAGCCGCCGCCGCGAGCTCGCCGAGACGATCGACGAGCTAGAGTCGGACGTGTCGACCGTCGAGCGAGAACGACGGGAACGACGAGAACTCGAACGAGAGTTGGATCAGGTGCGACGAGAGATCGAGGACCGGAGAGACCAACTCGAAGAGCTACGCGAGGAGAAGACACGCCGGGAGAACCGTGTCGAGGAGATCGAGTCGGCCGTCGAGACGCTCGACTCCGGCGACGACGAGCTACTCGAGCTCCACCGGGAGGCGAACGAACTCGAGTTCGAACTCGGGAGTCTGCGCTCGGAGTTGGAGGACGTGCGTGCCGAGATCGACGACATCGAGGACCAACTCGCGGAGCTGTCGGAGCTCCGCACACAGCGTGAACGTCTCGCCACGCGGCTGACCGACCTCCGAACCCGGGTCACACAACGAGAACAGACCGCCGTCGAGTCGTTCAACCACCACATGGAGGAGCTACTGGAGCTCCTCGACTACGACAACATCGAGCGCATCTGGATCGAACGAGTCGGCACCGACAGCCCAGGCGACGACGGAGCGGCAGACCAGTTCGAACTCCACGTCGTCCGTTCGACCGACGACGGTGTCTCCTACGAGGACTCCGTCAAACACCTCTCGGAGAGCGAACGAGAGGTGACTGGACTCGTGTTCGCACTCGCCGGCTACCTCGTGTACGACCTCGGTGACCGCGTGTCGGTGGTACTGCTCGACTCCGTCGAGGCCATCGACCGTGACCGAATCGTGACGCTCGTCGAGTACCTCGCCGACCACGCGGAGTACCTCGTCGTCGCGCTGCTCCCCGAAGACGCGAGTGCGCTTCCCGAGAGCCACGCGCGAATCACGGAAATCTAGCACGCGCTGCGTGCTCGCGTCGAAGACACTCGGATTCTCGAACTCGGAGGTCGTGTTCGGCCGATACGAGACATGTCGAGAACCGTAGTAGTATTTAGGAGTGATAGATAGTGGAGAGACAAAGACCGCCGTGTACCGTCCGCTGCAGCGTTCCCCCCGCCCCACACATTCCGCACCGGATCGACCGGAACCACTCCACCAATTCGACGCCTCGACGCCCCGATTCTGGTCTTCCTGACAGATAGACAGCTGTCGAGGACTCCGAGACATCTGGCCGAGAGGACTCCGTGACGGCAGCAAGACGGCGAGATCGCCTTCCCCGGACCGCGGGGCGTGTTCTGGGTGCTGGCAGTCTCGACGGTCGGCGGCGGCCTCGTCGGTGGAACAGTGGTGGGTGCCCCTCGGTCGCTCCCACTGCTGTCTGTCTCGACGCTTCCGAGCTGGACGCCTGTAGACGAATATAAACAACGCGGCTGACGACCCAGTGCCGTGTCTGTAGTATACTACTTCTGTCACTTTCTGACCCTCCTCAGATTTTTTACGTCTCGACGGCAGTCGCCGACAGCGTGTGATGTCCACTCCTCACCGAACACTCACCGAACACGGACGGCAAGCCGAGAGGAGACGCGTCGGCTCTGCGTCTCTGCTCGACACCCCACCGTGTCCGCTGTTCTCCCTCTCTCCATCACCCACCCCACCGTGTCCGCTGTTCTCGGTCTCACCGCTACCCACCCCACGATGTCCGCTGTTCTCGGTCTCACCACTACTCACCCCACCGTGTCCGCTGTTCTCGCCCTCTCACTACCCACCCCACGATGTCCGCTGTTCTCCCTCTCTCACCGCTACTCACCCCACGATGTCCGCTGTTCTCGGTCTCACCGCTACCCACCCCACCGTGTCTGCTGTTCTCGGTCTCACCGCTACCCACCCCACGATGTCCGCTGTTCTCGCTCGGCAGTCACCAGAACAGCGGACACGGTGGTGTGTGTCCCGGCTCCTACGAACTCGAAGTCGGCACCACACAGCGTGTCGGCAGACACCGGGAGGGGAGGTCACCACCACCCCGTTCGGAAGGGAGGTCATCCACCACCGCGTCCGGAAAGGACGCCACCACCACCGGTCCGGAGGGGAGGTCACCCACCACCGCGTCCGGAAAGGAGGCCACCACCACCGGGTGATCACTCCGTCAGCGAGTCGGGAAGCGAGTAGTCGGCAGTTTCGACACTGTCGGCGCTGATCAGGTAGTCTTGGACGGAGCGGTGGACGCCGACTTCCTCGACGGTTTCACGCATCGCCTCGATAGTGAGTCCGGGGTCCATGTCGAGTTCGTACTGGTGGTAGGTGCCACCGCGTCGGCCTTCGTTCCGTTCGCGGACGGAGGCGACGCCCAGCATGGCGAGCTCGGAGAGGTGGTCACGCATCCGTCTCGGGACGAGGGGATCGCGCCCGACCATCTCTGCGAATCGGGTGTAGCGCGGGCGGACTTCACGTGATCTGACGGGTGTCTCCCCTTCCAGTTCGAACGTGACCAGCGCGTACAACACGAGGTGACCGTGGTGAGTGAGCCCGGTGATACCCTCCTTGATCCGTCCGCGTTCCAGTTCCCGACGGCCTCGCTCCACGTGGTCGACGGTCACCTCCTCGGCGTCGCCGTCGCGGGCGAGGTCGCCGGCTTTCATCAACAGGTCGATCGACTGACGGGCGTCACCGGCGTCTTTCGACCCGTAGGCTGCACACAGCTGGATGACCGCCTCCTCGAGGATGTCGTCTCTGAAGGCGACTTCGGCGCGCTGTCGGAGGATCGACCGCAGTTCACTGGCGCTGTACGCGGGGAAGTGAATCTCCTGTTCACACAACGACGAACGAACTTTCGGGGAGAGGTTCTCTCGAAACGAGAAGTCGTTGCTGATGCCGATCACGCCGACGGCTGCCTCCGAGATGTTGTCTGTCGCCCGTGCGCGAGAGAGCTGGTAGAGGATCGAGTCGTCCTCCACGTGGTCGATCTCGTCGAGAACGACCAACACTGTCCCGCCGCGAGCGTCGATCTCGTCCCAGAGCATCTCGTAGACAGTGCTGCGTGGGTAACCCGTCGTCGAGATCTGGTCCGCCTCGTCGCGGAATCCGTTCACGAGCTGTGTGGCGACCTGGTACGACGAGGAGAGCCCGTCGCAGTTCAGTGTCTGTACCGCGAGGTTGAGGTCGTCGTACCGCGTCGCGTCCTCGCGGAGGTGTGAGAGGAGGTACTGCGTCGACGCCGTCTTCCCCACGCCTGTCTTCCCGTACAGGAAGATGTTGTTCGGCTGTTCCCCGTTGATCACCGGCTGGAGAGCGGACTGGTAGGTGTCGATCTCCTCGTCCCGACCCACGAGGGTGTCGGGCTGGTAGTCCTCCCTGAGCGCGTCGCGGTCTGCGTAGATTGACGTGTCCCGCTCGAACATCCCTGTGTGTGCCGCTGTCTCACTCGTACTACTTGTAACCACCGTGTCCGCTGTGTCCGCCGTGTCCGCCGTTCTCTCGGTATATAAAGAAGACCCGCAACACACCCACCCCACTGTGTCCGCTGTTCTCGTCTAAAGAGGGGTGGCTGCGTAGACGGGACGTAGACGGGAGTTACTATGTAGGTGGATTTATGTACCGAGAAGTACAACCACCCACTAAGCCGGATACACAGGTAGAAATACGCCGTGACGCGACAATCGAGTTTTGGGACCCCACCCTCCATGGTTCCGAGAACAGCGGACACGGTGGGGTGGGTGTGTTCGAGACTGTTCTGTCTGTTCGTTCCGTCTGTATTCGCTTCTCACAACCTCTCACGTCAAATTTCGTCTGCAGATATCGGAATGGGTCCGTGTACACCACCGTGTCCGCTGTTCTGGCCCTCCTGTCACCGCCACTCTCGTAGCTGTCGGTCCGGGTCTTCAACACGCCAATCACCTTCCGGAGTTGTCCGTCGTGCTCGACGTGTTTCGTAGGGTCGTGCGTAGATTGTTACCGCTGGCTCGACTCACAGGTGCAGTAGCAACACGGTACCATCCGGTGCTCCGTACCCACTCGAACAACACGATTTTGTATCCAACCACAGTCAAATACCCGTCGACGTGTGACGTGGGAACTGATATACCCGCGAGGCACGTGTGTTCGGTCGATGCAGGTGAGCGGCAGGCAGACGACCGTTCTCTACGTCGACCATCCGCGGGCGTGTGCCGAGGTGGAACGCGCGGCACGAGACGACCCAGGGTCCCCGACGTTCCTGACAGCACGAACCCTCGCAGAGGCAGTCGACACCGTCGAGGCACACGACACCGACTGCGTCGTCGCGGAGTACGAACTCCCCGACGGGACTGGGATCGAACTCCTCGACGAGATCACGGAGGTGATCGCCGACATCGCGGACCAGACGGATCTGCTGGCGCTGAACGCGAACATCGAGGCGGCGCGTGCCGGCGGCTCCGAGGGTGGGAGTGCCGAGGGGTTCGCCGTGGTTGCAGAGGAGGTCAAGAGTCTCGCAGCCGAGTCGAAGGAGTCCACGGACGAGGTGGCGAGCATCGTCGAGGAAGCGACGACACAGACGGCGACAGTGGTCGAGGCGACACGAGAGATCGTCGACGAGATCTCGACAGCTGTCGGCGAGCGTCGAACAACAGTCGACCGCGATGGACGAGACTGCACGAACCGCCGAAGAGCTCTCTCGGACGAGCGACGTGCTCCACGAGCAGATCGACGCGTTCAAGTTGGACAGCGACGAGGCGGCCGAACTCGACGAGGAGATCGAAGCCGCCTGAGACTCGACGAGGAGATCGAAGCCGACTGAGTATACTGTCGCCCGCGCGACTGTCGAACTTCGAATCGCTCCGAAGAAGTCAATTGCATCCGTGAGAAGACAGTTGGTACGGTGAACAAAACTATCCGTGACGCGGTGGTAGTCCTAGTGCTACGATGAGTCGTGTCGAGTGGTTCCCGACGACGATCACGTTCTCACAGCGGATACAGCGCGGAAGCCCATCGGCTTTAGCCGTGGG
>CAKZQY010000110.1 GCA_937142015.1 uncultured Halobacteria archaeon
CTCTTCCTCTTCCTCTTCTTCCTCTTCTTCCTCTTCTTCCTCTTTGTTTTCACAGTCGTCGTCGCCGTCGCTCGGATTCACACTCCGGACCATCGACACGCTCGGACCATTGTCAATACTGAAGACGATGCGAAAGTCAACGCTACCTTCTGATTCTCCAGCGTCAATGTACACCTTGTTCGTCAGTTGTCTCTCTTCGGACAGGGTAAAATCGGTTCCTGACGAGTTGAACGGCCCATTTTTTGACATCGAAACACGGGAGTCTCCACTCTGTGTCACATTGACTTCCACCGTTGCCTTCGTACCGGCGTTGTTAGTAATCTTGACGACCGCCTCGGCGCAGGAGTTCCCGTGTAGTTCACTTACCTCAACCCCGACCAGCCCGTCTTCGGAGACAGAGACAGTCGCGCCTCTGTCACCTTCCACTGCAGAGAACGCACCGCTGGCGAACACGACCTGTCCGACGAGCAGTGCCGCCCCGGCCACGACGAGCAACAGAGAGAGACTCCGGAGGAGAGCGCGGTCGCTCTCCCGGCGGCCTCCCGTTCGGTCCGCTCGTCGTGGTCTCGAACCCATTCTCGGGTAGCACGTACGCGGGACACACGCATAAAGCGTGTGGCACCGTACGGCGGTTGTGCTACGCCGGCGAGACTGCGACCTCTCGAACGCCCTCCTTCGGAACAGTCCCGTCGCGGGGCTGTCGTCTCAGAACAGTCCCGTCGCGGGGCTGTCGTCTCAGAACAGTCCCGTCGCGGAGCCGTCGTGGTCGAGGTACGATCCGTTGTTCAGATCGTAGTAGTCGTCGTGGCCGTACCAGCCGGACACGTCGTCGAAGATGCCCTCGATGTGTTGTTCGGCGTCCTCGTGTGAGATCGCCTCGTGGGGGACGGAGCTGTCGACGTGTGCCGAACAGGAGACGTAGCCGCCGAACTCCCAGAACTTGGCGTGTTTCCGGCCGAGGAAGCCGAACGTCCCGGTTGCGGCGCTGTCGTGTTGCGTCTCGAACTGCCACGTGTCAGTGTTGAACGCGTGGCGGTTGTACTGGACGACGATTCCCGTGTAGCCGTTCGACTCCAGCACGTCGACGACGGACGACATCGCGTACGGCGAGATGACGTTCATCGGAGCGGTCTTCTCGAACAGGCCGTCCGTCTTCTCGTACTCGAACACGCCGAACGGGTAGTCGTCCTCGCGGTACGACGGCCCGGTCGCCGACAGCGCGGCGTTGGCGGACGCTGCGCCCGCGCCGCGGTCGAAGGCCTCCTTCCACTCGTCGGCCGTGGCGATCTCTGTCTCCCACCGCTCGTTCGTCGTCCGGGTGTCCCGCTGTGGGAGGTCGTCGGCCTCCGGCTTCGGCCGCTCGAACGTCTCCGTCTTGGAGACGGTGCCTTTCTCGTAGCCGTACCGCTGCTTCAGCGCGGGACTCGTCTTCCGCGTGTGTACCTCGACTTCCGAGGGTCTGATCTGTACGCGCCTGATCTCGCGGCCCCGAACGCCGAAGCGAGACGGCGGACTCGCTGCGTCGTTCGTCCGTCCGCCGCTCCCGGCGGCTGCCGAACCGACGCTCGAACTCCCCGTCACGCCGAGACCTGTCGACAACCCGAGTGCCGCGACTGTGCTGCCGGCTGCCCGCAACAACCCGCGCCTGTCCGTCTCCGTTGGCTCTGTTTCGTTCGACATCTGTGCTCATGGAGAAGTGATGCAGCGAAAAAAGTCCTATTGTGAGTTACCTGAAGTTCTCCAGAGTGAATTTATTGCGTTCGAGAGAGGAAGCGGGCTCCGTGCAGAGGCGAAGGCGGGTCTCGACGGAGGGACACACGAAAGACAATCGTTAAAGCCCGCGGTGCGTTCTCCACTCGTATGAGCGACGCAGAGCGAGCAGAGCGCAGCGAGCGCCGGTGTGTCTCCTGCGGGATCAACGTCGCCGGACTCGCGGCGGCGGCGTTCGACTGCCCGGAGTGTGGCACCCACATCCACCGGTGTGGCACCTGTCGGAAGCAGAGCAAACTGTACGAGTGTCCGAGCTGCGGGTTCAGGGGGCCGTAACGATGGGGAAAGTCGCCGCACAGCTGAAAGTGATGCCGGACAGTCCCGACATCGATCTCGACGGACTCCAAGAGGATCTGGAGGCTGCACTCCCCGAGGGCGCGGAGATCAACGGTATCGAGCGTGACGACGTGGCGTTCGGCCTCGTCGCCCTCCTGCCGACCGTGATCGTCCCCGACGACGAGGGCGGCACGGAAGCCGTCGAGGAGTCGTTCGCCGAACTCGACGACGTCGAGTCTGTCTCTGTCGAGAGCGTCGGTCGCCTGTAGTCGAGACTGTCGGCCTTCTCTGTCGAGAGCGTCGGTCGCCTGTAGTCGAGAGACGTAATAGCATCGCGGTCCAACAACTGTCGATGACTGATGCCGCCGCGGCAGGTGAGATGGACGCGTTCACCGCGCTGGGCGAGCAGGTGAGAGGGGCCCTCTCGGAGCGCGGGTTCACGACGCCGACAGAGCCACAGCGGCGTGCGATTCCGCAGCTGGTCGACGGCGCGAACGGTCTCGTCGTCGCACCGACTGGAACTGGGAAGACGGAGACGGCGATGCTCCCGGTGTTCGACGCGCTCGCACGGGACCCGCCAGACGGGATGGGCGCGCTGTACGTCACCCCGTTGCGGGCGCTCAACCGCGACATGCGCGAGCGACTGGAGTGGTGGGGTGAGACCTTGGACCTCGACGTACAGGTCCGCCACGGCGACACCTCCGACTACCAGCGGCAGAAACAGGCCGACGACCCGCCGGACGTGCTGGTGACGACACCCGAGACGGTGCAGGCGATGCTCACGGGCTCGAAGCTCCGGGAGGGGCTTTCGGACCTCCGGCACGTGGTCGTCGACGAGGTTCACGAACTCGCCGCCTCGAAGCGCGGCGCACAGCTGACTGTCGCGCTCGAACGGCTCCGCGAGCTCGCCGGCGGATTCCAACGTATCGGACTGTCTGCGACTGTCGGCGACCCCGAGGAGGTCGGCCGGTTTCTGACGGGGGCACGCGGCTGTGAGATCGTCGAGATCGACGCCGGCAGCGCCGTCTCGCTCGACGTCGTGACCCCCGAGGTCGGGGCGGTGGACGAACGACTCGCGGGGAAACTGGCGACGGACCCGGAGATCGCCAGCCACGTCAGACTGATCAGAGAGATCGTCGCCGACAACGAGTCGACGCTGATCTTCGTCAACACGCGCCAGACGGCCGAAGCGCTCGGCTCTCGGTTCAAGACGCTCGGTGACCCGATCGAGGTCCACCACGGCTCGCTGTCGAAGACCGCCCGAATCGACGTGGAAGACCGGTTCAAGCGCGGGGAGATCGACGGTCTCGTCTGTACCTCCTCGATGGAACTCGGCATCGACGTAGGGCGCGTCGATCACGTCGTCCAGTACAACTCCCCGAGAGAGGTGACGCGACTGCTCCAACGGGTCGGTCGTGCCGGCCACCGTCGGGATCAGGTGTCGGACGGGACCGTCGTCACGGACCACCCGGACGACACGCTGGAAGCGCTCGCAATCGCTCGTCGAGCACGGACCGGCGCAGTCGAGACTGCCGGCATCCACCACGGGAGTCTCGACGTGGTCGCCAACCAGGCCGTCGGGATCGTGATGGACCGCGAGGACGGCGTCGACGCCCGCGAGGCGTACGAACTCCTCAGACGGGCGTACCCGTTCCGCGATCTCGCCCCCAGCGAGTTCCGCGAGGTCGTCCGAGAACTCGACAGCAACCGCGTCGTCTGGGTCGACGAGGAGCGGGACCGAATCGAGACCAGCGGCGGCACGTGGCAGTACTTCTACCAGAACCTCTCGATGATCCCGGACGAGGAGACGTACGAGGTGTACGACATCTCCTCGCGGCGACAGATCGGCACACTCGACGAGCGGTTCGTGATCAACTTCGCCGACCCGGGAGCGACGTTCGTGCAGCGCGGCGAGATGTGGCGTATCAACGACGTGGACGACGACGAGACGCGTGTCAACGTCGCGCCGATCGAAGATCCCGCCGGGGAGGTGCCCTCGTGGACCGGACAGGAGATTCCGGTGCCGGCGGGCGTCGCTACCGAGGTCGGCGAGATGCGGTCGGTCGCGGCCCCTCAGTTCGCGGCGGGGGCGGACCGAGAGCGTGTCGCAAGCGGGTTCACGACGCGGTACCCGACAGACGAACACACCGCGGCGGCGGCGCTCGAACAGATACAGCGACACGCCGAGACAGATGCGCCGGTACCGACCGCCGACAGGCTCGTCGTCGAAGGACGGGGTCGTGAGATCGTCCTCAACTGTCCGTACGGCCACGAGGTGAACTGCACACTCGGGCGACTCCTGTCGGCGCTGATCGGTCAGCGCACCGGATCGAGCGTCGGAATGGAGGCCGATCCGTACCGCGTCGAACTGGAGGTGCCGTCGAAGACGGACCCCGGCACCGTGATCGAGGTGCTGGAGACAACCGATCCGGACCACGTGGAGGCGCTGCTCGAAATCGCGCTCAAGAACTCGGAGACGCTGAAGTTCACGCTCGCGCACGTCGCAGCGACGTTCGGCGCGCTCAAGCGCTACGACGCCGACAGACGGTTCGGCGGTGATCGGCTGCTGACCGCGCTAGAGGACACGCCGGTCTTCGACGAGGCGGTACGGGAGGTGTTCCACACGGAGCTGGCAGTCGAGGAAACGGCGGCGCTGTTAGAGCGGATTCAGGCGGACGAGGTCGAGGTGGTCGCCGCACGGGACCGCACACCGCTGGGCACCGGTGGTCGGTCTTCCGGGCGAGAACTCCTCGTGCCGGAGAACGCGGACGCCTCCGTCGTCGAGACGATCAAAGAGCGGGTGCTCTCGGATCGAGTGATCCTCTTGTGTGTCCACTGTACAGAGTGGAAGCGCGAGCGCACGGTCGGCACTGTCGGCGCGGAGCCCACCTGTCCGGAGTGTGGCTCGACGCGAATCGCCGCGCTCAACCCGTGGGACGAGGAGACTGTCGAAGCCGTCCGCGCCGACGAGAAGGACGGAGAGCAGGAGCGACGCACGCAGCGAGCCCACCGCGCCGCGAACCTCGTGCAGGCACACGGCCAGCAGGCGGTAATCGCGCTCGCCGCCCGCGGCGTGGGACCGACGAACGCCGCCCGCGTGATCGGGAAACTCCGCGAGGACGAAGACGACTTCTACCGCGACCTCCTCGAACAGGAACGACAGTACGCGCGGACACAGCAGTTCTGGTGATAGGATCGTGCGTAGATAGTTACCGGCGACTCGACTCACAGGCGTCGTAACAGCGCGGTACCGTCCGGTACTCGGCACCCACTCGAAAATCTCTACGCACGACCCTATGAGAGAGACTGGCAACCACAGCCGCCTTCGGGAGACGGTGTCCGTCCACGTCTCGGTCGCTACTCAGCGCCGTACTGCGAGAGGTGGTCGTCGAGCCGTTCGAACTGCTGTTCGAGGTCCGACAGCTGCTCGTCCATACGGCTGAACTCCCGTTCGAGGCTGTCGAACGTGTCACCGAGGCGACCGTAGCTGTCGGCGGAGTCTGCGACCGACTCTTCTCCAGCGACGGCAGTCGAGCGAGCGAGGCGAGCGTCGGAGGCTCCAGCGGGGCGAACTGACATTGCACTCTGTACGTAGTGTCCTACCCAGTTGGAACGGGAGGCTCACTACCGAGACGGTGCTTCGGACCGTGTCTAACTAAACAGAGTCAGTCGACACGGAGAGGAGTCTGTACTGGTCGACTGTCCCGCAGAAGTCGAAGCCTCGCAGGTCCCCTCCCCAGTCTCGGGTGGTGTCGACCGGTCACAGCGCCAGTACTCGTGCCAGCAGTTTCACGGGATAGGAACCATCAGATAGCAACGAGAGCCGAGTCTCATACGGTCGTGCGTAGTGATTTTCGGTGACTTCTGCGGTATCGGGCGGTATCACGTCGCTGCGGTGCCCTCTGCCAGTCGTCGGTGGTAACGATCTACGCACGACCGTATGACGCTACACACGACCGAGAGTCGAGCTCACTGGCCATCCAGCAGTCGGCGACACCGCACGGCGACACACACCGCCACAACTTTTCTCGGGAGTCACCGAATCCCTCGACGCCATGGCCAGCGACAGCTCACCAGCAGAGCGGACGTTCGCGTGGGTCGACGAGGCAGTGCCGCGCTACGAGTCGTTCCACACGGTGGCGGAGCTCCACGAACGGAGTCGGAAGCTCACGGCGGCCCACGACCACGTCGACTACGAACGACTCGGCGAGACCGCCGGCGGCGAGCCGCTGTGGGCCGTGACAGTCGGCGAGGGGACACACACGGCGCTGTGGTTCGGTGCGCCGGACGCCAACGAGCCAATCGGCACACTCACCGTCGACTTCCTCGCGTCGGAGGTGGCGACGAACCCGGCGGTGCGCGACAGTCTCGACTACGAACTGGTGTGTGTCCCAGTCGCGGACCCGGACGGCGTCCGTCGGAACGAGGGCTGGTTCGACGGACCGTTCACACTGGCGAACTACGCGCTGAAGTTCTACCGCACTCCGCCGGACGAGCAGGTCGAGGCGACGTTTCCACTGGAACACGAGGGGTACACGTTCGATGATCCACCGGCGGGAACGGTGGCGCTGGCGACGCTGATCGACCGCTACGAACCCGACTTCCTCTACAGCCTCCACAACGCCGCCTTCGGAGGGTGCTACTACTACCTCACCCAGCCGCTCGATCCGATTCACGACACACTCACGTCGCTCCCGGCGTCGTACGACGTCCACCGCGGGGAACCGGAGTGGCACCACGCCGAAACCTACGAAGACGGTGTCTACGGGCTCCCTACCTTCGAGGCGATGCTCGCGGACGTACAGCAGCAGGACGGCGTCGACCCAGAGGAAGCGCTGTTCGGCGGCAACGCCTACGACTACGCGAGTCGAGGGACCGACGACGCAGATCGAGTGGCCGAGACGACAGAGTCGGCCACAGACGAGGTGTTCGAGCTGGTCGTCGAACTGCCGTACTTCTCGGAGCGGCAGATTGCGGACCAGACAGAACTAGATCGCACGCGGGAGGCGGTGATCCGCGAGGGAGTCGAGACGAAGCTGGCGCTGATCGACGACGTACGGGCGGAGATCGACGCCGTCGAGCACCTGCTGCCGGAGACGAACCTCGCGCGGGAGAGCACCGGCGCGTTCGCTCACTTCGCCGACGAGTTCCGCGGGAAACGACACTGGGCGGAGTCTGCACCGGAGACGGACCAGCCGGCGACGGTCGCTCAGCAGGTCGACGAGCAGTACGTCCACCAGTACGATCTGTTGACCTACCTCGGGATGCTGGTGCGGGCTGTCGACACCGCCGCCGTGACGACCGACGGCGACGAGCGCCAGACGCTCCTCGAAGCGAAGCGTTCACTCCTCGACACGTTCCACGACCGTCTGACCGATCTCCGGCGCGCACTCGACTACCAGACTGTCCCGATCTGGAAGCTGGTTGCGATTCAGGCCCGCGCCGGACTGATCTGTATGGACTACTGGGCACGCGAGAGGGATACTGTCGGTCACGAGTGTTGAGACAGTGGTGCGTCTCACTCGGGGTTCCACCACGTCCCGTCCCGGCTCTGTCGCCCTCGGGTTCGATGGCTCGTGACCGACGGTAGACGAGTAGCTGGACGCCCGGTGGCGACCACCCACAGCGAGGTTGACGCCCCGATCTCTCACAGCGAGGCTGAAGTGTCGATCTCTCACAGCGAGGTTGACGTGTCGATCTCTCACAGCGAGGCTGAAGTGTCGATTTCAGCCATACGAAGAGATAACACGCTACGAAGAGAGACACAGCCGTGAACGACGAGCCCTCCAGACGACTCAGTCGACGGCGTGTGACGCGTGCAGCCGCGGGTCTCGGACTCGGTGCGGTCGGATTCGGCGCGGTCGGACGCAGCACGTCGGTGGCCGAAGCCGACACGGATGGCGCACCGCCGTCAGAAGCCAGAGCGGACACCGACGGAGCGCCGCCACCGGAGAGTCAGTCGACGCTCGACGACTACGCGCCGCTTGGGTCGGTCGAGATCGTCGACACCCGTGAGGCGGTCGTCGGCGACGACGACTACGTCTACGTGGCAGCCACCGACGGCTACGCGGTCGTCGACCTCGACACGCCGAGTGACCCGACGGTCGTCACACAGCGACGTGGACTGTACGCCACGGACGACAGCGACAGTCCGAGTGACGACGAGACGGCGACGGACGACGAGACGGCGGCGGACGACGGAACGACCACGGGCGACGCCGATGACAAGTTCACGCGGATTTGGGACGTGAAGTACGCCGCGGACAGGCTGTTGGTCGTCGCACAGGGGCCGTTCAGACCGGACGGCACCGGGGCGAGCGGGTTCCTCGTCGTCGACGTCTCAGAGCCGGCGGAGCCGACGACGCTGCTGACGGAGCGGACGACCTTCGGCATCCACAACTGTTACTTCGACGGCGAGACCGCCTACCTCACCAGCGGTCCGGACGAGCGCGACACGTTCGTCACCTACGACGTGCGCGACGGAACGGCAACACAGGTCGGCTCGTGGGCGGTCGTCGACGCCGCGCCGGAGTGGCGAGACGCCTACGAGAACGGCGGTCCGGTCGCACACGACATCTGGGTCCAGACGCTGTCGAACCGGACCGTCGCCGTCTGTCCCTGTTGGGACAGCGGGACGTGGGTCGTGGACGTGACGGACCCCGCAGCGCCGTCGTTCGTGAGTCGCGTCGGTGGCGTCTCCCCCGAGACCGTCGCGGAGTCCGAAGACAACGACTACGTTCTGTTGCCGCCCGGGAACGCCCACTACGCCGCGACGAACGACGACGGCACACTGCTGGCAGTCGGCGGCGAGTCGTGGGCGCGCGACGGGGAGGGCGGTCCCAGCGGAATCGACCTCTACGACACGACGACGCTCGAAGAGCCGGAGACGCTGGCGAGCATTGACCCACCGGCGTCGCCCGACCCGACACTCGGCGGCGTGCTGACTACCTCACACAACTTCGAAATTCACGACGGGACGCTGTACTCCTCGTGGTACCACGGTGGGGTGAAACGACACGACATCTCCGACCCCGCGAATCCGGTCGAGCTGACTCACTGGCGAGACCCGACGACGGCGTCGATGTGGACCGCACGTGTCCACCGACCCGGAGAGACGTTTGTCGCGTCGAGTGAGTCCGTCGAGGGCGCGACCGGCGGCCTGTACGTGTTCCCGGACCGAGACGGAACCGGCGGGGTGCCGCTCGACCCCGCGGCCGCAACTGCCACCGAACGCTCGACTGGAACCTCGTCGTCAACACCAGCCCAGTCGTCAACACCAGCCCAGTCGCCGACACCAACCCAGTCGCCGACATCCACTCGATCACCGACGCCATCCACGTCGACCGGCTCCCCCGCATCGACCGGCTCCCCCGCATCGACCGGCTCCCCCGCGTCGACGTCAGGTCCGTCCCCAGCCGAGACGACGGCCCCGTCCGTGACACCTGACTCCAGAGAGGCTACAGCAGACGACGGAACGACACCGACCACGATGCCGGGGTTCGGTGTGTTCACAGCCGTCGCCGCCGGTGTCGCCGGACTCGCGCGTCTCTGGAACGGTCGTGACGACGGCGAGTGACGGACACGACGGCGTACAGGGTCACGTCTGGCGAACGGAACGTTCGACGAGAAACGACGATAGAAAGCGGATACGCGCCGCAGAAACGCGGCGCGTGCCGCCCTGAGTTGGTCCCCGCTGACGCTTCGGCCCTCCAAGCGAAGCGTCACCCGAGACTCCCGTCGGAGCGATATTAAAACTGTCGACGTTTGGTACTGTCGTACGGTACCGAGTTGTCACGACCGCCAACCCTCCAGCCACGACACCGAACAGCGGGGAGTTGGCTCCTCACCGCTGTCTCTCCCGTACGCTCCCAGTCGTCTCTCCCGTACGCTCACTATCGTGAGTGTCCCCGTCTCGGAGCCGCGTAGCAGTCGTCTTCACACTCGGGAGAGTCGGCCGCGTACCCACGTGGCAGTCGTTCCAGCACTCGCGTCGAAGTTGTCGGTCGGGTGCGCGCTACAGTCGTTGACTCCGTGCTGGCAGCGTGGCGACAGTGTCGACGTGGGAGCTCGTGCAAGCGAGTGCAACGGTCGTCGAGAGCGTTACTGTCGGTCACAAGAGCAGCAACCCGAGGTCGTCAGACCGAACACGAGACGCGTTGGAAGCCCAATTCTGACACACCCGTGTTCACAGACTTGTGATACGGTCGTGCGTAGTGATTTTCCGCGACTGTCGCGGTATCGGGCGGTAGCACGTCGCTGCGGTGCTCTCTGTCAGTCGTCGGTGGTACCGATCTACGCACGACCGTATGACCGACAGTAGTGCAACTCGGTGCAAGTGGGCGAAATCGAGCAGTAGAGCGTGCAACACACCGGGACGATGTTTACCGTTTACGTGGGTGTCGGTCGTGCAGAGAGACGTGACGAACCGCACACTCACAGTCGTGATCGCTCTCGCGGTGGTCCTCGGCTCCACGGTCGGAGTCGCGGCCGCCGCGGGCGGCACCACGGCCACGGAACTGACGACTGGTGACTCCGGTGCAGTCGCGGACGCGGGATCGACGTACCAGACGCAGTCGACCGTGTTCACGACGAACGCACCCGACAACGAGACGACAGAGAACGGCACAACTGACAACCAGACTGTCGACGGCAACGAGACAGTGAGCGTCAGTGTCGGCAGCCAGCTGTCGACAGTGTTGTCGCTCACGAGCGAGGAGGTACAGGGAGAGGTCGCCAACACGACGTTGGCAGCGTCGTTTGCCCGGGCGAACGAGACGGAGCGGGCAGCCTTGCTCGCACAGCGAGCCAGCGAGTTACAGAACAGCTCCGACGCCATCGCCGCCGACTACGAGGCGCTGCAGACGGCGTACACGGCCGGCAACCTCTCGAAAGGTGAGGTCGCACAGCGTCTCGGGCTGTTGAACGCGCGGGCGTCACAGGTCTCCAACTCACTCGAACGGGTCCAGCGGCTCTCGAACAGGGTCTCCGGGCTCGAACTGCGTGCCGCCGGCTACGACACGGCAGCAGTGAACGAGACGCTCGGAGAGCTAGAGCGGTTCACCGGCAGCGGCACCGGCACCCTGCTACGGCAGTTCACCACCGGCGCGTCCCGGAACGTGTCGATCTCCACCGACGGCGGACTGTCGGTGTCGGTCTCCGACGGCAACGGCTCCAGCAGAGAGATCGAGCGCAGCAGCGACGACAACGTCTCGCTGTCGGTCTCACAGACGGCAGCCCTCTCGACGGCGCGTGGATCACTCTCGGGGACGAACGGTAGCTGGGTGCTCACCAGCGGCAGTATCGACACCGAGGACGGCACGTACAGCTTCGAGTTCGACCTGCGGAACGCGGGTGTCGAGGGCTCTGGTGAGGTGACTGTCGACGGCTCCAGCGGCACTGTCGTCGAACTCGAAGAGGAAATCGGGGACGTCGTTCCCCGCGGGCCGCCGGAAGATCGACCTCGCGGCCCGCCAGAGGACCGGCCTCGTGGCCCGCCGGACGACGTGCCCGGTGACGGCGACGACGAGGAGGACGAGAACGAAGAGGAGGGTGAAGACGACGAGAGTGAAGACGACGAGAGTGACGAGGAGAGCGGCGAGGGCGACGACGGCGACGACGAGAGTGACGACGAGTCCGAGAACGGTCCACCGGACGACACCCCCGCGGGCAACGAGACCGCTGGCGACCGCGGCAGCGGTAACCAGACCGCAGGCGACCGCGGTAACGGCAACCGGACCGGAGGTGACCGCGGTAACGGCAACCGGACCGGAGGTGACCGTGGTGACGGCGAGCGCGCGGACGACGACACAGAGGAGGTCGAACTCGCGCTCCTCGTGACAGACGGCACACCGCAGCCGAACGAGACAGTGACACTCCGCGTGTTGGCAGACGGAGAGCCAGCCGAGGGAGTGCCAGTTCGGCTGAACAGCGCGACAGTCGGCACCACAGACGCCAACGGGACAGTGAGCGTGACGCTGCCCGCTCGCGGTGAGGCGGAACTCACCGCCGTGCGCAACGACAGCGAGGCGAGCGTCGAGTTCGAGTTCGGCGAGGACGACGCCGACGAGGAGATCGCACGGCAACTCGACGCCAGCGGCACGGTCGACAACGGCACGGTCACGATCACCGTCACCTACGACGGCGAGGGTGTCGCCGGTGCGCGCGCACTCGTCGACGACCAACGCGTCGGAACGACCGGTCCCGACGGCTCGCTGTCGTTCGACTCGTCTGCGAACGGAACGCTCGTGGTCGACGTGATAAAAGGCCAGTTCCAGACGACGCTCACGTTCGCCGTCTCTGGTGACACGCTTGAACTGAACCAGACGACTGTCGGCGGTGACGAGGAACCAGAGTCGGAAGACGACGATAGAGGCGACGACGAAGACGAAGACGGTGAGCGTGAAGGTGACGACAGCGACAACGACGACGACAGCGAAGACGACGACAGAGGCAACGACGACGACGGCGAAGGTGACGACAGAGGCAACGACGACGACGGCGAAGGTGACGATAGAGGCAACGACGACGAGGGCGAAGACGACGACCGCGGCAACGACGACGAGGGCGAAGGCGACGACAGAGGCAACGACGACGAGGGCGAAGGTGACGACAGAGGCAACGACGACGAGGGCGAAGGCGACGACAGAGGCAACGACGACGACAGCGAAGACGACGATGGTGAAGACGACGACCGCGGTAACGACGACGAGGGCGAAGGTGACGACCGCGGTAACGACGACGAGGGCGAAGGTGACGACCGCGGTAACGACGACG
>CAKZQY010000111.1 GCA_937142015.1 uncultured Halobacteria archaeon
GTTACTACGCCTGTGAGTCGAGTCGGCGGTAACTATCTACGCACGACCCTATGAGTCGAGCCGGCGGTACCTATCGACGCACGATCCTATCAGCCGGTCGCGGACGCCGAGCGGGTCAACGCAGGATACCGCGTTCGGCTCGTGGCGAGGCGGCACGGAACCGGGCAGCGACCGCGACCGCGAGTCCGACGAGCCCGAGAGCGGCGAACAGCAGCGGCGTGTTGGCAGCCGCCGCTGCTTCGGAGACGCCGGCGAAGTCGAGCGTCGGCACGCGGTTCAGCGGGCCGGCGTACCAGACGACGAGGTAGACGAACTCGAACGGGCGACTCGAGCCGCCGAGGAGCCCGAACGCGACGGCGAGTCCCGGCGGGAACACTACCGCCCCGGCGACGGCAGCGAGGGTCGTCGTCGTGACGCCAGCCGAGAGAATCGACGGAGCGACCACGACGAGGCCGACGAGAACGGCGACCAGCCACTCGGCGAGCAGCTGTCGGAGCGCCGCGCCAGAGGAGTGGATCAACGCCGCCGTCTCGTGTCGGTGGATACGGACACCGGTCGACGACCAGAGGAAGACGGGCCACGCCGTGGCCGCGATCACGGCCGCGGAGCCGGCTCCCGACGGCCACAGCGGTGTGAGTGCCAACGCGACCGCGCCGAGGTACCACCACCAGCGCTGCCCGCGGAGTGTCAGCTTCGCCTCCGCAGCGAGCAGTCGGCGGAATCCGCCGCCACTGCGGCTGTCGACGCTCGTCAACGACACTGACTCCGCGGACTGACTCCTGTCTGCCGTGCCGCCTGCCTCACTTGTCGACGCTGTGCGACCAGTGCCGTCCGCCGACGCGGTGTCACCAGTACCGTCCGCCGATGTGGTGTCACCAGCGCTATCCACTGGTCCGGTGTCACCAGTGCCACCCACTGGATCGGTGTCGCCGCCGCCAGTCACCCTCGTTTCGCCCGTCGCGTTCGCTGTCGTCTCGTCCGTCTCGTGTCCGCCACCGACGAACGGGAGTCGTCCACCGAGCGTGACCAGCCAGACCAGACGACCGACGAAGCCTCGTCCAGTGCCGCTGTCGGAGCCGAGATCACTCCAGCGGTCGTACGGCAGGCTGGCAGCCACGGCGAGGAGACCGCCGAGGAGGAGGAACCCGAGTCGCTGGAGGAACAGCCACCCCGGAATCGGCTGACCGGTGTACTGGAACTGTGCTGCGGGCGCGCGGCGGAGCGAGCCGAAAGAGGGGATACCGCCGGGGTAGTCGGGGGCGACTTCGAGAATCGCCGGCTGGGTGAGTTGACCGACGGCACTCAGGCCGACGAAGTCACCAAGCCGGACGGTCAGCGGGACGCCGCCGCTGCCGGCCGCCGGGAGCAGCGCCGCGAACGCGACCGCGGCGAAGAGGAAGTAGCCGACACTCCCGAGTGAGCCGTCCAGCGTGTCGGTCGACTCGAACAGGACCGCGATGCCGGCGACGAGACCGCCCAGCGGGAGTCCGAACAGGAAGATCGGCGGGAGCAGCGCGAGCGGGTTCGTCGGTCCGACGCCCGCGGCGACGTGGTTGATCACCGTCGCCGCCCCGAGCGTCGTGAGCAACACCGCGACCGTGCCGACGTGACTCAGCCACTTCCCGAGAACGATCTCCGTATCCGTCGCGGGCGTGGTTGCGACGAGCTGTGAGATCCCGGTCTCGTGGTCGCGGACGAGTGTCCCGGTCAACAGGTAGTAGCCGCCGAGGAAGACGACCGTCGTGCTGGTGAGAGCGGCTTTCAGCCCGACGAGTGCGGCAGTCGGTGCGCCGGCCACGACCGTGCCGTCCGCGAGGTAGTAGTTGAGCTCGATGGTGCCGACGTTGACGAGGTAGCCGAGGTAGGCGACGACGGCGAACACGACGAGCAGTCGCCGCGACCGCAGTCGCTGTCTGAGGTCCGCCAGCGCGACGTGACCGACGCGGCGGAACCGCTGTGCTGTCGTGTCGGAGTGCTCTCCCATCCTCCACACCTCACAGCGCGCTCGCACGGTCGATCCGGGCGAGATAGGCGTCCTCTAGGGTCGGTGCGACACGCTCTGCGCCGTCCGTCGGCGGTTCGTCGGCGATGACACGCACCTCGACACCGTCGGCGGTCTGGACGGTGCGGGCGACTTGGTACTGCTCGCGGACGGCTGGCAGCTCCTCACGCGGGAGGAGCGTCTCGTACACGTCACCGCTCACTCGGTCTGCCAGTGTCTCCGGGTCGGTGTGGGTGACGAGTTCCCCGTCGTCCAACAGCGCGACCGTGTTCGCCGTCGCCTCCACGTCCGGGACGATGTGTGTCGAGAGGATCACGACACGCTCCGTGGCGGTCGCCGAGAGCACGTTGCGGAACCGGACGCGCTCTTCCGGGTCGAGACCGACGGTCGGCTCGTCGACGACCAACAGGTCGGGGTCGTTGACGAGCGCCTGCGCGATGCCCGCCCGCTGGCGCATCCCGCCGGAGAACGTGCGGAGTCTGTCGTCCCGCGCGTCCTGGAGGTTCGTCAGCTCGATCAGCTCCTCGATGCGTGCCGACGCGGTCTCCCGGGAGAGTCCCCGCAGCGCGGCGACGTAGCCGAGGAACTCGTCGAGCGTGAGATCCGGGTAGACGCCGAAGTCCTGCGGGAGGTAGCCCAGTGCCGACCGAACGGCGTCGGGCGACTCCGTCACGTCCGTCCCGTTCCAGTACGCCGTTCCAGTCGTGGGCGCGGTCACCGTCGTCACCATCCGCATCAGCGTGGACTTCCCGGCTCCGTTCGGCCCGAGGAGCCCGTGGATGCCCGCCCCCAGTTCGAGGTCGACACCCCTGACAGCCCAGGTGTCGCCGTACTGTTTGCCGAGATTCTCCGTTTCGAGGGTCACACTGGCCGTCTCGGCACACTGCGGCTTAATTACCGCTCGCGTGTTTCACTCGATGAACGCTGGTCGGAGCCGTGTGGTTCGGCTGTCAGTACTCTCGTCGGAGGGAGAGGCGAGTCACTACGCTCGTAGTACTGATCACTCCGCCTCTTCTCCTTCCAGTGCCGACTGTCGGAGTCGTTCACAGCGGTCACTCTCGACGGTCAGTTCACCGACTTCGGTGGGTCCCACCTCCTCGTCGACGGCGACGAAGACGAAGTACGAGTCGGTCGTCTGCTCGCGGTCGCCCGTTCGGGGAGACTCCCGGTAGGCGCGGAGCCTGACGCGGACACTCGTCCGGCCGGTCGCGTAGGCGTACGACTCGATCACACAGATGTCACCCTGCGGAATCGGGCGGTCGAAGCTGAGACTGTGGATCTTCGCCGTGACACACGTCGTCCCGGCGAGTCGCATCGCGGACATCGCACCCACCTCGTCCATCCACTTCACCACGTTCCCCCCGTGAGCGGAGCCGTAGTTGTTCGCGTCGTCCGGCTGGACGCGCTCGCGGTTCTCGATGTACGTGTCGCTGACGCTCGTCACGACCTCTCGTTGGGTGGGACGAGTGATAAGTTCGGGCCGACCTGTCGAACGCGACGGAACGACGCGGTGGAACAGTCCGACGAGAGAGTCACGCACGCCGTAGTTCGACGACGAACACGCTCCCGGCGGGCGCGTCGTCGCGGAACTCGTCACCGGCTGTCGACCGATCCGACGCCGGATCGTCACTCGGCAGCGGGAACGACGCGGGGTCACGGTCGCGGACACGAACGTCGCCGCCGAACTGTGTGATGAGTCGGTCGACGAGGTAGAGTCCGATCCCGGTGCCGCTGCTGTCGAGCCCCTGTTCTCCGCGGCCGAACACGCTCGCTTTCTCCTCGTCCGGGATACCGGGTCCGTCGTCGGCGACGCGGACAGTCACCGTGTCGTCGGTCACAGTCGCGTCGACGCGGACGGTCGGCTCCGCGCGGTCGTTGTGCTGGACGGCGTTGTTCAGCAGGTTCCGGAAGACGGAACACAGCAGCGGTGTCGCCTGTACGGACACGTCCGTCTCGGCTCCCGCTGCCAGTCCGGCGTCGACGGCGTCGTTCGCGCTCCGACAGGCGTCGAGTTCCTCCGTCAGCGTCTGGTGGAGGTCGACGGGTTCTAGCTCCGGCTCCGCCTCCTCGGTGATCACCTCGACGTAGTCGCGGGCGAGTTTCGTCAGATCGACGACGTGGCTGCCGTGGCTCCGGATGCGCTCGACGGTGTCGTGGTGGTCCGGGTCGACGTGTTGCTCCAACCGGTCGAGCCACCCGAGCACGACGCTCATGTCGTTGCGGATGTCGTGTCTGAGGAGCCTGTTGAGCACTGCCAACTCCTCGGTTGCTCGCTCCAACTGCTCGCGGCGAGCCAACTGTGTCGACACGTCGCGCACGACCAAGAACACGTGTGGACTGCCGTCGACCTCGACACGCTTCACATGAATCTCTACCGGGACACGCTCTCCGTCGGCGGTCACGACCTCGACCTGTGATCCGTCCGGGAGCGTGTCGAACCTGATCGTCTCGCGCTGTGTGGTCCGGTCGAACATCTCCCAGTAGCCGTCGAGATCCTCTGCAGGGTGAACGTCTGCGACCGTCTTCCCGGCCAACTCCGAGCGGTCGTAGCCGAGGAGCTCCTCCGTCCGCTCGTTCACCTCGCTGATCGTGGCGTCCGTCAGGTCGACGAGGAAGATGGCGTCCGGAGCTGCCTCTGCCAACGACCGGTACTTCTCCCGTGCGTCCCCTTCCATCGTCCGATGCAAGCGCCCGAACGTATAAAATTCCGCGGTGGACGCAGTCTGTGTCACGTGGTACGCAGTCCGTGTCGGCGAAACAGAGATTCGAAAGCCACTTAATTGTTTAGGCGAGCCTAAAACTCGTGGACGAACACAGTTCCAGCGGTGACGGGCGGACGCGGCGTGAGTACATCACCTACGGCGGTGCAGTGATCGGGAGCGGGCTGTTGGCCGGGTGTGCCGGTCAGTCGGAGTCCGGCGCAGCGTCGACAGCGTCGACAGCGTCGACACCCACGGAGTCGGCGGCAGACACGGCGTCATCCGGAGGCACAGAGTCCCCGACAGCGACAGCCTCGGAGACACAGACAGCAACGGACCGAGAGGCGGGCGAGAGCTACACCGTCGAGATGGCACCCGTCGGGAGAGTCGAGTTCGAGACGCCGCCAGAGACAGTCACCCACTACTTCCCGGACTACGGTGACATGGCAGTCGCGCTCGGGCACGGCGACTCCGTCCTCTCGATGGGGCTGCCAGCGCGGTTTCACACGAGTCACTACGACGAACTCGACGGCGTGAGCCTCGACACGGAGTCGATCACGCCGTTGGTCGGCGACAGCGGGATCGACGCGGAGGTGTTCTACGAGCTCGACGGCGACCTCCACCTGATCGACCCGCAGTGGCTCGTCAACAACAGCGTCTTCGGGATCGACGAGTCCGACGTGACGGAGCTCACCGAGACGGTCGCGCCGTTTCTCGGCAACACGATCTTCCGGCGGACGGACGAGTGGCACGACTACCGGTACTACGACATGTACGGAGCCTTGGAGAAGGTCGCACAGGTGTACCAGGAACAGGAGCGGTTCCGGCAGCTGAAGCAGTTCCACGACGAGTTCCTCGCACGCGTGCAGGCCGACCTGCCGGCGGCAGACGACCGACCGAACGCGCTGTTGACGTTCGCCGGGGGTGACGAGCCGGAGCTGTTCTACCCGTACCGGATCAGCGACCAAGGCACGAACAAGAAGCAGTTCCACGACCTGGGAATCGCCGACGCGCTCGCCGGCACCGGTATCGAGGGGCTGTCGGAGACCGACCGCGGTCAGATCGACTACGAGACGATGCTGGAGGTCGACCCCGACGCGATCCTCGTCCGCGGTCACGAGGGGAAGACCCGCGAGGAGTTCGTCGACACCGTTCTCGCGTTCATGCGAGACCACGGCACCGCGTCTGCGCTCACTGCAGTTCGGGAGGGGATGGTGTTCCGCGGCGGTCCGATCTACTCTGGCCCGCTCCACCACCTGTTCCTGACCGAGCGGTACGCGACTGGCTTCTTCCCGGACGTGTACTCCGGAGAACTGTTCGACCGAGACGAACTCGCACGGATCGTCACGGGCAACTGAGGAGCGCCACCGGCGACGACCGTCACAGGCGACTGAGAAGCGCAACCGGCGACGACCGAGGAGCGTCACGGGCAACTGAGGAGCGCCACCGGCGACCGAGACGAACTCGCACAGATCGTCGGCGGCGACGGTGGAGGCTCTCGATCACGATTTGCCGAACCCGAGGTCGGTAGAGTCGGTGTGAGAGGCGTCACAACCCAGCGTGGGACGCGTGGCAACTCGGAGTGGAACACGTCGAAACCATCGAATTGAAACGGGTGGTCGTGGAACGCGTTCACACGCTCCGACTTCGATGACGAGTTCAGACCAGCCGCCAGCGCCGGATCGCCTGCCCGACCTCCTCGAAGAGATCGAGACCGTCGACGAGAGAGGTGAGGTCGAGACCGTCGACGAGAGAGGTCACGACGAGATCGTCGCGTGTCTCGACCGCCTCCGCGCGGCGGACACCGACACCCGCAAGCGGACGCTACGGGCGGTTCGGGACGTGGCAGCCGACCGGTCACGTGCGTTCGAGCGGCTGGCGACACCGCTCGCAGCGTTCCTGACAGACGACGAGCGAGCAGTCAGGCTGACGACCGCCAAGCTGTTCGTCACGCTGGCGGAGTCCGAGCCGTCGGTCGTGGTCCCCGTCGTCGACACGCTCGCGGATCGACTGGCAGACGAGGAGGCGTTCTACTACGTCAGAGCGCGGTGTGCCGAGGCGCTCGGCTACGTCGCCGTCGAGTCACCGGAGACGGTGGCCGACCCCGAGACGGTTGCCGACCTCCGCGTCGGCTTGTCGTTCGACGAACCAGCGGTTCGGGAGAAGCTGGCGAAGGCGCTGGCGTACGTCGCACTCGGCGACCCGAGTCGGCTCCGGCACCACGTGGCCTCGCTGGGCGATCAGTTCACCGACGACGACGAACTCGTTCGGTACCACCTCTGTACGGCCGTCACAGTCGTCGGCTGTCGACACCCGGCGGCGCTGGCTGACGCGACGGACGCGCTCCGCGAACGACTGACCGACGAAAACCCGTACGTGCGAGGACGGGCGGCAGAAGCGCTCGCGCTGCTCGCGCGGACGAAAGGGTCTGTCTCGTCTCCCCGTGACGGATCGTCCGACTCGTCTCCCCGTGACGGATCGTCCGAGTCGTCACAACGCGATTCGTCGACGGGAGACACCGCTGTCGAGCGCGTCCCGGACCTCGACGACGTACCCGCCACGGAGGAGTCGCCGCAGTTTCTGACGGACCGGCTCCAGTTCCTCCGAGGTGCGCTCGGCGACGAACGGTCGGCGACTCCGACCGACGGTGTCGGCACGGTCGCGTCCATCAGAGAGCGGACGGACGAGGTGGTCACAGAGCTCACCACACCCGACGCCGACGGCTGTCCGCACTGTGGGCTCGACGTGCCCGAGACTGCGCCGCCGCTGTGCCCGCGGTGCGGCAGCCCCCTGTGAAGGCTCTGTCGGTCTCGACACCGATAGCTACATATAGGCCTTAGGCGCGCCTAAAGCACGTGAGTAGAGACGAGACCGACAGCGACGGGCGGACACGGCGCGAGTACGTGAAGTACGGCGGTGTGGTCGTCGGTGGGGGCTTGCTCGCGGGCTGTGCGAGGCAGTCCGGCTCCGGGTCGACGGCGACCGAGACGAGCCCCGGAGACCGAGACACCGGGCAGACACCGAGCGGAACAACCTCCGGGGACGTAGGCTCCGAGTCGACAGCAGCCGAGACGGGAACAGACACACCGACCGGGGGGTCGGGCTACTCGGTCACGCTCCCGCCGGTGGGCGAGGTTCAGTTCGACTCGGTGCCAGAGCGGTGGGTCGCGTACCAGTACGGGTACGGTGACATGGGAGTCGCGCTCGGAGAGGGAGAGGGGTACGTCGGGACGAACAAGCCGGAGAACTACCCGGATTTCTTCTACGACGAGCTCCCAGGCGTCGACTTCGACGCCGCACAGCTCACAGACATCGGCAGCGGCGACAAGGAGATCTTCTACGAGCTCGACCCGGACGTGTTGTTTCTCGACCCGAACAACGCACGATCCCGGTTCGACTGGAGCGACGGCGACGTCAGGGAGATCAGACAGACCGTCGCTCCGTTCTTCGGGCACTTCGGCCGCCGGTACGGCTACCGGTACCAAGCGAACTACCCACAGCTCGGGCTGTACGACCTCTTCGAGACGGTCGCCGAGGTGTTCCGGAAGCGCGAGCGCTACGAGCGGGTGAAGGCGGTCCACGACGACGTGATGGCGCAGATACGGCGAGACCTCCCGTCGGAAGCGGAGCGCCCGACGGTCGGGCTCCTCTCGGGCGGATCGAACGTCGCCGACGGGACGCTGTACTTGATGGAGGCGACAGCACCGGGGTACGGTCGCAAGCAGTACCGCGACCTCGGAGTTCGGGACGTGCTCGAAAACGTCGAGACGGACTCGCCGTTCTACCGGACGGACTTCGAGGAACTGCTCGAACTGGACCCGGACGCCGTCGTGGTTCACTGGACGGTCCAGCTCTCCGACGCGGAGTTCGAGACGCAGTTCGTCGAGCCGTTCGAGGCGAACGCCGTCGGCAGCGAGCTCCAAGCCGTCCAGAACGGCCGGATCTACCGAGGTGGCACGGCGGAACAGGGCCCGATCATCAACCTCTTCCAGACGGAGTTGGCGGCCCAGCAGCTCTACCCCGAGACCGTGGGCGACGGTGAACTGTTCTCGCGCGAGACACTCGCCGCGGCCATCACCAGCGGAGGTGCGGAGTGAGATGACCACACTCCCGACCGAGACGCCGGCGACCGATCCAGACTCGTCGGTGGATTACGACGTTGCGGTCGGCGGCGGCGGGGCCGCAGGGCTGTCCGCCGCGGTGTTCACCGCTCGCTACGGGCTGGAGACCGTCGTCTTCGACGGCGGGAAGGCGGCGATCACCCAGTGTGCGCACGTCGAGAACTACCTCGGATTCCCGGGTGGTGTCTCTCCGGACCGACTCCTCGCACTCGGACGAACGCAGGCCAGCGACGAGGGAGCGACTGTGGTCGACGAACGGGTGACAGCCGTCTCGCGCCACGACGAGGAGGCCACTCGGGTCGACGACGAGGAAACCCAGTTCGTCGTAGCGACGACCGACCGCGAGACAGTCGCCGACCGCGTCGTCGTCGCGGCCGCCTACGACGGCGACGTGCTCGAACCACTCGGTGACGCGCTCCCGGAGCCCGACCCGTTCGTCCCGACGGACGCCGGACGAACCGACATCGACGGGCTGTACGTCGCCGGCTGGGCGAGTGACGAGACAGTTCACCAGGTCGGTGTCAACGTCGGCCACGGCACGCGAGTCGGGCTCACCGTCGCCCGCGACGACATGAGCGAGCGGTACTGGCCCGCGGTGGGTGAACGCTACGTCGACTGGGTCGTCCACGAGGGTCGTTACGGCGGTGACGGGTGGACCGACCACATCGACGAGTGGTTCGAGGAGGAGATGCGCCCGGCGGACGACGATCTCGGTCCGGCTACGGTCGAGCAGACGCGCGACGACCTCGCGGCCGAGTTCCTCGGGCGAGAGATCGACGAGACGGAACGCCGACGCCGTGACCGCGCTGGACAGCGTCGGCTGCTCGACCACCTCGACGACGAGGTGATCCGCGAGTACGCCGCCGAACTCGACGCGACGGAGACGAGCGAGTAGGTCGTAACTGACAGGGTCAGCCGAGACAGGTCGTGACCGGTGGGATCAGTCGAGGTAGTCCGCGACGACCGCACGGTGAGCGGCACGGAGGTGTTCGCTGAACGTCGAGACGGAGATGCCGAAGGAGTCGGCGATCTCTTCGGCGGTTCGTTCTCGCGGCCACTCGTAGTAGCCCGACGTGTGTGCGGCCGACAGCATCTCGCGCTGGCGGTCCGTGAGACTCGCGTCGGAAGAGCGCGTCTCGTTGGTCAACTCGGCCGGCGGAGCGACCGTCTCCTTCGAGACGAGGCGTGCGCCCTCCCCGTCAGTGTAGCGGTTGACGATCCGCGGGAGGTTGGCGGTCAGCGGCGCGTCGATCACCAGTCGCCCTTCCCCGTCCGTCGCGTCGGCGACGCGAGCGGTGCCGCCGGCGTCCAACAGCTCGTTTGCCGCCGAGGTCTCTCGGAGCACTTCGAGGTACACCGTCTCGTCGGTCGCCCGGACGGCTGTCGCCTGTACGGTCTCTGCCAGTGACTCGGCGGCGTCGACTGCTGCCGTCTCGTCTGCCACGTCCACTCGGACGTAGGTGAGCACGCTGCCGTCGTCGCGCGGCACCGCACGCTCGACCTCACAGTAACAGCCGAGCTCCGCGGAGATCCCGACTGCGAGACACGAGCGGTCCGTGACCGTGAACTCCAACTCCACGACGCGGTCGGAGGCGACCAGATCCTCGGCTCGCTTCCCGGCCAGCGCGTGACCGAGAATCTCGCCCGCGGATTCGAGTGCCGACTCCGCTCCCTCGTCGAGGTCTGCGCCGGGCGCGAGTGAGACGAGCAACACGCCGATGGCCCCGCTGGGACCGAGGAGCGGTGTCGCTATCGAGTCGAACGAGGACGGCTCGTCGTCGCCGGCCGAGTCGGCTCCCTCCTCCGTCTGTGTCAGTTCGCGTCTGATGGCCGGGTCGGGAGCGTCGAACCGCTCGCTCGTCTCCGTGGTGACGACGTCGCGGACGAACGCGGAGTCCGCCAGCGACTCGCGGCGGTCGCGCACCCGCTCGACGGTCGTCGGCCCGCCCGCGTCGACGGCCAACGCTTCGACGCCGGCAGACTCCGGTTCGACGACGCGTGCCGCCGCGAACGGCGGACAGTCGACCAGCGCAGCCACCGCCTCCGTCGCCGCCGCGCCGGGCGTCGAAGCCGCGAGCGCGTCGGCGACTGCGCCCCTGACGGCGGTGTGAACCTCGTGCGTGGTCGCTAGCCTGTCTCGTTCCTCGCGGCGGGCGGTCACCGCCTGTTCGCGTGCCGAGGAGACGGCGACACGCTCGATCTCCGTCTCGATCACCGAGCGGAGTCTGTCGAGACACTGCCGAACGTCGTCGTCGAGTGAGCACCCGGCGGGCAGCGCGAGCGACACCGTGCCGTACTCGCCGAGCGGGACGTGAACGCCCGTCGTCGACAACGCTGTCGTCGCCAGCGTCGTCGGCCGCGCCGCGTCGTCGACGATCTCGCCCGTGCGGAACGCCTCGCCCGCCGCCGTCCGGTCGAAGTCGAGTCCCGGGTGTTCCGCTCGGAGGCTCTGCGCCTGCTCGCCGACCGCCGCCACCGACAGCGAGTTGTCCGCCTCCTCGTAGACGCGGACACAGACCACGCTCGTCCCGAGCGCCGTCCCCACCGCGGAGACGACCGTCGAGGCGATCTCTGCCGGCTCCGACACCTCGGCGAAGGAGGTCGTCGCCTCCGTGATCGCGGTGAGTGTCTGCTCGTACACCGACTGGTCGGAGTCTGCCTCCCAGTCGACGACCGCCGCCTCCGTGCCACTCGGAGTCGGCTCGGTCTCCGTGTCACTGGGAGTCGGCTCCGTCTCCGTGTCGTCACCTCCCGTGGACGACAACGGCCCTTGGCTGTCGGTGGTTCGCATACCAGTTCAGTCACTCCGCTCACTGTTAAAACCTTCCGGGCGCGTGGGGAGCACGCACACCTGCGCGACCTGCGAGAACGATACCCCGTGAGCGATTGTGCTGGAGCCAGTGAGCGACTGTACTGGAACCAGTGGGCGACTGTACTGGAACCAGTGAGCGATCGTGCTGGAACCAGTGACCGACTGTATTAGAACCCGTGACCGACTGTATTAGAACCCGTGACCGGCCTGGTCAGAAGTCAACAACGGGACGGAGCCATCACTTCTCCCGTCCATCTCTCCCAGTTGTCACTCGCTACCATCCGTGTCCTCGTCCAGATGCGCCCGAATCTCGTCGCTACCGTAGGTTCGCCCCTCACCGGTTGCGAGCTGGTGTTCGCTCGCAGCAATGTCCTTCCAACTCTTGCGCGAGAACGACGGGTGTTTGACAGTGTCTCGGAGCGCCCACCGGATGAACTCGCTGCGGGACGAGAAGTCTTCTGCCCGCCACGTCGCATCGAGATCGTCTAGAAACGACTCCGGAATCTCGAGTGTGATGGTAGTCATCTTCGGCTCGTCGCTGGCCCCTGTGCCAGTATTAGACATGCGACTATATACCTCCTGTATTAGTATAATTGTTTTCGGTGTATCAGAATTCGTATTCGTTGCGCAGAACCGCTCGGAGATCCGCTCGGAGGTCGTCCGACTACTGCGGCAGGGCAGTCTGGTCGACGATCAGTCGCACGACAGTGCCGTCCGAGTCAGTGTCGAACTCGACAGTGCCGCCGGAGTACTGGACCACTCGGTCGAGAATCCAGAGGCCAGCCCCGCTGCCGTGGACGAGTCGCGTCTCCTCGCCCGCGACGAGTGGCTCGATCTCCGACTCGGGGATGCCCGGTCCGTCGTCTTCCACCTCGATCACCGCGCCGTTGTCGAGTGCCGCCGCGCGAACCTCGACGCGTGGCTCGTCGCTGTCGTCGTGTTCGATCCCGTTCTCGACGGCGTGGCGCACGGCGTACTCGAAGTGTGGGTGGACAGCCAACTCCGTCGATGGCAGCTCTTCGACGGCGACTGTCGCCCCGGTGTACTCCTCACGGACCTCGCTGACGGCCGACCTGATCACGTCGTCGACGCGCATCGTCCGGTACTCGTCGCGTCTGTCCACCACCTCCCGGATCTCCGTCGCGTTCGCGGCCGTCGAGAGTATCTTGTCGGCCGTCTCGACGATGGACTCGGCGTGGTCGACACAGTCGGGCGGGCCAGTGTCGACGATGATCCCCGCTCGGCCGCGGATCACGTTGAGATCGTTGCGGACGTTGTGCCGGAGGATGCGTGCGAGCACCT
>CAKZQY010000112.1 GCA_937142015.1 uncultured Halobacteria archaeon
CGATCGCCGTCCTGGCGTGTCTGGTCGTTGTCGTTTCGGGGCTCGCGGTCGTGCCGGGAGCGGTCGACGCCCAGCAGCAGCAGCTCGACGGCGACGTCGCGTTCGACAGGAACGACGGCAAACTGACAGTCGCAGTGGACCGACGGAACGCGGCCAACGGGAGCTTCACTGGCGGTCCGGAGAACGTGACGATCGATGTCGGGGGGGCGACGGTGCAGAAGCGCACCGATCCCGGGAACACCTCGACGTACAACTACACCGTCGGGCCGGACGAGTTAGCCGGACTGGACAGTCTCGACGGACAGGACGGGACGGGAACGACCGTCACAGTCACCCACAGCGAGGCAGGGAGCTTCAACGAGACCGTCGACATCCAGCACGTCGTGCTCGGCGGCGACGGGACGTTCACCGGCGACGGGGCGTTTCGGTTTGGCATCGTACAGAGCTTCGGCATCGCGACCGACGGGTCGGTGGCAGTTCGGGTCGAGGTCGGAAGCGAGGAGCAGGACGTCTCTGCCGCGTATCGACAGGACGGAGCGACCAACGAGTCGTATCTGGTGGTGAATCGTGCCACCCTGAGTGACCTCGGGGTGCTCGAACGGCCGCAGGAGGTCACGATCTTCGGACAGGAACAGTTCGTCGGTGGGTCCGTGTCGGTCAACGTCGCCAGCGAGGGCGCAGCACAGACGACCGGCGAGCGGCTGTCCGACGGCACCGTCCGGTTCGAGAGCCCGCTGTTCGAGGGCGGTGGGACGTACGAGGTCGCCGTCGGGACGGGCGGCGCCCAATACCTACAGACGATCGAAGCGGGCGAGCGCTCGATCGAAGTCGACAGCGCGGCGGTGGCCGCGGAGTCGAGCGTGAGCCTCTCCGTCGAACGGAGCGGGAACGCGATCGTGGACGGCCGGACGATCGAGTTCGAAACCCAGACAGTGAACGGGACTGCGAACGGCGCGACGATCACGTTCGACAGCCTGCCCGGGAGAGTCAGCGGGACGAACGTGAGCGCGGTGTGGGTCGAGGCCCAGGACGGCGTCGAGCGGTACGAGGCCGGGCTGAACGCCACCACGCGGACGCTGACGCTGTCGAATACGGAGTCGCTGCCACGGGCGGGCGCGGACAACTCGGCCGACCTCCTCGTACAGTTCGAGGGTGCGACGCCGCTGCACGCCACCGTGGCGCTACAGTCCGACGGTGGCGGAGCGACCGGGGGGCAGGCCGAGAACGGGGGCGGTGGGCTCCCGATCGATCTTGGATTGGTCGAGTACGGCTTACTCGCAGTAGTACTGTTCGCCGTCGGCGTCGTCGCCGTCTTCCTGCTCCTCGATCGGTTCGGATCCGACACCACGAACCTCCGCTCCCCGTTCGGCTCCTCCAAGTCGGCACCGGTCGGGGAGTCACCCGGGGTCGAGACCGCCGAGGTGTCCGTCGAGGTGGTCGACGAGACCACCGGCAAGACCTACCCCCACGCGAACGAGGTGGTTGTGCGCCCGGAGGAGCGCACCACGTCGGCTCAAGCGACCGGACCGACGGGCGGTGGCGGACGCTCCGGGGCGACGGGCGGTGGCGGACGCTCCGGGGCGACCGGACATTCCGGATCCGCCGGCTCGACCGGATCCGTCGGGGTCGACGGGGTCAACACCAGCGACACCGAGCGGATCGATCTGACGGCCGGCGAGGGCGAGGTCGAACTCGAGTACGGGACCTGGATCTTCGAGGTCAAACAGAAGGGACAGACCATCGGACAGCGGAGACACGAGCTCGAGTACGGGTTCGAGAGTGACCACATCGCGCTCTCCGTCGACCCACACGTCGTGGAGGCGGTGGTGACCGGCGGCCCCGACCGGGAGCCGTTGCCGGGAGCGGTCGTCGAGGTGAGCGCGGACGCCGGGAGGTGGACACAGCAGAAGCCCACCGATCCGGAGGGGAGCGTCCGGTTCGAGGTGCCGCGGTCGGCGTCGACCGTCTCGTTCACCGCCACTCACGAGGATCTCCCGCCGGCGGAGTCGGAACACCGGGTCGAGGAGGCGGCCGAGCAGGGCGTGACCCTGTCGATCGCCGACGGGAGCGGGGCGATGACCGTAGAGACGACGGTGGGTGACCGGGCGTGGCCCAACGTGGAAGTCGGGATCACACCGATCAGCGCGGACGCCAAGGCGTACACCGAGGAGGGGACGGTCACGACGACGTCGAACGGGCGCCAGACGATCGAGGGCCTCCCCACCGGGGAGTACGAAGTGACCGCCCACCCGCAGGTCGAGTCGGTCGAGACCACCGCGGCGGTCGAGCGCGTCACAGTCGAGGACGGCGGCACCGTCGAGGTGGCGCTGCCGATCGGCATCTCGTATACGATGTCGACCGCACAGCAGGACAGGGTCGAAGAACTCGAAGACCGGATCGAGGGGTTGGCGGCGGCGTCGAACCGCGACGTGGCGATCCCGCAGTACTACGGGACAGTGCTCACCTCGGTGCTCGAACTCGCAGCCGACGTGGAGTCGGCACCGGAGCGCGCCGTCGAGACGGGGGTCTCGCCCGACGCGACGGTCGATGCGCTGCTCGACGCGACCGAAGCCGGGATCAGAGCGATCGACGGCGCTATGTCGGAGCGCCGGAACGTGAAGCTGTTCGACGCGTGTGAGGCGCTGCCCGCCGCGACGGTCGAGTGGACCGGGACGGCAACCGTAGACGAGTTCCTCGACGGCGTGGACGACGGCGGGGATCACGAGCGACGCGCGCTCCGCGACCGGCTCAGGGCGGTCGACGAGCTCCTGGACGAACAGTGGGGCGAGGTCAACGAGATCGCTCCGGCCCGGAAGCTCCACGACCGGGTGGGGGACCTGGCGCGGGAGACCCGCGACATCGACAACGAACTCGCGGTCGTCGCACAGACCTACGTCGGGGTCTGTCTGTTGGATGCGGTCGAGGGAATCTTCGACCACGACGTCCTGATGGATCGACTCAACAGCGGGAGCTACTGACAGCACATGAAGGGGACACTACTCAGGATGATCGTCGTCGTCTGCGTGGTGACGTCCACCGCGGGCGTCGCGGCGGCGGCGAGCGGGGCACAGGGGAGCACAGCGGACGCGCGCGACGGGACGGCGCCGGCGGACCTCGGTGCGGCGTCGGCACACACCGACGTCGACATCGACGTCGAGGAGCCGCAGAGCGGCGACGACTTCCTCGCGGCGTTCCGGCAGCTTTCGGGACAGGAGTCGCTGTCGGCGTACAGCGAGTTCGAGGTGATCCGGACCCAGGCAGTCGTCGCGGTCCAGTCGGGATCGTTCGACGACGCCGACCGCGAGCGCATGCGCGGGGTGTTGCGCACGTTGGTCCGGTTCGACGCGGCGTACGCCGCCGCCCAGAACGACAGCCTCGAGGCGAGTTTCGAGTCGGCGACCGCCACGCGCGAGGCGGTCTCGGGGCTCGACTCCTCCGGGGGCACCGTCTACAGTTCGCTCGCGAGCGTCGCCCTGGATCGGTTCTTCCGGTCGCTGGGCGAGCAGTACGAGCAGCGCTCCCGGGCGGACGGGATCAGCACGCCCGAGCAGATCGACGCGCTCCAGCGGGCCGGCGAGGCGTACCGCCTCGGCGGGTCCAGCGAGCGGTTCGCGGAAGTGTCGGTCGAGGCCGAACAGCTCGAGAGCGCGTGGGCGCGCGACAGCCAGGAGATCAACGAGTCGATGGCGGCCACACAGGGCTTTCTCGACCGGTGTGGCGCGGCGTGCGGTAGCCCGGTGAGCGCGGTGTCGACCCACACGCTCGGCGTGTTCGGGCTGTACACCGACGCCCGGGCGGCGAGTTCGGCGAGCAACGACGCGGTCCGGATCGCGGAGGCGAACAACCTGGGTGACCGCACCACGGAGCTGCAGGCGGTCGCCGGCGACGCCTCCGACACGCTGCTGTCGCTGGCGATCGGGTCGGCGCTGCTGTTCTTCGCGTACGCGTTCGTCCTCGCGATCCCGACGATGTTTGTCGCCGGCCGGATGTCGGCGTGGGCGCGCGACAGGCGGGCCGCGTCGGTCGGATCCATACTCTCGGCGATGCCACGGGAGGTGCACACCGATGGCGGCGAGTGAGCGTACTGTGAGCCGTGTCGGGGTGGTCCTCGTGGCCGCGGTGGTGGTGCTGTCGGCCTTTGCGGGGCCGGCGACGGCAGCGACCGAGACTGTCGAACTCGACGAGGCGCTCGACGACCAGCAGCGGGCCACGGAGTTCACGTTTACCTTCTTCGCAGACGGGAACGACACCGTGACCGCTGACAGCGGACCGAGCTTCCAGGGCGGCGACGTGAACTTCGAGTTCGAGGGCTGGGAGGATCTCGACAGCGGCGCGTCGGGATCGTCGACCAGTTGGGAAGTCGAGAACGGAAACGAGTACCAGGTCACGTATCAGGCCCAAGTGTCCTCGGGAGCCAGCGACGAAAGCTGGACCGCCACGGTCAGCGGTGGGTCCACCAGCGCCTCGGAGACGCTCGACCTCAACGTCGACTACCTCGAGCCCCAGTTCGCCAACGTCGACAGCCCCACAGAGACGCTGATCTTCACCGATAACAACGACGCGTCCACCGAACTCGACGTCGGATTCGACAACAAC
>CAKZQY010000113.1 GCA_937142015.1 uncultured Halobacteria archaeon
CGGACGGACGGCGACGCTGGGGGCAGTCGCCCACGCCTCGGGACGGCAGCGGCGAGGGCTTCGCTGTCGCCGCCGCCCCGGTCGTGACCGAGGAGGGCGTGATCGTCACCGCGCTGAACACGGAGCCCGGCGCGACCGGTCGGCGGGCCGCGGAGACACTCACCGAGCGGCCGCCTCGGTCCGAGACGGACACCGAACGAGCGCCGACAGGGACGCCGACCCCCTCCCCAGACGCCACCCCAACTCGCACACCCACACCGCTCCCGACCGACGTGATGCAGCTCGGCGTCGAAGTGACCTCGCTCGCTCCAGAGGACGGGAGCACACGGTGGCGACAGCGATTCCCCGGGACGTACAACTTCACCAGCGGGCCGCCCTCGCAGGTGCCGACAGCCGTCGTCGGAGAGACGGTCGTCCTCGGGGTCGACGACGGACTCACCGCGTTCGACACCGTGACAGGGCGACAGCAGTGGCGCGCGGCCGTCGGGGACACGACGTTCGCCGTAACAGACGGGACTGCAGTTCTCGGCCGGACGGCCGTCGACGCGACGGACGGCACGGTCACGTGGGAGTTGGAAGGGGGAAGTGGGTTCGTCGGCACACCTGCAGTCGTCGGCAACACGGTGTACGCCGGCAGTGACGACCAGTACCTGTACGCAGTCGAGGCGACGACGGGGCAGGTTCGGTGGAGTTTCCGGGCGGACGGTCGGATCAGAGCGACACCGGTCGTCGACAGAGACGGGACGGTGTACGTCGGCACCTCGGAGGGGTCACTGTACGCCGTCGACACGGCAGACGGTCGAGAGCTGTGGCGCACGGAGATCGGCGGGACGATCCAGTCGCCGACCCTGTCCGACGGGACGCTCTACCTCGGTCGGTTCGACGAGCCGTTGTTCGCCGTCGACACGGACGACGGGTCGATTCTGTGGCAGACGACGCCGGACACGGACAGTCGCTTCCTCCCGCAGTCGCCTGCGGCCGCCGACGGGCTCGTCTACGCCGGGACGAACGGTGACCTCCGTGCGTTCGACGCCGCAGACGGCACACAGCAGTGGCGGGTGACAGCCGACAGCCAGCCTGTCGTCCAGTCGAGTCCCGCGGTCGCAGACGGGCGTGTGTTCCTCAACTTCGGTTCTGCGGTCCGTGCGTTCGACGCCAACTCGGGAGAACAGCTGTGGTCCGTGCAGACGGGTGGCTCGAACCGACCGCCGGCGGTCCGCGACGGTGTCGTCTACACGACCGGCGAGAACGCGGCGTACGCCCTCGACGCCGCGGACGGGACGCAGTTGTGGCGCACACCGACCGGACGCGGTCCGTCGATCACTGCCGCTGCCGACGTGGTGTACGTCCTCGGGTTCGACACGCCGCTGACGGCACTCGACTCCGAGAGCGGCGAGATGCTGTGGCAGTCGGTCGACCGCACAGCCGAGACGCCACCCGCCGTCGCCGACGACTGGCTGTTCGTCGGTGCCGAAGGAGGCCGTCTGTTCGGGCTGACGGCGACTGACGGCTGACGACGTGAGTGAGACGCACACCGCCGAACGCTCTCACCGGTATCAGCCCGATCCGTGTCGGAGAGTTCCGAAATCGGGTCGAGTCGGTCGACGAGAGACGCCGACAACTGGAACTGTGCTCGCTCTGGTTCGTCGCTCGCGCTCACTCTGTAGGTCACCGCCACCGGCACAGGTGCGTCTCGGACACACGACCACCCTCGGTTATTCTGTCACGTCACGCCAACAGAGCAGCATGGCAGACTTCGACGTGCTGGTGATCGGCGGCGGGACCGGGAACAACGTGGCACACGCGGCGGCGGAGGCGGGTCTCCAGACGGCGCTCGTCGAGCCCGGTCCGCTGGGTGGGACGTGTCTCAACCGTGGCTGTAACCCCTCGAAGATGTTGCTCCAAGCTGCAAACGCCGCCAACGACGTGCGCGGGGCGGGGAAGTTCCACGTCGACGCGACGCTGGAGGGCGTCGATCACGGCGCTGTCGCCGAGGAGACGATGGACCTCCTCTCTGGGATCGCGGCGGGGATGAAAGATCGGTACCGCGAACTGGACCACCTCACTATCTTCGAGGAGTACACGGAGTTCGTCGACGACCGGACGGTGGAGCTGGGCGGCGAGCACGTCACTGCCGAGAAGGTCGTCGTCGCTGCTGGGAGTCGACCACTGGTACCGCCCATCGAGGGCCTCGGCGAGACCGACTACATGACGAGTCGGGACGTGTTCGAGAGTCGGACGCTGCCAGACTCGCTAGTCGTCCTCGGCGGCGGGTACATCGCCGTCGAGATGGGCTACTACTACGAGTCGATGGGGACAGACGTGACACTCGTCGAGATGGAGGAGACGCTGGTGCCGCGTGAGGACCCGGACGTCGCGGCCGAGTTCACCGACGTTGCTCGCTCGCGTCACGAGGTGTTGACCGGCCACCGTGTCACCGCGGTCGAGACAGTCGACGGAGACACGGCGGCCGACGGGGGCACAGCGGTCGATGGAGACGCGGTAGACGACGGAGACCCAGCGGACGACAGGTCCGACGACGAACTGACGAAACTCGTCCACGCCGAGACGGCAGACGGCGAGACGCGAACAGTACGGGGTGACGCGGTGTTGGTCGCGCTCGGCCGTCGACCCAACACCGACCAATTGGGCTTGGAACACACCGAGATCGAGACGGACGACAACGGGTTCGTCGTCGTCGACGACCAACTCCGGACGACCGCGGAGAACGTCTGGGCACAGGGAGACATCGCCGACAACTCGATGTTCAAACACACCGGCGACTACGAGACGGAGCACACAGTCGCCAACGTCGTCCACGGGGAGGGCGTGTCGGTGGATCTCTCTGCGGAGCCACACACGATCTTCACAGAGCCCCAGATTGCCGGCGTCGGAGCGACGGAGGCCGACCTCGAAGAGAGCGGGACGGAGTACGTGGTCGGTCGCGCAGAGTACCCCGACTCCTCGATGGGGCGGGCGAAGAAACTGGACCACGGGTTCGCCAAAGTGCTGGCGGCACCCGACGGAGAACTGCTCGGCTGTCACGTGATCGGCTACGAGGCGTCGACGCTGCTGCACGAGGCCGTCGTGGCGATGCGACACGGGATCGCCGTCGAGGAGGTTGCGGACACGATCCACGCACACCCGACGCTGAGCAAGATCGTACAGTCGGCGTTCGCCGACGCCGCGGGGGTGTGACGCTGTCGATCACGCCGGAGCGAGACTGTCGGTCACGCCGGAGCGAGACTGTCGATCACGACGAGAGGTCTTCCCAGTAGCCTCTTGTCCGCGCGGCCGAACACCAGAGTCGTGACGGAGGAGCACGACCCGGGGACAGGAGACGGCAGTCCGAGTAGCGGCGACACCACTCCACGGGGGGTGGAGCGCGAGCGAGCAGACGAGTCACAGTACGACGCCGACGGGATACGAGCCGGTCTCGACGCACAGTACACCGTGGAGTACCACGAGACGATCAGTTCGAGCAACGACCGCGCACGGACGCTGGCGGAGACGAACGCACCAGAGACGAACGGATCGGAGACGAACGCACCAGAGACGAACGGATCGGAGACGAACGCGCCAGAGACGGTCGTCGTCGCGGACGAACAGACGAACCCGCGAGGACGAGAGGGCAGGGCGTGGGCCTCGCCGTCGGGCGGCGTGTGGTTCTCGCTGCTGTTGTGGCCCGCTGCGGACGCAGCCGATCAGCCCGCGTTCACGCTGGCGATGGCGGTCGCAGTGGCCGAGGCGTGCCGCGAGACTGGCGTCGACGCCCGGATCAAGTGGCCCAACGACGTGATCGTCGACGCTGACGACGAGCGTGTGGAGACGACAGCCGCTCCGTCTCGCGGCGGCGAGAAGCTCTGTGGTGTGTTGACGGAGGCGGGCGAGTCGGGAGGCAGTCGGTGGCTGGTGATCGGTGTCGGACTCAACGCCAACGTCGACCGGGCGGCTCTGCCGGCAGACGCCGGTGCGACCAGTCTCCGGGTCGAACGCGGAGCGGATGTCGAGCGACGAAGGCTCCTCCAGCGGATTCTGGAGCGCTTCGACGATCTCCGGGGTGACCTGTCTGCGGTCCTCCACGCGTGGCGGAACCACGCGGAGACACTCGGTCGTCGTGTCCGCGTCGAGACACCTGACGGCGTGGTGGTCGGCGAGGCTGTCGACGTCGAGTTCCCGGGAACGCTCGTCGTCGAGACGGACGAGGGGGACCGCCGAGCGATCACGACTGGCGACTGTGAACACCTCCGACCGGTCGACGACTCCCCCGAGATGTGAGAGACAGTCGGCTCAGTCTGCGGGAACACGGACCGTAAGCACCGGCACCTCGGCAGCACGGACGACTTTCTCGGCAGTCGACCCGAGCAGCAGTCGGTCGATGCCGCCGCGGCCGTGGGTCGCCATCACGATCAGATCACAGTCCTGTGTCTCCGCGTAGGTGACGATTCGCTTGCTCGGATCACCGTCGCGGATCGCCGTCTCCGTCGGCACGTCGAAGTCGTCCGCGATGGCTTCGACCGACGCGACCGCGTCCTCCGCGTCCGCTCTGAGCATGTCGTCGATTCCCTCCAACGCGGCTTCGGTCGGTAACCCCGCGTAGGAGGCGGCGTTGACGACGTACAGCGCGTGGACTGTCGCCCCGTGCTCGACTGCGAGGTCGACCGCGTGCTGAACGGCGTGCTCGACCCCCGCCGAGCCGTCTGTCGGGATCAAGACCCTTTCGTACAACCCCATGCGAACGTGTGTCGTGGTCCGACGTGGGCAGTGAAAAGCGTTGCTGCGACGACAGCAGGGCGACGGAGACACGCGCGGTTCGAGAGCGGCTGCTCGCGGAGCACGCCGGCAGTATCGACCGCGTCTGGGAGGCCGCAGACGGAGTCGTCACAGCGTGGCCGGACACCGAGACCACCGACCGTGCCGCGGTCGTCGACCCGCTGGAGCGGCGGCTCCGGGCGGACAGAACACTCGACCGACTCCTCGGTCTGTTGGAGACGGCGACAACAGCGCTCGGGACACGACTGCCGGCAACGCCGGTCGCCGCGCCGCCGTACCTCGTCGTCACCGCGACGGGGCCGATTCTCAGGGCCACACTCTCTGACCGTGGCGACCGACTCGTCGTCGAACTCCGCGCGTTCGTCGTCGACCGGACCGGTGGGGAGCCGACGTACCGACGAGTCGAGCCAGCGGACGAATCCCCCCGCAAGACTACTCGAACTGGCCGAAGGGGAATCGTCCGCGTCCGGTTGCGGTGACGCTGTCGGCCACGGTTCTGTGAACGGTCTCGGCTCTCGGTCGGTGGGACAGACCCGCCGAGTTTTCAGGGTGCAGCAGCGAGAGACAGACAGAGATGTACGACACCGTCGTAGTACCCACGGACGGCAGCGACGAGGCGGTCCGGGCGGCAGACCACGCCGTCTGGCTGGCACGCAGGTTCGACGCGACGGTTCACGTGCTCCACGTCGTCGACTCCGAGCGTGTCGAGGAGGTCACAGAGCACGGGACCGTCCGCGAACAGCTGAGCGAACGGCTGGCGGCCGCGGGAGAGCGTGCGGTGTCACGCGTCGAAGAAGCTGTCGCGGACGCGCCGACTGTCGAGACGCACACACTCCACGGGTCGCCTGCGGCGACGATCCAGCGCTTCACCGAGGAGACCGACGCTGATCTCGTCTCGATGGGGACCAGCGGCCGGTCCGGCCTCGACCGACTTCTCCTCGGGAGCACTGCCGAGACTGTCCTCCGACAGGTCGACTGTCCGGTGCTCACGACGCGTGTGACCCCCGAGAGTGAACTGGCCGAGAGCGGGTACGACGAGATTCTGCTCTCGACGGACGGGAGCGACCGCGCTGACGCCGCGGTGGACCACACGCTCGCGGTCGCCGAGCAGGCCGACGCGCGCGTCCACGTCGTCAGTGTCGTCGACATCGCAGCCGTGACCACCCTCTCCGGCTACGTCGTCGAGGAGTTCGTCGATCGCCAGCGGGAGTCTGCCGACGAGACGACGACCCGACTGGCAGACCGAGCGCGCGACCGTGGACTCGACGCCGTCACCGCGGTACGGAAAGGCTACCCGACCGCGACGCTGCTGGAGTACGCCGAGGAACGAGGTGTCGACCTGATCACGATGGCGACCGCTGGCCGGTCGGGCCTCGACCGACTGCTGCTCGGCTCGACTACGGAGCGTGTCGTCCGCGAGTCGCCGGTGCCCGTGCTCGCTGTGCGAACGTGACTCCCGTCTGTCGGCGACAGTTTAGGCGAACCTAAACGCTCAAGTACACCGCTCGGCAGTCACGAGTATGAGCGCGGAGACGTACACGTTCGACGACCTCGCAGTCGTGATGGGGACGTACAACGAGGAGGCGGCAGTCGGGACGGTGTTAGACGACATCGCAGCGGTGACCGACGACCGGGCGGAGGTAGTCGTCGTCGACTCCTCCGACGACGACACGCCGGAGATCGCACGCGAGCGTGGAGCGACAGTGATCGAACAGCCTCCCCGGGGGTACGGCGAGGCAGTCCGCGAGGCGGTGCTCACCCCGGATCGGCCAGTCGTGGTGACGACGGACTGTGACGACACGTACCCGATGGAGGCGTTGCCGCAGTTCCTCGACCGGATCGAGGAAGGGTACGACGTGGTTTCGGGCGACCGGCTCTACTACGGCGCGGACGCGATGCCGCCGTTCAACCGGCTCGGCAACGTCGCGTTCGCGCTGCTCGCCTCGTTGTTGCTGGCAGAGCGTGTCCACGACGTGACGACCGGAATGCGCGCGTACCGACGCGAACTCCTCCACGAGATCGAGTGGACGGAGAACACGGGGTTGTCTGCAGAGCTCCTCTTGCGGCCGGTCGCACGCGGCTACGACGTCGTCGAAGAGCCGATCGAGTACCGCGAGCGCGCGGGAGAGACGACCCTAGACCCGCTGTCTGGTGGCTTCGACATCGCGCGGTCGATCCTCCGTGTCTGTTACGAGGAGCAGTTCGGCTGACGACGGTCGGTCGGGGTCCGTTCTGTCCGTGATCGTCGACGAGACCGGCAGTGTCAGTGCGCTACACCTGGTAGCGCCGCTACATCTGGTAGCGCCGGTCGTCGTCCCGCTGAGAGAACTGCCCGTGTCCCGTCATCTCGTCGTATGTCATCCCGGCGAGATACTCGTCGTACGTCACGTCGTAGCTCTGTCGGAGGTGGAAGTCGAGATCGCCGGTGTCGACCGTCTGGCGGAACAGGGCGTGGACGCCGCGCCGCAGCAGTTCGTCCGTGTCACCGTCGAAGACGGCCACGAGCAGCGCGAGTTCGTTGCGCGTCTCGCGGTCCAACGCGACGGTCGTGTCTCCCTCTAGCTGTTCGAGTGCCGCAGTCACGTCGTCGTCGAGCTCGTCCAGACTCACGAGCACTCGTTCCGGCCCGAACGGTTTCACTCTGTGGTCGTCGCTCCGCAGGACATCGGCCGCTGCCGCTTCACACCACGTTCACACGTCGTCGACCCGTCGGACGGTCACACGTCGT
>CAKZQY010000114.1 GCA_937142015.1 uncultured Halobacteria archaeon
ACGCCGTCCACGGAACTATTCGCAGTAATCACTATCGGCCGACGTAGTCAGACGTAGACGTCGTCGGCTTCGACGTTCCGTTCCTCGCGGTACTGATCGACGAACTCCGCCACGTCGAACTCTACCATTCGTCGTTCGAACGAGGAGACGGCGTTCGGGTCGTCGCTGTGCGAGATGGCGTGTTCCATCAACTCGACCACCAGTTCTACGATCACTTCGTGGAGGCGGCGCGCGTCGAACGAGGAGATCCACAGCATCGTGTATCCGACCTCCTGATCCTCACTCACGTCTGCGGCCGTCACCTCACCCGGGAACTCCTCTAACACGATGCCGAGGAGGTGTGGCGTGCCGAACTCCGGTAGCTCCTCACTCGTCGTCTCGACCGCCTCCCTGAGCGTCTCGACCAGAAACTCCGGGAGGAACCGGTCCGGCGGATGTACGTCCGTCACGACGGCGTGCGTCTCCCCGCAGTCGCAGGCGAACTCCCGCATTCCCATGTCGATCTCGCGGACACGAACTGTCTCGCCACACGAGAGTTCCACCGTGTCGCCGCCGCCGCCCGGCACGCGTGGCTCGGTCATACCGTCTGTTGACCTGCCACGAGTGTAAGTTGTGCGCTTCAGCTGTGCGGTCACCGACGCTCCGAGTCGGACAGTTCGGACTCGTCGTACCACACCGGACGACTGTCGGACGACTCCGTCTCACTCCCGCGATTGTCCTCACCAGCAGCGTGTCGGTCGCTCGTCCGAGACGTTCGATCCGACGCCTGCGGAGAGCGGTCGTTCGTCGAGGACGCTCGATCTGACGCCTGCGGAGAGCGGTCGTTCGTCGAGGACGCTCGATCTGACGCCTGCGGAGAGCGGTCGTTCGTCCGAGACGTTCGATCCGGTCCTTGCGGTGGACGGTCCGACCCTCGTGGTTGGTTTCCGTGTGGCGCTTCGGAGCGCACCGTCCGGAGGGTGGCGTCACCGAACCAGCCATCCGGCTCGTCGACGCCGGTCGCCTCCACGCCACAGTGCGGACACTCGGGCTCGTGGAGCAGCGTCAGGTCGACTGACTCCGAGCACGCCTCACACTCGGCCGCTCGGACGCCCGCCGCGTCAGCCTCGCGCGTGATCGCCGTGAGCTGTTCGCGGCGTTCCTCGCGTCGCTCCTGACGCTCGCGGAGTTGTGCCAACTGCTCCTCGTGGTCCGCCAGCCGCTCTTCGTACTCCGCCAACTGCTCGCGGTGGTCTGTCAGTCGTTCGTCGTACTCCTCGACGCTGTCTTCCACCGTCTGGAGTCGGTCTTCGACCGCCTCCGTGTGGTCGACGAGGTAGCGCAACACCTCCGCCACGTACTCGTGTTCCTCGTCGACGTACGCACGGAAGTCACGCTGACGCGCACGTAGCGCCCCGACCTCGCCTTCGACCTCCTCGACGCTCGACTCGACGTCCGTCACAGTCGAGGATACGTTTGTCACCTCTCCGCGCACGGCCGAGAGTTCGCTCTCGGTCTCGGTCACGTCCGCCGTGACCTCGTCGAGTTCGCTCTCGACGGTCTCGACCTGCGCCATCAGCGTGGTGAGGCGGTCGGCGAACCGCGACTCGACGGTGTCTTCGAGGGCCGTCAGCCACTCCTCGTGGTCGTCCGTCCGTTCGAGCAGGTACGCCAACACCTCTGCCGTGTTGTCCGACTCCTCTTCCAGTCGCTCGACGAGTCGCTTCTGTCGCTCCTCCAGCGAGGATACGTCGCCGCTCACGTCGAGCAACGCGGCGACGCGCTCGGTGAGTGTGTCCCCCTCTGCTGTCGTCGTGTCGTCACTCTCGGCTGTCCTCCCGCTGTCGCCGGCCGTTGCTCCCGCGTTGTCACCGCTCGCAGCCCTCGCGCTGTTGCCGCTTGCGGCCCTCGCGTTGTCACTACTTCCTCCCCTCGCGTCGGCAGCCTCGGCGCTCGTCGACCCGTCGCGCGTTCCGTCTCCCCCTCCGGCAGTCGACTGTCTCGCCGCGCCGTCGGGAGGGCGACCGGGCTGCGTCGAGGGGTTGCCGGCCGACTGTCCCCACTGGAACGCGGACGCCTCCGGCTGCACCGACTCACCTGCGGGCGGCTGGCGCAGCTGCTGCCCAGCCGCAGCTCCTCCCCGCGGCAGGCCGCTGCCGACCGGCGTGTTCGCGGTGTACGCCGCGAGCCAACTGGGGATCGTGTCACTCGACCCGGACCTGTCGACGTGTGCCTCGTACCGCCGGGCGAGCCGGTCGACTTCCTCCCGCATGCGGTCGAGTTCCCGTTGTGTCTCCTCGCCCTCGTGTCGGCTCTCTTCGTCCTCACGCCGCGTCCGCCCGGTCTCGTGCCGGGCCTTCTCGGTCTCGCGCCGTGTCTCCTCGGTCTCGCGCCGTGTCTCCTCGGTCTCGCGCCGTGTCTTCTCGGCCTCGGGCCGTCTCTCCTCGCCGAGGTCGTGTGCCGTCGCTTTGTCGCCACGACGACGTGTCCCCTCGGCCGCGGGAGCGTCGACGCTGCGCCGTGACCGTCGCTCTCGGTCTGTTCCCGTTGCAGCCCTTCCAGCGCCCTCAGCTCCAGCGTCTGTCGGGCGGCGCTCGCCCTCGACGGGTGTGTCTTCCGGGTGTACGTCGGCACGTCCGGCACCGACACCGCCGCGGACGAGATCTGCGACGATCTCGCGTACTGCACCGACCGTCCGGTGGAGGTCGCTCTCGCCGGATGCCGTCTCCAGCTCCCGACCGCTCTGCGAGGTCTGCTCCGTGGTCTCCTCGTCCTCTCCAGTCTCTTCGGTAGGCGACTGGTCACCCGGCGGACCGCCGAGCGGGCTACTCGCTTCCGCTGTGGACCCGCCGTGGCCGTCGTCGTCTCTCGGCGGTTCCATCACGTCCTCCAGCTCGTCGAGCACCCAGTACGAGGAGAGCATCCGGTAGAGAACGTCCTCTCGACTCCGGTCTTCACTGTCGGCGATGCGTTCGACCACCGCCTCCAACTCGTCCGGCTCCCACTCCTCGTTCTGGTCCGAGTCTGACATCGTCGCGCTCTCACTGGAGACACGTCGTTCCCAGTCAAAAACCTGCCCCTGTCAGGCGTCTGTGAACCCTCTGGCCCGGTTCTGTACCGGTCTCGCGCGCTGAAACGGGCGTCTGCGGACCGTCGTGGGAGAAGTTGTCAGACACACGTCACAGCGCCGTCTGACGACGACCGAGGCTGTGGCGCTGGCGCGCGCAGTGGGGTGACTGCGAGGTGACTGCAATCGTGGGGAGGGCCCGAGCGCGACACGAGTGAGACGAGACTGCGAGCGCGACGACGTATCGAACGCCACGAACCACCGTCGTGTTCCGCACGCCAACGCACCAGATCGACCGAAGACCATCGACGGCGAGACCGTCGATACCGGACAGTTAGGGTGGTCTAACTGCTCGAAAACGATCATTGAAGCGTCGGTTGTGGACCCTAACTCGCTCCCGACAGAACGTGTGGGTGGTCTAACCCCTCGGCGGGCGAGAGACAGACGGGCCTAACGGTCGGGTTAGGCCGGTTTTACAAAGAGGGTAGGGGTCGTACGGTAGATCAAGCGCAGCCCGGCGGGACTCCGACCGAGGCGCGCACCACCAACCATGGCACGACCAAAAGGCAAGCTGTTCGCGTTGCTCGCAGTGTTCGTGGCGATCGGCCTCGCCACTGCGACGGGCGCGTTCACATCAGTCCAGGCGGACAGAACGGCGACAGTCAACGTTGCGGGCGACCAGGCGGCACTACTCCAGCTCACGCCGGCAGACCAGTTGAATTCTACCAGCGAGGTTGGCAGCGAGGACTACGTGGACTTCAGCCAAGGACAGTTGCAAATCAATGTGGACGGCCTGAACACTGATGCCACGACCGACCTCGGTCCAGTGTTCAACATCACGAACAACGGCGAGGACGACGTGACCGTCCACATCGAGGACGGCGATGAGGATTCGAATGCGACCTTCGACCCCGACAGCAAGGCTGACTTCGAGTACATTGCCGGAACAGTGGGCGATGGAGATGACAGCCCAAGTGTGAGTGCCGGCGACTCACTTGAGGGGGATAGTGCAGATATCACCCTCGAGCCCGGTGAGAGAATCAGTGTGAAGCTGGTTATCACAGTCGATGATACCTTCGATCCCACCGATGGCGACAATGAATTCCTGAACGGAGAGTTCGTCATCGTCGCGGACCAGCCGTAGTGAGAAACCAGTCGTAACTGAGAATCGACCGTAGCGAAGACAGAGCCGGGGCCTCGTCACACCCGTCGAAGGGTGTCGCTTCCGCAATCGGCAGTTCGAGACACACTCGGACGACCGCACGAGCGATTTCCACCGAGATCAAGACGCTCGGGGTGGTATCTCAGAACACGACTGACACGCGCCTCCCGCCACGGGAGAGTGGGGCGACTTCGCCCGTGTGACAACTACGCCTCCCGCACCCCCACCCCACGCAATGGACACCGACATTCAACCCACGAAAGTGGTCGTCGCGGTGATACTCGCAGTGGCGCTCGTCGTTCCGACGAGTGCCGTGCTGACCGGCGGGTTCGGCGACGGCGGCGTGTACCGCGACCTCGGTGTCGTTCTCTCGCCGACTGGCACTGCCAACGGCGGCTACGCCGAGGTTCACGGCGACGGGACGGTGACACTCAACCTGACGAGCGTGGGTGGCAACGACACTGGTGTCAACGACGACGGGATCACAGTTATCGACCGCGTCTTCTTCGTCGAGAACCGTGGTGACGGACCGCGGGAGGTGTGGCTCACGACCGACGCCGATCCTGCCGTGACGATTACGAGGGCCGACGGAGAGCCGATTCCGGGCCCGAACACGACCACGACGCTCACTCCCGGCCAGCGGTTCGAGGTGAACATCCGTGTCGACACGACCGGTGTCGAGACTGAACCCGGAACGACGCTTCTGACGTTCGTCCAGCTCCACGTCGAGGAGCTTCCAGACGAAACACCGACACCAACCGGGACGCCTGCCAGCGGCGGCGGTGGTGACGGCGACGCCGGCGGGGGCAGTGGCGGTGGCGGCGACGGTAGCGGTGGTGGTGACGCCAGCGACGGCAGTGGCGGTAGCGGGGGGAGCAGCAGCGACAGCGTTCAGCCGCCGACAGCCGCACTCTCCGGTCCGAGCACGGCGACCGTCGGCGAATCGGTCACGTTCGACGCGTCCGAGTCGACCGACAACGCTGGGATCGAGTCGTACGAGTGGGATCTCGACGGTGACGGCGTGTTCGAACGCGAACAGTCGAGTCCGACACTCACCACGACGTTCGACGACTCGGGTGAGCGTACGGTCACCGTGCGTGTCGTCGACCGCGCCGACTTGACCGACACGGCGTCTGTCAGCCTCACTGTAGAGGCACGGGCCTCGTCCGGTGGTGGAGATGCGGAGACGACGCCGACGACACCAACCGCACCGACTCAGACGCCAACGCCAACCGACCCGGCGTCGACTCCGGACACGCCTACGTCGACTCCGGGCACACCCACGTCGACGCCGCCCGACTCGGTGTCGACTCCGAGCACACCGACGCCGACAACCTCCACACCCACACCGACGACGCCAGTTCCCTCCGTAGAGGGCGTCTCAGTCTCGTTCGGCGACAACGACACGAACGTGACGATCACGGCGATCACGCTCTCGGACATCACCGACACGGACGACGACGAGCCGCCGACACCGGAGGCCGTGATCGAGGCCAACCAGACGGACCCGGACCTTCCGGAGGGGGCCGTGTTACTCGGCGCACGGAGCTTCACCACGGTCGGCGAGACGGTCGAACTCGACGGCACGAAGTCCGTGATCGACACGACGGAGACGGTCGACCGGGAGGAACGGATCGTGAAGCTCGTCGACATCTCCGTGCCCGAGGAGCGGCGCAACCAGACCGCGACGATCAGGATGGAAGTCGAGCGGTCTGCACTGGAGGGGACGGACCCGGAGGCGGCGAGAATCGGTCACCACACCGGCACTGGGTGGCAGCTTCTCCAGACGCGCGTCGTCGAGTCGACGCCCGACACCGTCGTGTTACAGACACGCACGGACGTGTTCAGCCCGTTCGCGGTGTTCAAAGACCCCGAAGTTCGCTACCAGTGGACGCTGCCGAGCGGGGAGACACTCGACGGGGAGACGGCGCTGGCGACGTTCGAGGAGCCGGGGCTGTTCAACGTCAGCTTAGAGGTGACGAACTCCTTCGACCGGAGTGACTCGACGGAGTACCCCGTGTTGGTGAACGACCGACCGTCGGTCCGGATCGGTGTGCTCCAGCGTGACTCGACGGACGTGGACGGGGACGGGGAGGTGTCGACGAACCTCACCGCCGCTCTCCGGAGTGCGTCCCCCGGCGACACGCTGACACTCGTCGCCGTCGTCGACGACGAGGTCGGTCGCGTAGCGGAGCGCACGATCCGCTGGCAGCTCCCGAGTGGAGCGACGACACGCGGACAGACGGTGAACTACACAGTGACCGGTGACAACGAGACGGTCGGTCTCGCCGTCACAGACGAGTTCGGAGCCGAGGATCGCACAGCCATCGGTCTCCAGGCGGGTGGCGGGAGCGGCGGCGGCAGTGCAGGCGTCGTCGACGCACTCGACGTGTTCCAGTTCGGGCTCGCGCCGGCGACGCTCGGCGGGATTCTGCTCGTCGTCGGACTCCTGTCGAGTCTCGCCTTCGTCCGCGGGTCGCTCGGCGGTCTTCCGGGGTGGCTCGTAGGCCTGCTGCCAGCGCGGAGTCACCCCCCGGCCGTCGCGGAGTTCGGTCGCCCGCGGATCGACCCCGAGCAGGGCGTGTTCACGCTGGAGACCCTCCGCATCGTCGACGACGGCGAGGACATCGAACAGATCGAAATCGCCGTCCGAGACGACGACCGGACCGTGTTCGCCAAGACTGTCGAGACTGACCACGTCCGGACGTACGAGGCGACGCCGGAGACCGTCCACGGCGCGCCGATCCAGACCATCGGCGACAGTGAACGGTACACGATCACTGTCCGTGTCACCGACGCCGCGGGCGACGCGACGACGGAGGAGCGTGCCGGGAAGTTCGTCTGGGAACGGGCGGCCGACGGTCGGGAGAACACACCGAACGCGGGCAGGGAGGCTCGACAGCCGGGTGACGGTGCTCGACGGTCGGACGATGGCCGGCGTTCGAACGATGGCCGGCGCTCGGACGATGGCCGGCGCTCGGACGATGGCCGGCGCTCGAACGACGACAGTCGACGCTCTGGTCGGTCTGGCGGCGGTCGTACTGCGACCGGCGGCGAGGACTGACACGCAACGAGCGGAAGCCCAGCGCTGCAGCGCTGTCTGTTACCCACAAGTCTCAGGAGTGAAGCTCGTATCCCTCCGCCCAAGTCTGAACTTTCTTGGGGCTTTTCGCCATCGTTTCCCGGCTGGGCGGTGGCTCAAAATTCCGGTCGGGATAGCCACCGACCTTCGCAACCGCAATTACAGTGGTGACCGCGACTGCCGGAGGGGGGCTGTCGCTCACCGACAGAACTGTCCCAGCC
>CAKZQY010000115.1 GCA_937142015.1 uncultured Halobacteria archaeon
GACGTGAGCGCGTGGAACGCGAGTCGGTCGACGCGAGCGCGTGGAACGCGAGTCGGCCGACGTGAGCGCGTGGAACGCGAGTCGGTCGACGCGAGCGCGTGGAACGCGAGTCGGCCGACGTGAGCGCGTGGAACGCGAGTCGGTCGACGCGAGCGCGTGGAACGCGAGTCGGCCGACGTGAGCGCGTGGAACGCGAGTCGGTCGACGCGAGCGCGTGGAACGCGAGTCGTCGGATGCACCTATCGCCGATGTGTGACGACGCCACACTCGCCGGGACCCGACCACTACTTACGTGTCGGCCGTCCGACGGGAGAGTATGCAGGCAGTCACACTCGGTCCAGAGGGGACGTACTCCCACCGTGCAGCCCGCGCCGTCGCAGACGACGTCGCGTTCAGAGAGTCAGTCACGGCAATCGTCCAGTCCGTCGTCGCCGGTCACCACGAGCGCGGGGTGGTGCCAGTCGAGAACAGTATCGAGGGGAGCGTCACGGAGAGTCTCGACGCGCTCTCGAACGGGGACGTGGCGGTGTTGCGCGAGGTTGTGACACCGATCAGGCACGCGCTGTTGGCACAGTCGCCGGACTTCTCGTTGATCGCCTCTCACTCGCAGGCGCTCGCGCAGTGTCGGGAGTACCTCGAACGAGAGTACCCGGACCGGCAGCGAGAGGCGGTCGCGTCCACCGCTCGCGGCGTCGCTCGCGCGCGCGAAGACCCGTCGGTCGCCGGGATCGGTCACCCTGCGAACGCGGCGGAGGGAGATCCCGAGCTGGAGGTGTTGGCCGAAGACATTCAGGATCGGTCCTCGAACGCGACGCGGTTCCTCGTCGTCGGCCCGGAGTCGGAGCGGTCCGAGGCGGGCGGGAAGACGTCCATCGTCGTCTACCCCGCCGCCAACTACCCGGGGCTGTTGTTAGAACTGCTGGAGGCGTTCGCCGACCGCGATATCAACCTCTCGCGTGTCGAGTCGCGCCCGAGCGGCCGCCGGCTCGGCGACTACCTCTTCCACATCGACTTCGAGGCCGGTCTGTACGAGGGCCGCACGCAACAGGCGCTGGAGGCGGTGCGTGACGTTGCCGGCGACGGCTGGGTCAGCGTGCTCGGCTCGTACGACACGGAACACGTCGTCGCGTGACGACCCGGGCGTGACCCAACGGCCGACGACCCGGGCGTGACCCAACAACAGCCGACAACCCGAGCGTGACTGACGACTGAGCCGTGAGACCCCGTCACTCCGCAGACTCCTCGGTCGGCGGGAACGACAGTCGGACGCGACTACCGCGGGGGTCGTTCTCGCAGAAGGTGATCCGACCGCCCGAGCGGGTGACGATCCAGTTGACGAGCCACAGCCCGACACCGCTGCCGTGTTGGAGTGGTCGTTCTTCGCCCTCCAACAGTGTCGCACGCTCCTGTTCCGGAATCCCGGGACCGTTGTCGGCGACGGTGAGCGTGGTGCCGCCGGACTGTTCGACGCTCACGACTGCTCGCGGCGTCTCCGCGTCGGAGTGTTCGACGGCGTTCTCGACGAGCTGACGGACGGCGATGTCGAGTCGCGGTGCCGCGGTGACGAACGCCGCTGCGGGCACGGCGAGTTCGACGACCGCCTCGGGGTACTCTGCGCGTACGTCTGCGGCGACACCGTCGAGGAGCGTGACCACGTCGTGTCGCTGTTGTCGGACGTGGTGTGACTCGAAGATGTCACTCAGGAGACTCGCGTACGACGCCACGTCGCGGAGGTCCCGGGCGCTCTCGTAGAGTCGCCGCGCCGTCGCTGCGAGGTCGAGTTCCGCGTCGGTGGCCCTCCCGTCCGCGGCCGTCTCGTCTCCATCGGTCGCTGTCCCGTCCGAGGTCGTCTCGTCTCCATCGGTCGCTGTCCCGTCCGAGGTCGTCTCGTCTCTCTCGGTCGCCGCCACGAGTCGGTCGGCGAACCCGAGGATCGCAGTGAGTTCGTTCCGGAGGTTGTGCCGCAGCACCCGGTTGAGCACAGCAGCCTGTTGTCGGTTCTCCGTGCGTGCGGTGATCTCTCTGGAGTTGACGACGAACCCGTCCACCGGAGTGTCGGGGTGGTACGCCGCTCCAGACTCCAGCCACAGCCACGAGCCGTCGGCCGACTGGTAGCGGTACTCGACACGCTCGGGGTCGTGTGCAGCGTCCCCGGCAGCGCCGTCCAGCAGCGCGGCGACGGTGTCGCGGTCGTCCGGGTGAACACGGTCGAGGTACGCGTCGCCGCGCAGCTGCTCGGGGTCGTAGCCGAGGACGTGCTCGACAGTCGGGTTCTGGTAGCGGACTGTGCCGTCCGGGTCGAGCACACTCACCAGCTCTCGTGAGTGTTCCGTGAGTGTCTCGTGCCACTCGCGCTGGTCGCTGTCGATCTCTTCACGGACGTGGTTGAGCAGGTGTGGCCGCCCGTCTACCTCGACGACCGTCGCAGACATCTGTGCCGGAACGATGCGCCCGCCGCGGCGGTAACAGGTGATGCTGTCCGTCCGCGCAGAGCCACAGTCGCGGACACGCTCGGCGAACTCGAGGAACTCCCCGAAGTTGTGCGGGTGGAGATCCGACGCCGGCATCGACAACAGCCGCTCGCGGGAGTAGCCGGTGAGATCCTCTGCCGCCGGGCTGCAGTCGAGGATGCTGTCGTTCTCTAAGTCGACGAAGAACACCGCGTCGTTGGTGTGCTCGAACATCGCGCGGAACATCGCCGGCACTGCCTCTGCCGGTACTGTCCGCTCCCGTCGCCCGTCGCTCTGTGTCGACTCTTCGTCGTCGCTCTGTGTCGACTCTTCGTCGTCGCTCTGTGTCGACTCCCTCTCGTCGTTCTGTGTCGACTCTTCGTCGTCGCTCCGGTCTGTCGCCGCGTCTCCGGCGGTGCCGTCTGACTCTGTGTCGTCCACGTTCACCACCACCACCTCGGCCGCACGACGGACGTGTGGATCGAACTGTGTCTACAGCTACTGCTGTCGACAGGGAGGTCTCGAAGGGCAACGTCACACACGGTCGGTGTATTCACAGTTCTGAATCCAGTGTAAACAGTCGAGCGTAATTAGCGTTGGGCGGTCTGAACCGCTGTGGACACGCCGGCTCGTGTCGACAACCACGCGGCGAGGGGTGCAGACGACGCCACGGCGAGTGCGGACGGCGACGCCGCGACGAGCGCCGACGACGCCACGGCGAGTGCGGACGGCGACGCCGCGACGAGTGCCGACGACGACGACGCCGCGACGAGTGCCGACGACGCCGCCACGACGAGCGCCGAAGGCGACGTGGGTACCGACGACTACGTCGATCCGAGCAGTTCGTCCACGTCGGCGTGATCCACGAGTAGGTCACGCATGAGCGCGACAGTCTCCTCGTCGCGGGTGCGGCCGTCGTGGATCACGTCTTCCGCGCGTTCGACCGCGGTGAGCGTGTCTGTGTTCACGAGTAGCACCGGCACGCCGGCCGTCTCGGCCTTCCCCAGAATCGCGCCGGAGGGACGGTGACCGCCGGTGAGTACGAGACAGGAGACGCCACCGGCGTCGATAGCGGCGGTGAGCACGTCCGAACGGTCACCGCCGGTGATGACGGCGACATCTCTCCGACGGCGCATGTGTCGCAAAGCGGCGTCACTCCCCATCGCACCGACGAGGAACCCGCCGACGAGCGCGTCGCTGCCGGTGTCTGTCAACACGTCCGCGCCGAGTTCCGACGCCAGCGCCTCGACGCTGACGCCCGCCAGCTCCTGGAGTCGCGGGACGACACCGACCGCGGGCACGCCGCGGCTCTCGAGGAACGGAGCCACGTCCGCCGCCACGTCGTCGTAGTCGGCGTCCGCAATCCGGTTGAACAGCACACCAGCGAGCCTGTCGCCCGCGTCCCCGGCAGCCGCGAGCACGTCGTCGACATCCCCCGGCTCCTCGTGGTCGGCGACCAGCAGAATCTCCGCGTCCAACAGCTCCGCGACCGCGGGATCTGTGAGTTCGACCACACCGCCGGTGGCGAGGCTGTCGCCGCCCTCGATCACGACCAAGTCGCGGTCGTCCGCGACTGCGGCGTAGCTGTCCTGTACCTGCTGGTGAATCTCCTCCGGCGTCTCCATTCCCCTGATCGCCCCCTCGACGAACGTCGGCGAGTAGACGACCGGCTCCATCTCGTGCATCTCGTCGTCCGTCCCCAACAGCTCCCGAGCGAGCATCGGGTCCTCGTCTAGCGTCTTCCCGACGCGACTCCGAAGCCTCGTCCCCTTCGGCTTCGCGTAGCCCACGTCGAGTCCGCGCTCCTGTGCGAGTGTCGCTAACGCCAACGCGACTGCCGTCTTACCACTGCTCCCGCCGACCGAGCCGACGAGAATCGCTCGTGTGTTTGTGACCTCTCCGTGGCTGTCGTCTGCGTCGTCTGCGTGGTGTTCGTCCACTCCCTGGTCGTCCGTCTCTGCTCGCTCCGTCTCGCTGTCTGTGTCTGTCATCCGTTGTGTGGTGTGGTCGTCGGTCGCTGTCGTCTCACTGTCCCTAGGTTCCGAGTCCGGCTCGGCTGGTGTGGTGTCGTTCCCTCCCGTGTCCGCACTATCCGGCACCGTCTCTGTGTCCGCTTCAGTGTCGGCGTCAGTCACGAGTCACCTCCGTCAGTCACGAGTCACCTCCGTCAGTCACGGGTCACCTCCGTCAGTCGCTCCTGGCGGCTCCTCGGGTAACGCGTCGGGGTCGACCGTGAGTCGCAGATCGACAGCCTGCACGCCGTCGGGGTCGACCACCAGCGGGTTCACGTCCAACTCCACGATGGCGGGGAAGTCGTCGGCCAGCTGTGCGAGTCGCTGGATCGTCTCGACGGTCGCGTCGAGGTCGGTCGGCTCCCGACCGCGCGCTCCGCGCAACAGCGGCGCGGCGTCGATGTCTTCGGTCATCCGTCTGGCCTCGCGCTCGGTGACGGGTGCCAGCTCCGCGGTCGTGTCCTCCAGCGTCTCGACGAAGATGCCGCCGAGTCCGAACACGACCAGCGGGCCGAACTGCGGGTCGCGGTTGATCCCGACGATCGTCTCGACGCCCGCGTCGAGGTCCACCGCCTCCTGAACTTGCACGCCCAGCACGGTCGCGTCCGGCTGGTAGTTGCGTGCGCGGGTCACCAGCCGCTCGTAGGTGTCGGCCACCGCCGCCGTCTCGACGCCGACCGCGACGCCGCCGATGTCGCTCTTGTGGAGGATGTCCGGGCTGACGATCTTCATCACCACGTCGCCGTCGATGTCGGCCGCGACGGACTCTGCTGCGCCCGGACTGTCGACGATCTCCCCGACGGGTGTCGGAATACCGTACGCGTCGAGGATCGACATCGACTCGACGCCGAGGCGGTTGTCCGGGCGGTCGCGGACCCGCGAGAGCACGTCGTACACCCGTCGACGGTCCACATCGAACCGCGTCGGCTCCGTCCGTTCGCGCTCGCTGATCTCGCGGTACCGCGACAGCGTGTCGAGGCTCCCGACCGCACGCGACGGGTCGAAGTACGTCGGAATCCCGGCCGCGGAGAGGATCTCCCCCGACGCCTCCGCGCTCTCGCCGCCCATCAGACAGACGGCGACCGGAATCTCGTAGTCTGCCTGTACCTCCGTGACTGCCTCGGCGAGCGCGTCGAACGACAGGGTCGCCGTCGGTGCGGACAGCACCACCGCCGCGCCGACCCCGTCGTCGTCGAGTGTGATCTCCAAGGCGTCGCGGAACCGCGCCACGTCGGCGTCGCCGATCACGTCGACCGGGTTGAACCGGTTCGCCTCCGCCGGGAGCGCGTCTGCCAACGCGTCGACGGTCTCCTCCGAGAGGTTCGCCAGCGACAGCCCTTCGGCGTCGCCGATTGCGTCCGTCGCCATCACGCCCGGGCCGCCAGCGTTGGTGACGACCGCCACGCCGTCCGTCTCCGGCAGCGGCTGGCCGGCCAGCGCGCGTGCGGCGTCGAACAGTTCGCCGGCAGAGTCCGCGCGCAACACGCCCGCCTCGCGGAGTCCGACCTCGTAGGCGCGCTCGTTGCCCGCAATCGCGCCGGTGTGACTCGCCGCCGCGCCCGCGCCGGCCTCCGTCCGCCCGGACTTGATCGCCACGACCGGGGTGTCGGCGGTCGCCTCGCGTGCGGTCTCGACGAACGCACGACCGTCGTCGACGCTCTCCAAGTAGCCGACGATCACGTCCGTCCCGTCGTCGTCCGCCCAGTCTGCGACCAGATCCGTCTCGTCGAGCACCGCCTTGTTCCCGAGTGAGACGACGTGACGGAAGCCGATGTCCTGCTGGAACGCCCAGTCGATGACTGCCGTCACGAACGCCCCAGACTGACTCATGAACGAGATCGAGCCGGGATCGGGCATCGAGGGGCCGAACGTGCCGTTCAGTCCGACTGGCGTGCTGGCGATGCCGAGACTGTTCGGCCCGACCAGTGTGAGGTCGTACTCCGCGGCGATCTCTCTGAGTCGCTGTTCCCGCGCTGCGCCCTCGCTGCCGGTCTCGCCGAATCCCGCGGTCAACACCACGAGGTTGTCCACGCCGGCCTCGCCGGCCTCTCGGACCGCCTCGACTGCCGGGTCTGGCGGGATGGCGACGATTGCGAGGTCCGCCCCCGACTCGCCGACGCTGTCGACCGCCGGCTCGCCCAACACCGTCTCGCGGTTGGGGTTGACGGGAACGACCTCGCCGTCGAAGTCCGCCAACAGGTTCGCTGTCACCGCTCGTCCGACGGACCCCTCTCGCTCTGTCGCGCCGACGACCGCGACGCTGTCTGGCGCGAACAGCGCGTCGAGATCGCGCCCCGCTGTCACTCGTCACCCCTCCCCCACTCCTCGTGGACGCTGTCAGTCTGCCCCGCTCTGCCACTCGTCGTGAGTGCTGTCAGTCCGTCTCCGCACGCCGTATCGCTGTGTGGTGCTCTCATCTGCTGTTGTCTGGGTGTGGTCTGGCTGGTCGTATCTCGCTGCTGGTTCGTCTCTTGCTCCTCGCGGCAGACTGTCTCGTCGTTCGTCGTTCACTTCCCCGACGTAAGAGTCTCCCCTTCGTTCCCGACGAGTTGGTGTCGGGAAGTTCTGACGAGGTCAGTGGTCACCTCTCTGCTCGACCGGTTCGCAGCGACGACGGTTCACGCGGTCTGTCGCCCCGTCTGTCGAGGAACTCGACGACCGCGTAGAACACGAGGTAGCCAGCAGAACGCCGTTCTCTGTAGGCGGCCGAAACCACGACGAGGAGCAGGAACCCGAGGTACGGGAGAAAGAACTGGGCATCGACTTCGACGACCACGGTGTACGCCGACTCGAACGGCACCGTGGTTGGAAGCCGCCGCCACAGCCACAGTCCGGCAGCAGTCACCGCAACGGCCGTCCCGACGACTGTGAGACTCCGTGCCGCGAGACGAACACTCTGGTGGAGCCGAGTGAGTGATCCGTCGTGTCGCCAACACTCGCTCATAGTGATTACTGCGAGTCTCTACCGCCGTGGCGACTCGTGTCGGTGAGCAGAGCGTCTGAGCCGTCGGTTTTCGA
>CAKZQY010000116.1 GCA_937142015.1 uncultured Halobacteria archaeon
GAACGTCACCTCCTCGCCGACGAGGGGAGCAGCGCTGCCAACGAGGCTGCCGTCGCCTCTCTCACCGACTCCGAGCAGCGACTGGCCGAGATCGTCGCCGACGCGACCGGGCCACGGTCGATTCCGCAGCTCGTCGAGGAGATCGAACGCGATCACCCGTCGTTCAGGGAGGCGTACGGCTCCTACGACGACCGGTCGTGGCTCAACCGGAAGCTCAACGCGCTCGTCGAGGCCGGACTGATCGGGAAGTTCCGTGACGGTCGCACGGTGGTGTACACACCCGAAATCGCCGAGGCCGTCCGCCACTGGGCGCTGCACAACAACCAGTTCGTCGAGGAGCTGTCGAGTCGAGACGTAGAGAACATCGTCGCGGACACGGGGATGCCGCGGGCCGAGGTGGCCCGCGCAGTCTCCGAGTTGACGGGGTGACTCGCGTGACAGACGACACGCCGGACGCCGAGGCGATCCGCGCGGCGCTGCACACGATCACCGACGCAGCAGGCGTCACCGCCACGACCAGTGATCACCTCGTGACAGCGCTCGACCTGCTCGAAGACGAGCCTGCAGCCGCGGCACAGGAACTCCGCGCTGCCGAGGCGACCCTCCGCGAGGCGAGTGCAGAGCTGGCCGACGCCGCCGAGCACGTCGGTGACGAGCGAGCGCGTCTCGTCTCCGACGTGGACGACGAGTCGACGACGACGGACGACGACGGTGGGGCCACAGAGGGCGACGACGAGACCGACGGAGACGACGGGACGGAACGCGTCGTGAACACGGAGCGAGCGAACGAGACAGACAGCCAGACCGCAGACGAGCGAGAGTGATCGCTCCCTGACGGCTGGCACGAGCGTCACCCGCCATCTGATAGTGATTACTGCGAGTCTTTACCGCCGCGGTGACTCGTGTCGACGTCAGATCGTCTTAGCCGTCGATTTTCGATGCCGTCCGTGGAACTATTCGCAGTAATCACTATGAGAGACGGGTCGGATACGGACCGTCACCGCACTTGCGTGCCGCGTCGAGTCGAAGCGTCGTCCCGCCGACCTCTCCGCAGTCGAATTCGGAAATGATTGTGTCAAAATTTTCAGTAGTCCCGGGCGGATTCGAACCGCCGTCCTGGGCTGTCTTCCGCGCGGGCGACGCCGGATTCCGACCGGCCGCGCTCGTAGACGCGACGAACACGGAACGACTGGACTCCGGCGCGGTTGCGTGGGACGAAGCGTCGTCCGGCGCGGTTGCGCGAGACGAGGCGTCGTCCGGCACGACCCGCGTTCGTCCCCGACACGTCCAAAGGCCCAGATGATTGGCCACTACACCACGGGACTACAACCGCCTGTACACACTGTCTGGTAAAATGGGTTGCGGACTGCCGTTGTCGGTGCTGGTCGCTGTAGTCCGGTGCCGTCGGGTGGCCGGTCACGAGCGCGCCGTACTAGTTCACCGCAGTGCGGGTCCGACGTGTCTCGCGTGAGACCCACCGACTCCGTACGCAGTGACTCGTGACCGACTGGATCAGTCTGCGCCCACTTCTTCGAGATCCAACAGCGCACAGGCGTCGGTCTCTGCGTCGAAACAGTCCGGACACTCCTCTGCTCGGTCGATCAGTCTATCGAGTCGCTCCGCCACGGTGTCGTCGATGACGGCCTCTAGCGAGCGGGCCTCGACGCGGAACTCCTCGACGTCGAGCACGTTGGCGAGGAACCGCTCGATGATGCAGTAGTTCGTCAGCGCCTCGCGCGCCCGGACGATCCCGTCCTCCGTGAGGTCGACACCGGTGTACTTCTCGTGATCTGCGAGTCCCCGCGTCTCCAGTTTGCCGATCATCTCGTTGGCACTCGCGGGACTCACCTCCAGTGCATCCGCCACGTCACCCGTCGAGGCGGGACCATCCTCGACTTGTTGGATCAGGTAGATCGCCTTGAGGTACTGGTCTGCCGTGTTCATGCTCGTCGTTCCATCAGGTCGGTCACGTCTTCGACGCCCGCTGCCTCCTCGTCTCTGATCTCTCTGAGCGTCTCGACGAGCCGGTCTCTGTCGACGGAGAACGCGGCGTCTGCCACGTCGTCTGTCGCCGCCCCGACGCCTCCGTCACTGTCAGTCGCTCCCGGCACGCCGCTGTCTCCGTCGGTCTGGTCGTCGACGCCGAGCGCGGTGAGGAGGTCGTCGTAGAACTTGTACGCGGTCTCCTCGTTGCACAGCTGGTCGTACAACACGTCGTCGAACGCGTCGTCTGCCGCGTACTGCGCCTCGACTAACGCCTCGACTTCCTCGTAGGCGACGGAGTCGGCGTCGAGTTCGTCGATCAACGCCGCCAGCCGCTCTCGGTGTCGCTCTGGCTCGGCGGCGGCCTCCTGCAGGAGTGCAGCCACCTCTGGATCGAGATCCTGCTCGCGCTCCGCGGTGTGGTGGGCCGCACTGGCCTCCACCATCTCCTCTAACACGACTCCGATCTGGAGGAGTCGGGCGAGCTGTCTGTCGGAGGTGACTGCGTGACTGAGGCTCACTCTCCACCCCCCGTTCCGGTGCTGCTGTCGTGCATCTCGTCTCTCTGTGAGTCGCTCGCGGACTTAAGACCTCGCTCCCGTGGTCGGCTCTCAGGTCCCGACGAACTACTCACGGGGGAACAGAACGGTCACTCTTCCTCGTCGTCGAGTGCGAGGTCGTCGATTCGGGCCGCAATCTCGTCGGTGTTCAGCGTGTTGTACCCGTCTTCGACGCTCACCGTCGCGGCGCTGAACGCGTGGGCGTCGAGTTCCTCCTCGTCTGCGACCTCCGCGAGCGCCTCCAGCGCCAGCGAGAGCCCGTCACCGAGGGTCAACTCCTCGCTCCAGTGGTCTTCGAGGTACGTCTGGAGGTCGCCGCGGCTGCCGCCGATAGCGGTCGCTTTCCACTCCCGGGGAGTCCCGGACGGGTCCGCGCCGAACAGTCGCGGCTGTCCGTTCTCGACGCCGCCGATCAGCAGCGCGGCACCGTACGGCCGTGTGCCGCCACGCTGGGTGTTCTCCTGAATGTGGTCGGTGACGTACTTCGCCAGCGTCTCGACACCGATCGGCTCCCCGTACCGGAGGCGGTTGCCCTGTGCCATCTGGCGGGCGTAGTCGATCAGCTGCCGGGCGTCGGCGACGTGACCCGCGTTCGTCGTGCCGAGGTGGTCGTCGAGCTTGTGGAGCTTCTCGATGCTCTCGTCGATCATCAGCGGCGAGTTGGCTTGCGTCTGTGCGGCGAGTGCGACCCCGTCTCCCGTCCGCACACCGACCGACGGCGCACCGCGCGAGACGGCCTCGCGGGCGTACTCGACCTGGTAGATCCGTCCGTCTGGAGAGAACAACGACGTGCCGCGGTCGTACGCCTGCTGATCGTTACCCCTCATCGGTCACCTCCGTCTGCGTGTGCCGTCACGAACTGACTCATCGACACGTCGTAGGGGGTCTGGCCGGAAAAAGTCTCCCTAAAGCGTCGCTTAGCTCGCCGGAGGTGGCGGTGTGTGTTGCTGGTTTATGTCGGGGAAGAGGGAGAATCAGTCAAGGACTGCGGCCTCGGATGTGCGTTCGCCCGAGGCCGCGTCCACGCACGAGTGCAGGTGCTCCCTCTTTGCGGAAACGAGGAGCGGACAGTCCCGTGGCGGTACGCTGTCGGACACTGTGGCCGACGATTCGGGATCGACAGTATCAGTCTGCAACGACAGCGTTCAGTATCCCGGCGGTCTGTCCGAGGTTCGTCAGCGTGAGCCCGACAGGGAGAGCGAGCGCTGTCTCGACGACGCTCGCTCCCGCGAGATAGACCACGAGTCCAGCCAGTGATCCCAGCCCGCCGGCAGTGTACACCCACCCAGCGCCTCCATCCGGTGTCTCGACGCCGGTGTACACCAGCGCAACACCGGGGAGCAGCATCCAGCCGGCGACGGTCGCCGTCTGCATCGCTGTCGAGACTTGTCCGTCGACGAAGAACGAGGCCGTTCCGACGAGCGTGACACCGAAGCCGAGTACGATCACCCACAGCCACGCGCGGAGCACACCGGACTGCATGTCGCGGTAGGAGGTCACGGCGAACGCTGCCAACAACACGTCCATCACGAGGTGAGCGATCAGGACCGGTCGCGTCCCGACGAGGCCGAGGTGCGCTGCCGTGACGAACGTCCACGCGAGCGGAACCAACACTCCCGGTCCGTTCTCTCGGAGCCGTCTCGAAACGGTCGCGCTGCCGTAGTCCGTCGACACGTCTCTCAGACCTCCTCGCGGTTGATCTCGTCGAACGCGTCGACGAGCTCCGACTCGTCACCGAGCAGACGACCGACACGGTCGCGGAGACGTGAGACCCGCTGTTCCAGCTCGACGTACTGCTCGCGGTCGGAGCGTTGCTCGACCGGAATCTCTGCTTCCAGAACGGCACGCTTCGACTCCGCGGAAAAGAACTCGCCGAGCGTCTCGTACGCGAGAATACGGCGCTGGTGTTCGACGGCGGCGTGGAGGTCCTCTCTGTCCATCGGCTTACAGAGGTAGTCGTCGAACGGCATCTCGATCACCTCGAAGTCCGGGTCGACGGCCGTCACCATGATGATCCGTCCCCCAAACTCGCGGTCGCGGAGTTCCCGCAACACCTCGTCGCCGGACATCCCCGGCATGTGTCGGTCGAGTAACACGAGATCGATCTCCGAGGACTCGACTGTCGAGAGCGCCTGTTTGCCAGTGTAGGCGGTCTCCGTCTCACACACTCCCTCCAGTCGGAGGGCGTAGGCGTCTGCCACCTCCTTCTCGTCGTCCACGACCAGCGCGCGTACCTCGGCATCCGGATCGACTGATACGAGTGCCATCTCGCTCTGTGTTTGCGACCCAACTCACGTAACTCTCGCGGTACTGTATCCGCGCTGTCAGCTCTGAGGCGGCCTGCTGTGTGTGTCGCTGGCGTCGCCGGTCGACGGCTCTCGGAGAGAGGGAGCGCGAGCGTCACAGTTCAGCCCTCGCCGATTCGACGCCGCCACCCGCCTGTGGCGAAACCTGTCAGTGATCGACACACTGCGTAGTTCGAACCAGCAGGTATTGCGGCGACTCTGCGTGAGCAGACACGAGGGTCGGCAGAGCCTCCCGATATTCAGCAGGCGAATACGTACAGGAGGGGGACTACTGTTCGGGTGAACACGATGTCAGAGAGTGCTGTCAGTTCGGGTGTGGGCGCAGAACAGTTGCGGAAGCCGTCCGATCGTCTGTCCGACCGTCAGTCACGCGAGTCGACAGTCGAGACGGAGGGGTTGGAACTGCTGAGCGACGACTGTGCGCGACGGATTCTGGAGATCGTCGCCGCGGACGCGACCGCGGCCCGCGACATCTCCGAGCGGCTGGACGTCTCGCGGACGACCGTCTACCGGCGACTCGACCGGCTGGAGGAGGCTGGACTCCTGGAGACGGGGATGGAGTACGACCCCGACGGTCACCACCGGAAGGTGTTCGAGCTGGCCGTCGACCGGCTCGCTGTCTCCCTCGACGCGAACGGTGTCTCCGTCGACTGTGTCTCTGCCGCAGACTGATCGACCGTCGGTCGTCACATCGACGTCCCCCGTGTCGGCCCCCGATACCGACTCCCCCGTCGGCCCTCGACACCGACTTGCCCCGCTTCGGCCCTCGATGCCGACTCCCACGTCGGGCCGTGACGCCGACTTCCCCCGGTCGGGTCACCAAATTCGGGTGAGAGATCTCTCCCTCGATCTTCGGGCGAGCCGTTCCTCACTCGATTCGCGTTCCGACATCGTCGCCGGCGAGGAACGCGGCGAGCGCGTCCGGGCCGAACACGTGTGCCGGGGCATCCACGGCGAGCAGTTCGCGCACTTTCGCCGCCATCCCGCCAGTCACGTCGGGAGCGTCACTCGACCCGAGCGCGTCGGCAGCGTCGGCGAACGACTCGATCCGTGGAATCACGTCGCCGTCGTCGTCGAGCACGCCCGGGACAGTCGAGCAGAGCCCGACTCGCTCGGCGGCCATCGACGACGCGAGGCTGGTCACGATCTCGTCGCCGGACAGGACCGTCACACCCTCACCCGCGTGAGCGACGCCGTCACCGTGGAGCACCGGCACGAACCCCTCGGCGAGCAGCGTCTCGACCGGGTCGCTCGGGAGCGTCAACTCTCCGTTCGCGTCGCGTGACGCGAGCGACAGCGGGTGAACCGGCACCGCCGGCACGTCGCGCTCGTGGAGTCGGCTGCGGACGAACTGGTTCAGCGTCGTCATCGCGCCGTGAACGTCCGTCACCGCCACGTGGTCTCGGGTTCCCTCGGTCGTCGACACGCCGTGGGTCGACGCGTGGTGGTGACCGAACGAGCCGCCGCCGTGGACGATCACCAGCCGCCGGTCGTCGTCCTCAGCCAGCGCCGTCGCCACCGCCGCGGCTGCCGACTCCAGTGCCGCCCCGTCGAGCGTCTCCGGGTCGTCTTTCTCCGTGATCACCGATCCGCCGAGTTTCAGGATCGTCGTGTTGTCAGCCATTGTCGGTCGTCGTATCGTCGTCTGTTGGTGTCTCTCCGCCGCGTTTCGGTCGTCGGGGACCGCCGTCGACTCACTCGTCGATCACGCGGACGCCGTCGGTCGCCAGTTCGGCACGGAACGCCCGTTCACAGGCCGGCGCGAGCGACAGCGCAGTCTCGGTGCCGTCCGTCTCGTCGAGTGCGACCACACAGCCGCCGCCGCCAGCGCCGGTCAGCTTCGCGCCGTACGCGCCGGCCTCGCGCGCACTCCAAACCATCGCGTCGAGAGAGCGGGCAGACACGCCGAGCGCCGACAGCAGGCCGTGATCGACGTCCATCAGTTCGCCGAGTTCGTCGAGTCGCCGTTCGGTCAGTCCGTCGTCGGCGGCCGCAGCGAGGAGTTCTTCGCCGGTGCGGGTGATGTCGCCGATTGCGCGCACCGTGTCGGCGGCGAAGTCGTGCCGCTCGCGGAGGTCACGCACGCCGGCCCCGCCGTCGTAGCCGATCACGAACGGGAGCGACGGCGCGTCGATCCGGCGGGTGTCCTCACCCTCCACGCGGACTGCGCCGCCGACCGCCGAGCAGAACGTGTCCGCACGCGACGCCTGTCCGTCTTGGGCGGCGTACTCCGCGCGGAACGCACGCTGTGCGACCTCCCGCGGCGAGAGGTCCACGCCGACGGCGGCCGTCGCAGCCTTGATCGCCGCGACGACCACCGCCGCAGAGGAGCCGAGCCCCGCGCCCAGCGGGATGTCCGACTCGATGCGGATGTCGAACCCACACTCCTCGTCGTCGATCGCGTCGCGGGTCTGCGCGACCGCCTCGTCGACGTACCGCACCGCCGCCTCCACCAACTGCGGCGGCGCGTCCACGTCCGGCTGTTCGTCCACCGACCCGCCCCACGTCACGGTGAACCCGTCGAGTGAGAGATCCGCGGCGTCCACCTGTACGCGGTCGTCCGCTCTGGGTTCGGCCGTGACGCGCGCCCGCCGCTCGATGGCACACGGCACCGCCGGCTCCCCG
>CAKZQY010000117.1 GCA_937142015.1 uncultured Halobacteria archaeon
TCCATCCAGATGCCCCACCTGATCCAACCACATTCTACCACTCGCTGGATCGATATGCCATGTACATCTGGCAGGCGTTGCTGCGCGTCTCAGCGCAGCAACTCCCGCAGTCGGGTTTTGCCGCACTGGATAGCACGTTCATCGAACGCAACCAGGCGTCCCAGCACTACCTCCAGCGATGCGAACGAAGCGTGAAGACAATCAAGGCAACGACACTGACAGATACAGAATCATTAGCGGTGTTAGACGTGCATTGTTGTATCGAACGTGAACACGATACAAAGGCTGGCCCGCGGGTCGTCCGCCGAAACGCGGACGACCTGCGGGCCGTTGCCGCCGACAGCGGCTTCCAAGACTGGAACACCGAGCACGAGATCGCGGCACTAGACATTGAGTACCTCGTTCACTACCGCGGTTCAACAGCCAAGGCAACCGCCAATAATGCACTCATCCGAGCAAAAGGCTACACACAACGATGGATGTCAGAGACATCCTACTCAACGGCCAAGCGAACGCAGGACTCCGCCCTGCGTTCGCGGTTCTGGTATCGTCAGTTCCGTGAAATCGTCCTCCTCTTCGCACTCAACAATCTCAAGAAACTCACCAAAACTCTATGAATCGACTCCCGTCCTGCGTTTTCAATAGAGCAAAGCAAACAAAACCACTATTGAGTCGTGGCAGGAACATCGGGGTATGGACCGACGAGACGCGGTACGACGCGTCGGAGCCGTGGTTCTCGTCGTGAACCTCTCACTCGCCGTGGTGAAGAGTCTCGTCTGGTGGTCCACCGGGAGCTACGCAGTCGGCTCGGAGGCCGTCAACAGCATCGCCGACACAGTGTACAGCGTCGTCGTGCTCGCGGGGCTGTACCTCACGACACAGCCAGCGGATCTCGAACACCCGCACGGACACGAGCGGATCGAGCCGTTCGTCTCGCTGGTCGTCGCCCTCGGTGTGTTCCTCGCCGGGGGCACCGTCCTCTACCAGTCGGTGACGACGCTGGCGAGTGGCACGGTCACAGTCAGCGACGGACCGTGGGCAGTCGCCGTTCTCGTCGTCGGCGGTGTCGCCAAGTTCGGACTGTACCGGTACTGTCTCCACGTCGGAGAGGAACACAACTCTCCGGCGACGACCGCGACCGCGCTCGACAACCGGAACGACATTCTGACGGCCGGCGCGGCGCTGGTTGGGGTGCTCGGCGGGGCGGCGGGGTACACCCTCCTCGACCCGCTAGCTGGGGCTGTCGTCGCGGTCGGTATTCTCTACACGGGGTTCGAGATCGTCCGCGACAACCTCAGTTACCTCGTCGGCGCGGCACCGCCGCCGGAACTCCGGAGAGAGATCCTCGACCGCGCACTCGATCACCCCGACGTTCACGGCGCACACGACGTCGTCGCGCACTACGTCGGCCCGGAGGTGGACGTGAGCCTCCACATCGAGGTCGAGGGGAAGCTCACGCTGCTGGAGGCCCACGAGATCGAGTCGACTGTCGTCGCCGACATCCGAGAGATCGCCGAGGTCGACGACGTGTTCGTCCACGTCGACCCCCGCGAGCTCGGCGAGTGGAAAGAGGCCGACACTGGGAGCGTGCCGCTCGGAGCCGACCGCGAGGAAGAACTGCGGTGAGATGGTGGGTGGATTGCGGAGGTGGTGAGTGAGCTGATGGGGTCGTGGGTGGATTGCGGAGGTGGTGAGTGAACTGGCGGGGTCGTAGGTCGACTGCAGATGTCGTAGTGGACACACACGAACGTGGTGTCCATTAGAAAAGATCGTTACAGAAGTGGTGTCGTTCTACGGACCAGACTGGTGAGAAGCGTGACAAACAGCCACCACTGACGGACATCTCTGTGTACTTTTGTGGAACAGTGGCGGCGACCCGTGCCTTTTTCCCTCGGAGTGGCTAATACACACGTGTATGGGCTTCGGGAGCTACGACGAGTCCGAACAGGAGAACCAGGAACTCGATTCGGACATCGGAGACGACGACACGGTCGACTCGGGGGAGAGTTCCCACGAGGGAGACGTCGAGTTCGAGATCGGAGCGTCGAACGACGAACTTCTGGACAAGCTCCAGGAAATCAAAGACGACTAGCGAGCAGTGAAGTCTGGGACGCGTGCGTTGGGTGTCGCCGTCTCCGACGGGGAGTCGACCGCCACGCTCGCCGGGGCGGTGGTTCGTGCCGACCGCGTCGTCGACGGACTCGTATACGATTCGTGTACCGTCGGCGGCACGGACGCCACCGCTGCCGTCGAGACCGTTCTCTCGACGTTGGCTCGTGAGGATCTCCAGTACCTCCTGTGTGCCGGTATCGCTCCCGCGTGGTTCAACCTGTTCGACCTCGACGCGATTCACGACGCGTTCGGTGATCCAGTCGTGTCCGTCTCTTTCGAGTCGAGTGTGGGACTGGAGCCGGCGCTGCGCGAGCAGTTCGACGACGCTGCGCTAGATCGGCGGCTCGCGGTCTACGAGCGACAGCCGCCCCGCGAACGGGTGACTGTCGGCGACGATACGGTGTGGGTGCGTGCGGTGGGATGTGACCCAGACCGTGCAGGCGAGATCGTGCGAGCGTTCACACCCGACGGGAGTGGCCGACCGGAGCCGCTGCGTGTCGCGCGACTCGCCGCGCGTGCCGGGCGTCGCTACCGCACGGAGTCGTCGGCGTCGAGCGAGTGAGTGAATGTGTGGTGTGTGTCGGTAGCGTCGGTGAGTCCGGGGGAGTGGGGAGCGTCGGTGAGTCCGAGGGAGTGCCGACTGACGCGAGTCGGGAGAGCGTCCGTCGCGCCGAACCGTTCAAGCGGCACGCGGTCCAGCGACTGGTATGGGAACGGCACTGACGCCACGAGACGAGCAGGTCGTGGAAGTTCTCGACAGGCTGTACGAGACGTATCCAGACAGTGGGATCTCCCTCCAGTTCTCGACACGGCTGGAGCTGTTGGTCGCAGTCGTGCTCTCGGCACAGTGTACCGACGAGCGCGTCAACGAGGTGACCGACGAGCTGTTCGACCAGTACGAGACGGCGGCCGACTACGCGGCGGCGACCGAAGAACAGCTGGCAGCGGACATCTACGGTGTCACGTTCCACAACAACAAAGCGAGCTACCTCCGCGAGACGGGTGAGATTCTGGCCACGGAACACGACGGAGCGGTGCCGGACACGATGAGTGAGCTGACGGATCTGCCGGGTGTGGGACGCAAGACTGCGAACGTAGTCTTACAGCACGGACACGACGTGGTGGAGGGGATCGTCGTCGACACGCACGTCCAACGGCTCTCACGGCGACTCGGCGTCACGGAGGAGAGACGCCCCAAGGCCATCGAGACGGACCTCCAGTCGGTGGTGCCGGAAGACGACTGGAAGATGCTGACACACCTGCTGATCTCGCACGGACGCGAGGTGTGTACCGCGCGCACCCCGGCGTGTGACGACTGTGTGCTCGCCGATATCTGTCCCTCGGAGCGCGGCGACGCGACGGTGGATCTCGCCAGCGGCGAGCCTTGGGACGAGTCGGATACCCATTCTTAAAGGCTATCTCACCCACAACTGTCGGCCGCTGTGATCGGCCGATAGAGGGCTTCTCGAGGTTGATCCTTCGGGAGTGGAGACTGCACACGGTCACAGGCGACGGCAGAGACAGCCTGCCGTCGAGAGTCGAAATTGGTGTACGGCCGCCGGCCAGACTCGCTGCGTCAGTACTGATCGATCCCTTCGATGTCACGCAGCACACGCCCGACAGGAGGCGGCGTCGCACCGGTCACGCCACGGACACGGTGGTCGGGAACCAGTATCGGCGTCGGATTCTCGCGGAGCGCCGCGCGGACAGTCTGGCGGTCGTCCTCGTCGTCGGCGTCGATGCCGGCAGCCGTGCGGGCGACGCGTTCGGCGCTCACCGTCTCGCCGTACGGGACGTTCCGGGTCGCCTCCAACACGGCGCGCTGGTCCGTCGGCACGGTTAGCGCCACCGTCACGTCCCGGAAGTCGTCCGCCGCGCCGTCGAGGTAGTCGAACAAGCGGTCGAGAATCTCCCCGTGCTCGCTCGCGTCCGCCGGCACCGTCTCGGGGAACGAGACGGCGACGGCGCGACCGCTGGCCGTCCCGACCTCGACTGCTCTGTCGAGCTGCTCGGCGAAGCGGGCGTACACTCCCGTGTCGTCTGCTGTCAGTCCCATACTGATCGTTGGCTGTGGACGTAAGTGAACGCGACGCTGCGACTGTCGACGGAGTACTCCACACTGTCGGCCCGCCAGAGCCGGCGAGGAGGTCACTCCCGACGCGACTCGTGGCCCGGGTAGTCGCGTTCGAACCGATTAGCAATCTCGTCTGCGCCGAACTCCACCACCACTGGTCGGCCGTGTGGACAGGCGTACGGGTTCTCACACTCGTCCAGCGCGGCGAGCAGTTCCGTCGCCGACCCCTCGGTCAGCGACGTGTTCCCGGTGATCGACGGGTAACACGCGAGATCGGCGAGGAGGTCTTCGGCCGCCGCGGTCGCTGGCTGTGAACCGCTCGTCACCTCTTCGGCGAACGAGACGAGCGTGTCACGCAACAGTGTCGGGTCCAACGCGGCGTCGAACACTGCCGGAACTGCTGTGACCTCGACCGCCGCCTCGTCGGCTGCCGTCGCTTCGTCGCCTTTCGCTTCCGCTTCGTCGGCGGCGGCGTCCTCGGGGGGGTCCTCGACACGCCGAGCGTGAAAACCCGCAGCGGCGAGCGCGTCGCGGAACTGGTCGAACAGCGCCGACTCTCTGGGGGTCAGTGGAACCCGAACTGGCTCCGCGAGCGCCTGCACCGTCGACTGACCCTCCGTGCTGTCTTCGTCACCGTCGAGGCCGGCTGCCTCGCGGAGTCGTTCGTAGTTGACACGCTCGTCTGCGGCGTGCTGGTCGAGCAACACCAGCCCCGCGGCCGTCTCACAGACGAGATACGTGTCGTCGTACTGACCTAACACGCGCAGTGACGGGAGCGTGTCGTACTCCCGCCAGTCGTCCGTCGTCCCGCCTGCGAGCGTGTGCTGTGTCGGTACTGCGACCGATCCCGAGTCGGCAGTTGCCGGGTCTCCGGTCTCGTCGGCGTCGGGTGTGTCTGTCGAGAACTCACCTGTCGACGCTTCGGTAGTCTCCTCTCTCGGCTCTTCGTCCGCTGGCTCTCTGTCCGCCGACTCGTCGCTCTGGCCTCCGCTCGTTCCCCACGCGTCGAGCACGGCGTCAGTCGTCGTCGACGACTCTGTCTCCACAGTATCCGCGTCAGCATCAGCGATCGACCGACTCTCTTCGTCTGTCTGACTCCTCTCTTCGTCTGTCTGACTCTCCCCTTCGTCCGTCTGACCCCCCTCTTCGTCTGTCTGACTCTCCCCTTCGTCTGTCTGACTCCGCTCTCCGGCTGTCTGACTCCTCGCTCCGGCTGTGCTCTCACTCGTCTCCCCAACTGCACTCGTTGTCTCTCTCTCGTGATCTTCCACAGGCTCGTCTCCCCGCGACTCCGACTGGGTGACGCTATCGACGCCCTCCGCTTCGACGGCCTCCGTGTCGGTCGTCGAGCCGTCGTCGCCGCCACGCACGACTTCGGGGTCGAGTTCCGTCTCGGTCGGCGCTGATCGGCCACGAGGCGCACTCGACCGCAGGAGCCCCGCGTCCAGCAGTCCCTCGCGGACCGCTTCGCGGACCGTCTCGTAGACGGCAGCGTCGTCGTCGAAGCGAACCTCCGTCTTCCGTGGGTGGACGTTCACGTCGACCGTGCGCGGCGGCACGTCGAGAAACACGACCGCGAACGGGTAGCGGTCGGCCGCCAACTGCCCGCCGTAGGCGTCGACGACTGCCGACCGCAGGTCGGCGTCCGACACCCACCGACCGTCGACGAACGTGGTGACGTACTCCCGACTCGCGCGTGTCGTCTCCGGCTCCGACACTAACCCGTGGACGCGCACGTCGCCGGCCGGCACCGACTGACGCGCGTCGACATCGACCATCGACTCGGCGACCTCGCGGCCGTACACCGCGAGCACTGCCGCCCGCCGGTCACCGTTGCCGGGCGTGCCGAACAGCTCTCTGTCGTCGTGCTCGAACGACACCGCAACCTCCGGGTTCGCTAGCGCGTACGCGGAGACGACGCCGTTCACGCGGTCGAACTCCGTCGCGGGTGTCTTCAGGAACTTCCGTCTGGCTGGCGTCTCTGCGAACAGCTCTCGTACCTCGACTGTGGTGCCGACTGGACAGCCCGCGGGCTCGACGTCGCTCGTCTCCCCGTGGTCGACTGTGATCTCCGCGCCTACGTCGCGGTCCGGCGGACGCGAGCGTACTGTCAACGTCGACACAGCGCCGACCGTGTACAGCGCCTCGCCGCGGAACCCGAGACTCCCGACACCCGCATCGAGGTCGTCGATCCCGTCGAGTTTGCTCGTCGCGTGCTCTGCGACGGCGTTCGGGAGCTGATCGGGCGGGATGCCGTGGCCGTCGTCACGAACCCTGATGCCGTCGAGTCCCCCGTCCTCGACCGCGACCGCGACCCGCTCCGCGTCGGCGTCGAACGCGTTCTCGACGAGCTCTTTCACCACGCTCGCCGGCCGCTCGACCACCTCGCCGGCCGCGATCTCTCTGACTGTCCGGTCGTCGAGTCGGGTGATTTCCGAGGCTGTGGACGAGGCAGTGGCGCTGTCGGCAGTGTCTTCGGTGTCACGGGTACGTCTGGTGCCACCCGGTCTCTGGGGGTCCGTGTCGTCTCCCATCGTCTCCCCTCTGCGTTGCGAGCGGATTCACTCTGTCGGCCTCCGCTGGTCTCTGTGCTCGTTCGTTCCTCCACCCTGTTTATTCCCCGAACATAATATTAGAATATTAAAATAGAAACAAAAGTGGGTGGACGTACTTTGCTGGCAGATGAGCACACGCGTGACCAATCAACTCTCGTCGTACGACGTTATTGCGAAGTCCATTCCGGGAGTTGTGTTCCTACTCCTCAGTGCTTCACTTCTTCCCACAGACACCACACTCGTCAGTGTCGGAGAGACACTCGCCGACTACGCACTCGTCATCCTCGTAGCACTCCTCGTCGGCCTCTTCGTAGGAGAGGGTGTTCACACGTTCGTCGAACTGACCGAACAGAGTATACTGTTCGTAGCGCGGAGGATAGAGAACGTGAGAAGGAGAATTGTGATTGAAATAAGAAGGCGAAAGAACTCCCCCAGATCAAGCGGTGAAGAACCCGCTGCGGCCGAGGAGACGGCCCGAGACAGAGTGCCAGATACCCTAGTGAGAGTCGGGTCGTTCCCTCGACGATTCGTTTCCTCTCTCGTGTCGGAGGTCGTCCTGCCAATTGCATCTGTCACGTACGCTTGGTTAAACAAGCGGTACTGGGGACTCTACGACACACTCAAAGGCCACCGGCTACTATTTGCACACTCACTAGTCTGGAACTTCTTGAGAGAACCCCGTATCGGCGACCGATGGGAGAACCGAGCGAAGGGTCACCCGTACGAGTGCTTTCGAGAGTGCGTACTGGAAGAGTACAACGAAGAGTTGCTGAAGGACGATGGGGGTGTCAAGCAGTTCAAACACCTCGGCCCCGTCGAGCAGTACAAGTCACTGTCGGTAGTTCCCATCAAGTCAGCGGATAGTCATAACTGACGAGCTTACGTTCTCAGAGAGCGTCTGGATGGATGTATGAGATTCCTCTACCATCCAGACACGACCATTACGGCCGCTGAGCTTGAAACCTTGGCGCTTGATCTGCTCGCAGAGATCCCGATCCCCGGAGTCGAAGGCTGCAGCTTCGACTCCGGGATTATCCGACAGACACTTCTCCGGGCTGCTGTCGATCAGAAGTCGATCAGGGCTGTCACTGACACCACGCTGGGAACGTACTCCGACGACTACACGCTTGCTCAACTTCACACCGTCCCACTCGACGAACTCGAAGCCCTCTATCAGAAACGCTCAGCCATCGAGACAGCCTTCCGAACGATGCGGGAAGCACGTGCGCGGACAAGCACAACTGATCCAACCGTTCGGTTGGTGTTCATCCTCGTGAGTTTCCTCTTGCGGAATCTCTGGCTGATCGTGCGTTGGGGCGTACTCGCCACGCCGCGGCGCGGCGGGCGAGTACTCCCCGTCTGGTTCCGGTTCGAGGTGTTCGGCGAGTGGATCGACCACGCGCTCGACGAGACGTTGCGTCGGAAATGGAGAGCACCGACCACCGGTGTCGGTATTCCGCCGACCTACAGCCAGCTGGACGCGGGGTGAACCCGCCCGCGTTCAGCGTCTACCTCGTGCCTGAGCGACGGCTTCGTGTCTTGTCTGGATCGACTGCGCCCTCACTGGAGCGAGAACGCCGTCCCTGTTCAGTTCGATGAGCCGACCGCTCTGGTCGCGGTCGTGTTGCTACAGAAATCGAGTCAGTAATTAGGAACGATGGGAACTACCGACAGCGTCGACGACTGGCTGCAGAGACAGTACACACTAGAGCTGACAAATACTCTAGATTCGACACCTGCCTAGAGGCTCGACCTACTGTTCGCGTCGTGCATCCGCCAGATAGGAGCCGAGAGCACCGCCGACGATGCCGAATCCGACAGCGTAGCTCCCCGTGCCGATCAGGGCGACGAGGACGAAGACGATCGGATCGAGCGGGAATCGCGGGACGCCGAACGGCGCGACAAGGACGATCGGGACGACGAACAGTGACCCGAGAAACAACGGAACAGCCGCGAAGAGACCTGCCAAGCCGCCAGCCTTCACGCCCTCCCGCTGTGGAGGTCCCTGAAGTACTCCCGAAGTGAGTCCGCCGACCGCGGGAGAGAGCGGTAACACGACGAGAACGACGGTGACAATCGCCCCGAGTAGACTGTTCGGAAACGTGTTCCCCTCGGTGTCCATAGCTCGTACTGTCTCGGTGAACTGTTCTAACGGTTGTGATGAAGTGGTAGGTGGTTTACATATCCACGAAAAATTTTAACTAGTGCCGCTTCAATCCTGATTTGTTGGATACAGCTGGCGGAGTTTGACGCGTGC
>CAKZQY010000118.1 GCA_937142015.1 uncultured Halobacteria archaeon
ATGGAGGACATCAACCTCCACTTCACGGGTGACCTCCACGCGCTCACCTCCGCGCACAACCTCATCTCCGCGATGCTGGACAACCACATCAAACAGGGCAACGAGCTGAACATCGACATCAACCGCGTCAACTGGCCGCGTGCGCTCGACATGAACGACCGCGCGCTCCGTCAGACGGTGATCGGACTCGGCGGCAGCGGCTCCGGCACACCCCGCGAGGAGGAGTTCCTGCTCACCGCCGCCTCCGAGCTGATGGCGGTTCTCTGTCTCGCCTCCGGGCTCGACGACCTCGAAGAGCGTGTCGGTCGTATCATCGTCGCCTACGACGAGGACGGCGACCCGGTGGTCGTCGACGACATCGAGGCGACGGGCGCTGTGACGATGCTGTTGAAGGAGGCGCTCCAGCCGAACGTCGTCCAGACGATCGAGGGCACTCCGGCGTTCGTCCACGGCGGTCCGTTCGCCAACATCGCACACGGCACCAACTCCCTGATCGCAGACGACCTCGCCTCGAACCTCGCGGAGTACGTGATCACCGAGGCCGGCTTCGGCTCCGATCTGGGTGCCGAGAAGTTCATGAACATCGTCTCGCGGCTCGGCGACGTGCAGCCGGACGCCGTCACGCTGGTCGCCTCCGTCCGTGCGCTGAAGTACCACGGACTGGACATGTGGCCCGCAGATCAGGACGAGCTCGAAGAGGAGAACGTCGAGGCCGTCCACGACGGGTTCGAGAACCTCGACAAGCACGTCCGCAACCTCCAGCAGTTCGGCGTCCCGGTCGTCGTCGCGGTCAACCGCTTCCCGCAGGACACCGACGCCGAAGTCGAGGCGGTGCTCGACCACTGCCGTGAGGATCTGGACATCCGCGCGGCGGAGTCGAACCAGTTCGCCGAGGGCGGCGAGGGTGGCATCGACCTCGCAGAGCGGCTGGTCGCCGCCGCAGACGAAGACTCCGAGTTCGAGCCGCTGTACGGACTCGACGAGTCCATCGAGTCGAAGATCGAGACCGTCGCCACGGAGATCTACGGCGCGGACGGCGTCAACTTCTCCGGCGACGCGTTAGACGACATCGAACGGCTCACAGAGCTCGGCTACGACGACGTGCCGATCTGCATGTCGAAGACGTTCCACTCCTTCAGCGACGACGCGAGCCGGAAGGGCGCACCCGAGGGCTGGACGCTCGACGTGACGGAAGTGTACCCCTCCGCGGGTGCCGGCTTCCTCGTCGTGCTGACTGGTGACGTGCTCACGATGCCCGGCCTGCCGAACCGCCCGGCTGCAGCCGACATGGGTGTCGACGAGGACGGCGACGTTCACGGCCTGTTCTGACCGGCTCCCGACGGCCTCACTCGCTCGTCGAGGCCGCTCATACGGTCGTGCGTAGTGATTTTCCGTGACTGTCGCGGTATCGGGCGGTATCACGTCGCTGCGGTGCTCTCTGTCAGTCGTCGGTGGGAACGATCTACGCACGACCGTATCAGTTCTCGTACCGGTGCTCCCGAGGATCGACCGCGTTGGCTGCCCACGCGTTCATCGACGGTGTCTCGTCGTCTGTCTCGCGGGAACGCGCCGATGCCGCCGCGTGACCAGCCGCAGCGGCGACGCCCTGTTCGTGGTCACTTGTACACCAGTACTTGTCTCTGTGGTCGACTCGACCACGCTCCCTGAGCCGGACGAGTGTCGGACCGACGGAACCACGGGCTACCTCCGTTCGCTCGGCGATCTCACACTGCGTGAACGCGTGGTCCGGGCTCGCGCGGAGAAACGCGAGAATACGTTCAGCGTCTGTCTCTGCGGGTTCGCTCGGCGTTCGACTCTCGTCAGTACCGAGTGCGTCGAACTCCGACCGCTCGATTGGCACAGCCGTGATTGATTGCCCACGAGTATTGAGTGTCTCGGTGTATCAGATGTATCGAGCACCTCGTCGAGCGGCCTCGTTGCGCGACGAACCACGCTGTCGAGGTCGAAATTCACCGATCAACTTTTGTGGTACTCTCACACCACCCACGGTATGGTAGGGAGACGCACGAAAGGTGCAGTGATGGTGTTGATCGGGATCGGGATTATTGGATTCGGAGTGATCGGTCCGTTCTCGACGTACCAGGAGGTCCAGACCCACGACACCACGACCGCACAGATCGAACAGACCGGCATCGAGTCGGCGACAGAGCTCGACGACGGGGAGACCGAGGTCGAGTACTATCCGCGAATCAGCTACACGTACAGCGTCGACGGTCGAGCGTACACGAACAGGCAGATCTACCACCCGTCACAGGTCGACACGGAGCCGGGTGAACTCCGTGGCAAGGAGTTCGACCAGCGCGGCGCTGCCGAGGACGTGGTCGGGCGCTTCCCGGCGGGAGAGACGGCACCCGTCCACTACGACCCGGACGATCCGACCGTCGCGTACCTGATCGACCCCTCGACCGATCTGCTGATCACGAGCGGGTTCCTCGGCGTGTTCGGACTCGTTCTCGGCGGCATCGGAATCGGCGGCCTCCTCGGCATCGTCTCGTTGGAAGACTGACGCGCGTCGTCGTCTCTCCCGTCACGTCACCACCGTCTCTCGGACCCTTCGACCCGGTGGGCGCGTCGCTGTCGACGCGTCACACGCTCGCGTTCCGGCAGCGACCACTACGAGTACTTCCACTCTTCGTCGTCGTCGTGTGAGCGGGTGACCGTCGTGTCGTCGTCGTCTTTGTCGTCGGGCCACTCGATGCCGCCGGTCAGACTCTTGTACACCATTCCGCCGAGCGCGACGAGAATCAGCAGGAGGACGAGCGTGCCGGCGAGGCCGACGAGGTCGGTGACGATGTCTGGGAGCCCGGCTTGTGCCACGACGGAAGTGAGTTGACGCATACCGGCCGTTCGGGCGCGAACGAATTAGTGCTTGCCCGTGTGGGCCCGTGAGACTCGCCGTGACGCCGACCAGAACGGCCAGCGTCAGATGTCTGGGCCGACGGACGCGTGGATCCAGTTGTGGATCGCACCGCCGACGCCAGCAGAGACGACGAGGAACCACCCGACAGCGGCGACTGTCGGATCAGCGAGCGCCACGCCCCCGGCGATCACCGAGCCGACGACCAGCCCGGCCCACTGTGTCGGCTGGCCGCCGAGATCGACGAGCGCCTCGCCGACGACGGTGAAGCCGAGCGCGCCCGCGACTCCGACCAGCCCGATCCCGACGACGAGCCCCACGATTGCGAAGGTCTGTCCGGCGACCTGTATCTGCGCGAACTTCACCGTGAGGTAGACGGCCGCGAAGGCGATCACGAGGTGCGTCACGATGCCGTACCCCGTCGCAGCCAGCGGGTGTGACATCGAAGTGCTGCGCGCCTCGTCGACGAACAGCTCGTAGCGCCAGCGCAGCAGACTCCCGAGGAGGAGCACCAACAGGAACGTCCCACCCGCCCGGACGGGCGTGGAGACGGACAACAGACGTTCTAATCCACTCACTTGGAGCGTCATCCCGATCACGCTCGACAGTCCCACGACCGACGCGCCAACAGGCATGTCGTGCGCTAACGTGGCGACTGTGTAATAGCTGTCGCCGTGGGAGCGTTCGCTCGTTCTGTAACCCCGCGTGTGATCTCCAGAGCGTCTGTGTCCGCGGAGTGGGTCGTACCGAGAGACTTATTGTTTCGAAACGCTTAAGAACGGCAGAGATGGGACGTGCCGGGTTCGTCTACCGCGTGTGTAAGCGGGTACTCGACAAGATTATCGATCCACTCCGGTCGGACGAGGCCATCGAGCAGTTCACACTCTCGATTCCGGACGCGCAGACGACGACGGTCGACAGCGTCCAGGGGTGGCGCAACAGACCCGCAGCAGTGTTGCAGTGTCCCGGTTGTGGCGACGACATGCGCCAACCGAGCGCCATCGCGGACATCTCCTGTACGAACTGTTTCAGGGAGTTTCCGGAAGAGGAGTTCGACGACCACGAGCTACTGCGGATGATCTGTCCGCGGTGTGACTGTGACATGAAACACGGACGCCGACACCCGAGGATGTACGACGTGCCCGAGTGGGCGACCTGCCCGAACTGTCAGTACCACTGGGATCTCGACCACTGGTACTGAGACACTGTCGGTCACAGGCTGTCGAATTCGGGGTTGACGAATCCGAGAGCTGTCGAGCCGACGAATTGCTCGATTCGAGGTCGACGAAGCCGACGAGTTGATGGATTCGGGATCAGCGGACCGACGCCCGTGGCCAGACTGGCAAACAGATAAGTTCGCGCCCGCAGAACGGAGAGTCAGTGAGTGATACACCGTGACGTACGTCTCCGCGTTCCTCGCCGTCTCCGCCGTCGCACTGGCGCTGTTCGGAATCACGATGTGGTTCGTCGGCGAGCTCATGGTCGCAGGTGTCACGCTGTTGAGCGTGAGCTTCGTCATCTACTTCCGAGAGAAGCGGCTGCTGGAGTGAACCGCCTCGGGGTCAAGCCCCGAGGCTTCCCGCAGATTTGGGATAAACACTTCCTGCGAGCC
>CAKZQY010000119.1 GCA_937142015.1 uncultured Halobacteria archaeon
GAGGGCGTATGAGCGTTTTTGTACCGCTTGAGCTCAGATTCGAGTTCGTCGATCCGTTCCTGGTGTGCGGCAAGCTGCTGGCGGAGCCACTGATTTTCCGCACGAAGTTGTACGACCTCTCGTCGAAGGGCGGTCTTGCTGGCCGTTTGGAGCGCCGGATCGTCTGATACCGGCGCTCCGTCAACTTCGAGCGACACGCTTGGCTCTACCACCGTCCGCCACCAATGAATGAGCTACGAATTCGTCTGACTCGCTATCCAACTACGCTTTGTGGTCACACGCGGCGGCTTGACGCCCGCGAAACCGTGGTCACAATTCGGGGGGTTCGCGGCGGTCGCCGGCGTGATCGACGCGGCGACCCGGCGGGCTTGATAAAGAAACTCGGCTTCCAGTGACTCGCGTGAGACGGTTCCCCCGGGTTCGCGGGAATAAATTTACCCCCCATGGTCACAAGCCCTGATATATGGGCCGCGAGTACATCCGCGTGCGGTCGAACGCGGAACGCAAAAAGTGGTTGGATCGAGCGAAGGAGGCCCTCAACGCGGACAGTGATTCCGAGGCTATCAAGCGCGCGCTCCGGCACACGGCGCAGTCCGCGGAGGCGATGGAAGAAGTGAAGCGGGAGATCTCGCCCGAGGTGGCCGAAGAGATTTCAACCGACGAGCTGCGGGTGGTGATGTACCCTCAGATTAAACCCAAGTGATTCAAATATGTCAAACTCTAGTGAATTTATAGAATTCAAAAAGAAATACTATAATTCAGATAATATTATAACTAATTATAAACTAGATAATAGTGAAGGGTATGTGGTGTTTGAAGGTGAAGAAGATTCAGAGAGGATTCACGGCAATTCCAGAGACTTCCTCAATGTCTTAGAGCATCTTGTCAAAACCGTGCGCGATGGAGAGCACCAATACATTGATGTGAGAGATGTTCCGGCAAACAATAAAGAAACATTCCAATCAAACCTCGAATATTTCGAGACAGACCCAGAGGTCGGCATGGAGGATGCACTAGAAGAAGTTCAATCAGAGGGAACTCCCCTCCCAGATGATTTTGACCAAAGATCAGCAGTAAGGGCTTCAAGAGAGCAAGATTTTGATAATAGACATCTTAAAAACGTAATCGAAAACCACTCTCACACATTGTTATTTTTGAATAGTCTAGGAATAGAAACAAATAATTTTGCAAAAATATATAAAAATAAAGCACATAATAGAAAAAGATATACATCTTATTATAATATGATATATACTGAACTTTTGGATGCATTTACATCCGGAAATCCTGTTGATGACATAGACGAGTACCTTGAGTTATGCAAAAATGATCTGTACCATCATGGGAACCAGATAAGTTCTGAGATTGAAAGACCCAGGAATTTAATGGGATTAATAGCTGAAAATAATGACAACATTGACAGCGAATCTGACACTATCCTCCTCCATAGCAAGACTGATTCCAGTGACATCAAAGGCGAAGTCCCAACCGAAATTGGAATCAGAGAAATATTAAATCAGTATTCGTCGCTTATTGAGGGTATAAAACCACTTCTCAAAGATCTCTTGGTGTCTCATGATAAGAGCATAGACAGGAGCGAATTAAGTAGCCTTAATCAAATAAATAAAGCACTCGGCGACACCGATATATCTATATTAAATGATGGAATCGTTCCGGATTTAAGACACGGGCCAAGTCATAGCAGTGTCCAAACGGACGAAGAGGAAGGTATAGTTAGAATATATGATCGTAGTGAAGCCGATCCAAGTGTGGTTCTTGAGATGGAATATAAGAAAATAATTATTAAATTAGAACAAATTAAAGATCTTACATCCGCATTATTGCATGCGTTCATTCACATTGACTACAAGATGATCTACAACTATATTTCTTCCGAGGAATTTGCATATATAATTTCAGAAAATGCTCCACCAGGCACATTGTAAACTCGTCAGTTTCACTTTCACTCCGGATAAGGATTCGATCTTTTACTTTCACCCACGTCATCCAGCGATGCACGATGCCGACGATCAAGTTGCAAGACGAGACGGACTGATGGGCGTGGGCCTGTCCCGCGGGCCATCGGTCCTGGGAGCCGACGAACAACCACTTCTGGTGCCACCAGTGCGCACGCAACGACGACCCCGAGCAGGAACCTGAGTTCGCCGAGCTACGCGGTCCCATCGAAATTTTCCTATCTGGACTCGTGAGGAACCCGGTTCTTCGGGAGTGGTTCGGGCGTACTACGCCGTGAGTGGCGCGCTCCTGTCCGAACGGTCCGGGGTGCTTCACGGCTCGCGACAGTGGAGGCGCACCTCGCCGGCGCACAGAGAGATAAGTGCACGGGCCACCCAGCAACCGTGTGACACTCCTCCACGAGCAGACGACGACGACGGCGGCAGCGTCATTCACAGAGGCCGAGGTGGCGTTACTCCCGACCGGCGCGGTCGAGCAGCACGGGCCAGCGCTCCCGCTCGGGACGGACTTCCTCGCAGCGGAAGCCATCGCACACGCCGTCGACGAGGCGGAGACGGACGTTCAGACGGTGACACTCCCGACACTCCCGGTCGGGGTGAGCGCACACCACCGGCAGTTCCACGGCACGCTGTGGACGGAGCCGGAGACGTTCGCGGCGTACGTGCGAGACGTGACAGCGAGCGTCGCCAGCCACGGCATCCGGAAAGTGGTGGCGGTCAACGGTCACGGCGGCAACGACGAGGCGCTGAACAGCGCCGCCAGAGCGGTGCGCGCCGACGGCACCGCCTTCCTCGCGCCGTGGCACTGGTTCTCGGACCTCGGCGGGCTCGAGGAGGAACTGTTCGAGCAGGACGGAGTCGGACACGCCGACGCCGTGGAGTCGAGCATGGTGTACGCCGTCGCAGCGGACTTGCTCCGAGAGGCGGCACTCGAAGACGCGGAGGCCGACGCCGCCGACTCGTGGGGACGGACGGTTCACGGCGCGGAGGTCGGCTTCGACACGGCCGACTTCTCGGCGTCGGGCGCGGTCGGCTCGCCGACAGAGGCGTCCCGCGAGAAGGGTGAGAAGCTGTTCGAGCACGCGACGACGGAGCTCGCTGCACTGGTCGAGTGGCTCGCAGACCGCGAGTTCGAGGCGCTGCTCCCCGAACCGCACAGATGACCCGCGACGGGGAGGAACCGCCGCCCGCGGAGTCGGCAGAGCTGACGCCGGCCGTAACGGGGTCGACACAGTCGACATCGACGGGTGCAGAGTCCACACCGACAGTTACGATTGCAGAGTCCACGCCGACGGTTGCAGCGTCGACGCCCACGGTTGCAGTCGTCGGTGCGGGAGCAGTCGGAGCGACGACCGCGTTGGATCTGGCCGGCTACGGGGTCGACGTGACGCTGTTCGAACGCGAGTCGGTCGACGACCGAGATGTGGACAGTGCCCCCTCGTCCCTCGACACGACATCGAGTTCCCCGGACACCGCGTCGACACGCGCGGCAGGTGTGTTGTACGACGCTTACGCCGAGGATGTCGACGCCGCGCTCGGCGGGTTCGCGCTCGACCGGTTCCGCGAGTTCGCCGCGACGGACGGGTTCAGGTTCACATTTCACGACTGTCCGTACGCGATTCTGGTTCGGGCCGGCGACGAGGAGCGAGCGAGCGCGACGCGCCGAGCGGTCGAGCGGATGCAGTCGCACGGTCGCGCGGTCGAGACCGTCTCACCGGAGACGCTGGGCGACCGGTTCCCGTCGCTCGTGACCGACGACCTCGCCGTCGCCGCCGTCGCCGAGAACGCCGGGTGGGCCGACACGGTGGCGTTCGTCGCTGCCGTCCGGGGGGCTGCGAGAGACGCCGGGGTGACGGTTCGAGACGAGACGACCGTCTCACTCGATCCCGACGGGACGACGTTCGACGCCGTGGTCGTCGCTGCGGGCGCACACACGCCGCAGGTGGTCGGGTCTGCTGGCCTCCCGATCAAGCCGTACCGCGTGCAGGCACTCACGACTCGTGTCGAGCCCGAGGACGATCCGACTGCTGCACGCGGTTCACCCCACCCGGGACCGATGTGGTACGACGCGACTGTGGGTGTGTACGCGCGACCACACCCCACTGGGCTGCTCGCTGGAGACGGCACCGTCCCGTCAGAAGCGGACCCGGACGAGTGGGACCGGACGGCGGACGACTGGTTCCGCGAGGAGACGATTGCAGTGGTCGATCACCGACTCGGGAGACGTGTCGAGAGCGACGACGTCACTGACGACGAGAGGAGAGACAAGCGCCACGAGGAGAATCCCGAGCGCCACGAGACTGTGGAGACAGCGTGGGCGGGGCTGTGTACCGCGACGCCAGACGGTGATCCGCTGTTGGGACGCGTCTCTGCAGGACTGTACGTCGCAGCCGGGTGGCAGGGACACGGGTTCATGCGTGCGCCGGCACACGCTGCGGTCGTGGCGGCGCTCGTCGCGGACGATCTCGGTGTTGCAGACGCCGACCCCGCCTCTCTGCCGGGTGGTGAGACGGCCCTCTCGGCGTTCGACCCCACACGGTTCCCCGACGACGTGACGTTCGACGTTCGAGAAGGGATGGTGATCGAAACGGAGTAGTCGCCGGTCACGTCCGCGCCGTGACCTGCTCTGGCGTCTCGCTGTGCTCGTCGTCTGTCTCGGTCGACTCACCGAGGACGGTCGCCAGCTCCAGCACTGCCTCCGCGTGCTCGTCGCGTGCCGCCTGCAGCGACATCGGCGTGACACCGATCTCGCGGTAGCTGTCGAGCGCCCCGTCTGCTACCACGTCACGGTCCGTGAACTGCCGGGCGACAGCCAACAGGAGACTGTGGACGTGGAGGAGTTCGTTCTTCTTCATCGGAACCACTATACGACGGTCTCGGACTTCAAACCCGCAGATTCCGCAACTTTTAGCATCGTCGAGGACTAGAGAGAGTCCCTCTCGCTCCGGCGTCGAACGTCGAGGTACGGACGCAGCAGTTCCCCGTCGTGGAGGTTCTCCGGCGGCGTCTCGAACCACCGTGCTGCTTCGATCTCGGTCGCGTGAACACCGAGGTCGTCGGCCGGCGGGATCGACCCGGTCGCCGTCGCGTCGTAGACGACGTACCGTGCGGTGAATCGCTCCTCGTCGGTCGTCGCGTCGACGTACGACTGCTGGAGCACGACGAGAGGGCGCTGGACCGTCGCGTCGAGTCCTGTCTCCTCGCGGACTTCCCGGCGTGCGGCGGCGCGACAGGTCTCACCGGGGTCGACGGCACCCCCCGGCGGGAGCCACCCGTCGGACCACTCGTTGCACACGAGTGCGATTCGCTCTCGCCCTCTCTCGCCTCTCGGCTCTCTCACGCGGGCGGCAGCAGCGAGTGCGGTGCCGTCAGCCCACGACGCGAGCGGGTCGAGTCGGCCCGGCGGGAGTCGGAGCGTCTGGCTCTCACGCGGGCGGCAGCAGCGAGTGCGGTGCCGTCAGCCCACGACGCGAGCGGGTCGAGTCGGCCCGGCGGGAGTCGGAGCGTCTGGCTCTCACGCGGCGTCTCCGAGTCGACACCGGCGAGGTCACTCGTCGCGCGACAGTCGTCCACGTCGATCACTCCTCGACGATCACGGTGCCGACCATGCCGGCAGTCTCGTGCGGGATACAGAAGTACGGGAACTCACCAGCGACCTCGAAGCGGTGGCCGAACGTCTGTCCGTTGGTGATCACGCCGTCGTTGTCGTCCCACGCGTCGCGGGCGGACTGCTCGGTGTCGAAGCCACCGGTGGCGAAGTAGTCGGCTCCCAAGGGGAGAGCAGCCTCGTAGGCGGTGACGGAGTGTGCGCGGGTGGAGGTGTTCTTCCAGACGACGGTGTCACCGACGGAGACGGTGATCTCGCGGGGGCGGAACGCCTGGGCGGTCATGCCCACGTCGTAGCTGTCGGCCGTCGGCTGGAAGCCGAGACAGCCGGCAGCCAGCGTCGTCGCTCCGACTCCGACGGCACGGAGGAATCGGCGTCGTTGCACGCTGTCTGGTAGGCCTCTCGCGCCTAAATGGCGTGTGATCCACGTCTGTCGATCCGAAACCGGTGTGAGACGATGATCGACCTGAAACGAGGGTGTGAGGCCGTCGATCACGAGAACAGCAGTCTGAGATCGGCCCCGACCACAGCCAGATGAAAAGGTGTTTATCGGCGGTGGCCGACGACACCCGTATGTCTTCGCGGCCCCAGTTCCTCCGGCGGTTGGGTCTCGCGGACGCCGTGACGGTCGCCAACGCCGCAGTCGGGCTGACGGCGGCCGTCGTCGTCGGGTTCGACACGGGGCTGGCGGCGCGGCTCGTGCTGCTGGCGGCCGTCGCGGACGGCCTCGACGGAGTTCTGGCCCGACGGTTCGGCGGAACGGACGTCGGCCCACACCTCGACTCGCTGGCCGACGTGGCGTCGTTCGGCGTCGCACCTGCGCTGCTGGTGACGACGACTGCGCTGCCCGCGTCGCCGACGGCGGCTCCGCTCCGTGCGGCGGTGGTGACGCTCGTCGCCGCGCTGTACGTCGGGTTCGCGGTCGTCCGACTCGGAGTGTACACTGTCGAGGACGAGGACGCGATCACCACTCACGGCGTCCAGACGACGCTGGCGGCGACGATTCTGGCCGCGTCGGTGCTCGCCGGCCTCGGCTCGCCTGCGGTCGTGTTCGGACTCGCTGCCGTGCTCGCGCCGTCGATGGTCGTCCCGATCGCGTACCCCGACCTCCACGCGCAGGACGCGCTGGTGATGGGTGTCGTGCAAGCTGTCGCCGTGCTCGCTACCGGCCGTGTCGGCGACGCGTTCGCGTTCGCACTGTTGT
>CAKZQY010000120.1 GCA_937142015.1 uncultured Halobacteria archaeon
TCGTCGCCGAGGATCACACGTTCAGTCGTCGTCGCCGAGGATCACACGTTCAGTCGTCGTCGCCGAGGATCACACGTTCAGTCATCGCCGCCGGGTCGAGCACGTCGTCGGCTTCCGCCTCCGTCAGGTACCCCTTCTCGACGACGACCTCGCGGATCGTCCGGTCTTCCTTCAGTGCTTCCTTGGCGACCTCGCTGGCCTTGTCGTAGCCGATTGCGGGGTTGAGCGCGGTCGCCAGCGCCATCGACTGCTCGACACGCTCTGCCGCGTAGTCGGCGTTCGCCTCCAGCTTGGCGACGAACGCCTCGGCGAACGTCTCGCTGGCGTTGGCCAACAGCTCTGCAGACTGGAGGTAGTTGTGCGCGATCACGGGCTTGTAGAGGTTGAGGTCGATCTGTCCCTCGGCTGCGCCGGCAGACACCGCCGCGTCGTTCCCCACGACCTGTTTGTGAACTTGGTTGACAGCCTCCGCCACGACGGGGTTGATCTTCCCCGGCATGATCGAGGAACCGGGCTGGTTCTCCGGCTGTTCGATCTCGCCGAGTCCGTTGCGCGGACCGGAGGCGAGCAGCCGGAGGTCGTTGGCGATCTTGTTGAGCGAGCCGGCGACCGTCCGGAGCGCGCCGTGAGCCTCCGCCATCGCGTCGTGTGCCGCCTGCGCCTCGAAGTGGTTGTCCGCCTCGCGGAACTGCGTGTCCGTCTCCTCGGAGATGTACTCTGCGGCGAGTGCCGGGAACTCCGGGTGTGTGTTCAGTCCCGTCCCGACGGCCGTGCCGCCGAGTGCGAGCTCGCGGAGCCGCCCACGCGAGTCTTTCACCCGCTCGATTCCCTTCCCGACCTGTGTGCGGTAGCCGCCGAACTCCTGTCCGAGCCGGATCGGCGTGGCGTCCTGGAGGTGTGTGCGACCGGTCTTCACCACGCCGTCGAACGCCGCCTCCTTCTCTTCGAGCGCGGCGTGGAGTCGCTCCAAGGCGGGCAGCAGATCCTTCTCGGCCGCTTCGAGGCTGGCGACGTGCATCGCCGTCGGGATCACGTCGTTCGACGACTGACCGTAGTTGACGTGGTCGTTCGGGTGGACGACCCGCTCGCCGATCTCTGCGCCCATCACCTCCGCCGCGCGGTTGGCGATCACCTCGTTGGCGTTCATGTTCGAGGAGGTGCCGGAGCCGGTCTGGAACACGTCGACCGGGAACTCCTCGTCGTGGTCGCCTGCGATCACCTCGTCTGCGGCTGTCGTGATCGCGTCTGCGACTTCCTCGTCGAGTAACCCCAACTCCGCGTTCGCTCTGGCCGCGGCCTTCTTCACCACGCCCAGCGCGCGAACGAACCGACGGGAGAAGGTGATCCCCGAGATGGGGAAGTTCTCCACTGCGCGCTGTGTCTGTGCACCCCAGTAAGCGTCTGCTGGCACCTGTACCTCGCCGAGACTGTCTGTCTCGGTCCTGTACGCCTGCGCTGTCTCGCTGTCTCCGGTGTCGTCTGTCGCGTCGTCTGTCGTGTCGTCTGTCGCGTCGTCTGTCGTGTCGTCTGTCATACGCGACACTTCTCCGAGTGTGGCGTAAAAGCCACCGGAACTGGCTACGACACGACACAACCGACAGCCGACGGTCACCGTCCGACGGTGTCACCACTCGATAAACAGTGTCACCGTCTGGACGACAGCGTCGCCACTCGGACGGGAACGTCGCCTGCTGGACTGCGCGAGAACGCCTCAGTCGGCCTTCGGGGCGACCGGCTCGGACTCGGTCTCGGCTTCCGGAGAGACGCCGGTGATTCCCTCGGCCAGCTCGAACACTGCCGCTTTGTGGTCTGTCTTCGATTTGTGAATAGATGTCGGCTTCACTCCGAGTTCGTTGTACGACTCGAGATCCACGTCTTCGCCCCAGTGTTCGTACTGCGTTCGTACTTCGCTGAGGAGACCGTGCAGGTGGATGAGCTCTTGCTTCTTCATATGCACAGCACGGTAGCGACCGTGGGCATAAAGATTTATCTTGAGTCACGTTACCACGGTTCGCCCGGTAGACGCCGCTCACACCGGCAGCCGACGGGTCTCGCCGGCAAATGCTGCAGTGAACTGTCGGCCACACGAGGATCGTTTGTTACAGAGTGACACGTTACCGCCGCGGGCGACGCCACGACCGCGCTTTCACTCCTCCTGGCGGGCAATCGTGTGTCCGCTCGTCCCGCGCGGGTGACTCCGCGAGTGTTTTCCGCGTGGACCGTCGACCGATTCGTATGGAGTACGAGGAGATGCTCGACCGGGCGGTCGAACAGACACCCGACATTCAGGACGACGGATCGCGGTTCGAGGTTCCAGACCCGGAGGTGCGCCAGGAAGGGAACACCACAGTGGTCGAGAACTACCAGACGCTCGTCGACACGCTCGACCGCGACGAGGAGGCCGTATTGAAGTTCCTCCAAGACGAGCTCGGGACGGCCGCACACATCGACGAGAGTGGACGCGCGCGACTCACTGGCGGGTTCAAACAGCGCCGTGTCGCCAACGCACTTGACGCGTACACGGAGGGATTCGTCATCTGCCCAGAGTGTGGGC
>CAKZQY010000121.1 GCA_937142015.1 uncultured Halobacteria archaeon
AGTAGTCTCGGAGGGCGTGATTGCGAATCTGTCTGAGGATGTCGATGTGACGCCATGCTTCGCTTGCCACATCGTCAGACAGGTACGCACGGAAGCGAAGCGTGTGTTCCATTGTGGTTACCCAGATTCTTTCTTTTCACGCTGTTCTTGAATTACCTTTTGTAACAGATCGCTCGGTGAGAGATGAGGCTGGTCATCAAGCCACTCCCCATCCTCGTCTGGGACTGTCACGGTATATCGTTGTGAGACACATCTTGGTACGTGTTGGAAGATTAAAAGTGCTTGGGGACTCTTGTTTGTGTACTAATGCTGTCGGCTTCAACCCCGGGGTCAAGTCGTTCGAGAATCGAAGATTCTCGTGATCCCGAAAATCTCTGATTTTCGGACGACCCCGGGGCAGTCTCCTTGACCGCCTGTACATGACCACGCGGAGGTACGCACCCCCTAGCGCCACCGTCGTGTCGTCGTTCGTCAACACCGCGATCATCTCCTCCGCGTAGGCGAACGAGAACAGCGTGATCGGCACCGACACCGCCAGCGCCAGCCAGAGCGACTGTTTGATTGCGAAGTTCGCCTCGCGGTGGTCCGCTGCCCCCTTCAGCCGAGAGACGACACTGATGGTCCCGGAGGTCAACGCCAACGCCAGTCCGAAGGGAACGAAGTAGTACTGAAACCCGAGTTCGAGTGCGGCAACCGCCGCACCGCCCGCGTAGATAGACATCATGAAGAAGTCGGCGACGCGCAACAGCGTCCGCATCCCGCCAGTCACCATCGCCGGCGCTGCGAGGTCGAACGCCTCTCGACCCTTCTCCCTGTCGACGATTCCGACCGCCGACAGCGCAACTGGAAACCACAGCAACGCCTCGCGGAGCCGCTCCCTCGTCGCCGACCACATACGACACTCGTTGTGGCGTGGACGGCAACGGTTTTTCGATTCGAAACAGTGAGCGACAGGACGCTACTCGACAGGGAACTGTCGTGAAGAGGCTGAGGGCCACCGACGAGCGAGAGAGGAACGACGGTCCACGGCGCTGGGAGAGGTCAGGAACGACGGTCCACGGCGCTGGGAGAGGTCAGTGGTCTGGAATCGGGAGTATCTCAGTCGTCCGGCGACCCCCACGCGTCGGGCATCTCGATGACGTAGCGCCCGTCCTCGCGCAGCGAGACGATGAACTCCTCGCGGTCGTACAGTTCGACGAGGTTCAGCTCGTACTCGCCGGGGCGGACGATTCGGATCGACTCGAACTGCTCGTTCAGCTCTTCGCGGAGCGCCTCGAACCGCCGCTGGTCCGTGACTGGTGGTTCCTCGGTCGTGTCCTGACTGGCTGCGTCCGGGTGGGTCGTGTTCTCACCGGCCGTGTCCGGGTGGGTCGTGTCATCGGTAGCTGTGTCCGAGCGAGTCGTGTCTCCGTCCGTCGTGTCGCCCGGGCCGTCCGCTCCTCCCGCGCCGTGGTCTGGGAGTTCCGACTCCGGAACGACTGCCGACCGAGCGTCGGCTTGCGCGCGGTCTTCGGACCCCTCTCCGGGGTCGACACCGGCGTGCGGCCGTGTGCCACTCTGTGCGCCGGGTCTGTTCGTCGAGGTGTTGCTCGTCTCACTCGCCGACCGCTGGTCGTCGCCGCTGGCGGGTGGCTGCCCGCTCTGGTCGTCGGTGACGCTGTCTGCCACGTCCGGGTGATCCGGCCACTCGCGTGAGGTGAGTGACTCGTCGGACGCCGTGGTCTCACCGGACGCCGTCCTGTCGGGAGCCGCCTCCGCCGCCTCGACGGCGTGATCGACGAACCCGCCCGAGCTACCCGTCTCGGCGTTCTCGTTCGCCGTTGGGTCGTCGTCGGCCTGTCGTCTGGCCCGGTTCGCTGGCTCGAACTTGAACTTCCGTCCGCCACACTCCGGACAGCCGGAGAGCATCTCCTTGGAGCCGTCCGGGAACGTGCGCCCACAGTTGGTACACTCGTGTGGCATCGGTGTTACTCGTGAGAGACGAGTGTGCTGATGAACTCCTCGTCTTTCTCTAAGGTTTCGATCTGGTTGGCCGGGCCGATCACGGTGAGCTTGTTCCCCGACTCCTCGGAGCCGGTGAGACGACTGATGAACCCGCCCGACGAGGAGCCGGTCCGTGGGTACGTCTCGATCTCGATCCCGGAGAAGTCGTCGGGACTGATCTCGGTCATCGTCACCTCGATGAGCCGGGACTCCTCGTCGGGAGTCAGTCCCTGCTCTAAGACGACGATGTCGCCGTCGCGGACGGAGTCTAAGATCAGCCTGATCTTCTCCATCGACGTGAGTCCCTCCATTCGCGCACCGCTGATCAGGTCCATCCGCACGCCGTCTGTGTCGCTGTCGTGTGTGGTTGCCTCTGCCATCGTCTCACCCGAAGTACTCCGCGATCTTCTCGTACACTTCCTCCATGTTGTCACCCTCCAGCGCGGAGAGTGGCACTGTCTCGTGTTGTGGGAACGCGTCCGACACCCGCTTCACGTCCGACTCCTCCAGATCGGTCTTGTTTGCGAAGATCAACACTGGCAGGTCCTGACTCTCGATGATCCCGACCAGCATGGTGTTGACCTGCGTGAACGGATCGTTCGTGCTGTCCAGCACGTAGATCACGCCGTCGACGTCCTCTCTGAGCCAGTGCATCGCCTCGGCGACGCCCTCGGTCGCCTCCCGGGACCGCTTGACGGCGTCGTCTTTCTGCATGTCGTGTTCGAGGAACTGTTTGTAGTCGACTTTCGTGGCCACCCCGGGCGTGTCCACGATGTCGATGGTGACGGTCTTCCCGTTCCGTTCGATCGTCACGTTCTCCTTGCGCCGAGCGCGTCGTGTCTCGTGGGGGACGTGGCTCTCCGGGCCGACTGCGTCGCCGGTCCAGTCGCGGGCGATCCGGTTCGCCAGCGTGGTCTTCCCGGCGTTCGGGGGTCCGTAGATGCCGATCCGCTTCGGCTCGGACTCCGAGAACAACCGCTCTGTGACCCGTGAGATGCTGTCCCTGAGATTCGTGAGCAGACCCATTCTGACCTCCACCCCCTTCCCGCGGAGGGCGTTGTGGAGACAAGCCGGTGCCGTCACTTAAGCACTACGTCAGACACGGTGTCACACACCGCTCTCCGCGGCGAGAACGCGCCGTGTCACCCCGCTCGCGGCTGTCTCGCACTCCTGTCGAGTCACGCGATCCCGAGTCCGCCGAGGAGCAGCCGGACACCGATGAGGGTGAGCAGGCCGAGCACCACCCCGCGGCGGCGGCGCTCGCTGACGACGGACCGGAGGCGCTTGCCGACCGCGACGCCGGCCACGGCTGGAACCGCGGCGGCGACGGACGCCGCGGCGACCGTCAGGTCCGGATAGAGACCGAGGACGCCGGCCGCAGCGACGCGGACGCCGTTGAGTCCGAGAAACACCATGGCGACGACGCTGACGAACAGGCCGTGTGAGAGGTCACAGCTCCGGATGTACGCGATCAGCTGGACACCGACGTTGGTACCGCCGAACAACAGCCCGGAGCCGAGTCCGACGCCGACCATCGCGGGTCGTGACTCCACGAAACAGCCCTCCTTCGCCCTGTCGAGTCCCGGGACGGTGACGAGCTGCTGCTGTGTGAGGACGAACGCCAACGAGAGGAGTCCCAGCCCGACACGGAGGAGGTTGGCCGGCAACGCGTCGACGCCGACGAGACCGACGACCGTCCCGACGAGTGCCGCCCCCAACAACGGACCGAACCGTCGCCCACACGTCCGTAGCTGCTCGGGTGAGAGTTCACGCACCAACGAGAGGTTCACCGAGAGAATCGGGACGATCATGAACACGACCGCCGTCGCCGGCTCCTCGACCGCGGTCGCCAACACCATCGTCCCGACGAGTGCGAATCCGAACCCGGCGACGCCGTTGATCGCACCCGCGAGAAACACCACTGCGGCGAGGAGCACGACGAACGTCGCGGTGAGTGTGAGTGCCACAGTGCTGCTCTCGCTTCCACCGTTCTTAAATGGTGGTCGTTCGGGCTGGCTGCCTGCCCAGGTGGCTGCTCGTCGCCCACCCGTGCCCGGAGACGATCCCGTGGATCGCCGTCGCCACGTCTGCCGGTGGGTGGGCGAGTAGTTAAAAGATGACGCTGGCACTGTCCACGACTGTCGGTCGTGAGAGTGAAAACTGAGAAGTGGTCGCCGACCACTCGCCACGGTATGGAACGAGACTCGACAGCGAGTGTACCGACAGCCACTGACGGTGGGTCTGCGTCGGGTGACACCGACAGGTCTGCGTCGGGTGACACCGACGGGTCCGCGTCGACCAGCGTCACAGGGTCCCCCCAGAACCGGACGGGAGCGGACCGCGTCGCAGTGATCGCGGCGTCGATGACACAGTTCGGACAGCGGGACGCGTGGCTGCAGTCGCTGCTCGCGGAGGCTGGACAGGCGTGTCTCGCCGACGCCGGTGTCGCGGCAGACGAGGTAGAGCACCTGTACGTGTCGAACATGGCCAGCGGCGAGTTCGAGGGACAGACGGGGGCCCCGAACGCGCTGGCACACGATCTGGGCGCGGTGCCAGCGTACACCGCGCGTATCGACCAGACCTCCTCCTCCGGCGGTGCCGGAATCTACGCCGCGTGGCAGTCCGTCGCCAGCGGCGCGAGCGACTGCACGCTGCTCGTCGGCGGCGAGAAGATGACCCACCGCAGCACGGCGGAGGCGACGGACGTGATCGCCTCGCTCACTCACCCTGTGGAGTACAAACACGGGGTCACGCTCCCCTCCTTCGCTGGGCTCACTGCGCGTGCGTATCTCGATCAGTACGACGCACCCCGCGAGAGTCTGGCAGACGTGGCGGTGAAGAACCACGCCAACGGCGTCGACAACCCGCACGCACAGTTCCGGAAGGAGGTCGACCGCGAGACGGTGCTGGAGAGTCCGATTGTCGCCGACCCGCTACGGCTGTACGACTTCTGCCCGATCACGGACGGCTCCGCGGCGCTGTTGTTCTGTCCCGAGTCGGTCGCCGCCGACTACACAGACGAGTACGTCGTCGTCTCGGGGATCGCGGGCGCGACGGACACTCACGTCGTCCACGAGCGTACGGACCCGACGACGATGGGCGGTGTCGTCGACTCCGGCCGTGCGGCCTTCGAGATGGCAGACAGAACGCCGAGCGACGTGGACGTTGCCGAGCTCCACGACATGTTCACGATTCTGGAACTACTCCAGTTCGAGGATCTCGGCTTCGCCGAGAAGGGGGCGGGGTGGCGCGCCGCGGCGTCCGGCCGCACCGCACGCGACGGCGAGATTCCGGTCAACACCTCCGGCGGGCTCAAGTCCAAAGGCCACCCGCTGGGTGCCTCTGGCGTCGCACAGGCCGTCGAGGTGTACGAACAGCTGCTCGGCGAAGCTGGCCCGCGACAGGTCGACGCCGACGTGGGACTCGCCTGTAACGTGGGCGGGTTCGGGAACTGTGTCACGACCACGATTCTGGAGGTGGGGGCGTGAGCGACACCAGCGACGCGGAGACGGACGACGAGTCGGAGTCTCCCGTCTCCGAGGCCGCAGAGTCGGAGTCTCCCGTCTCCGAGGCCGCAGAGTCGGAGTCTCCCGTCTTCGAGGCCGCGGAGTACGCAGACGGGACGATCACTTACCCGCCACACCCGGTGAGTCCAGACGGGGCCGAGCGCGTCGGCACTGTCGACCTCGCGGAACACACCGCCGAGGTGGTGACGTGGACGACGGCGACGGCGACACCGCCGGGCGTCAGAGAGCCGAACCACCTCGCTATCGTCGCGTTCGAGGTCGACGGGACGGAGATGCGCGCGCTCGGCCAGCTGACCGACGGCGACGTCGAGATCGGCGACGAGGTGCGACCAGTGTACGCGAGTGAACTCCGCGACCCGGAGGCCGGCATCCGCGAACCCGCCAGCCAGTCGTGGGACGGATTCCAGTTCGAGCCGGTCGACGAGTCGTAGGCCGGCGACCGCACAGCGGTCGACGCCTCTACTGTCGGTCACGAGTCAACTCACCCAGTTTTTCACAACAGATTCACACAACTGCGCTCCGTGGACACGTGTATATCCGGTGAGGGCTCTTCGAACGACGGCAGCGAACTCTCCCCCGAGCGGCGAGGGAGCGACGACGGTGACGACACGAGCGGGGCTCGTGGCGGCGCGCGCGGCAGGCTCTATCGGGACTCTCGACGCTGGAGTCTATCGGGACTCTCGACGCTGGAGTCTATCGGGACTCTCGACGCTGGAGTTCGACAGTGACGACGTTCCCTCGCAGGTCGCGTCGGTCGTACTCCACACGGCCGCCACAGCGCGTGACGACGAGTCGGATCAGCCACAGTCCGAGACCGCTGCCGTGGCGCGTGACGGTCCGGTGTCCAGTGCCCAGCAGCATCTTCTGGTCGTCCTCGGGGATCTCTGGCCCGTCGTCGGCGACCCGGATTCGTGCGGTCCCGTCTGTCACGCGCCCCTCGATCTCGACAGTCGGCGTCGGACTGTCGTTGTGAACGACCGCGTTGGCGACGATCTCCTCCAGCGCCTCTTCGAGTCTGGCGGTCGCGTTCACGATCACCGTCTCCGGGCAATCGAACGTGATGTCGGCGTCGGGGTAGCGCTCGCTCGCGTCGCGTGCGACGTGTTCGATCAACTCCCCGAGATCCAGTTCGCGGCGGCGCGGGTCCTCCGTGAGAATCTCCGTGATCGCGCGTTCCTTCTCTGTCGTTGCGAGCAGGTCGTCGCTGGCCTCGACGATCTGTGCAGCGCTCTGTTGGATCGTCTTCCCGTTGGCGAGGCTGTCCTCGTTGGCGAGACTGTCCTCGTCCGCGAGGCTATCCTCGTCGGTGATGGCTACGTCGATCATCTCCGCCCGTCCACGGATCAGGTTCAGGTCGTTGCGGAGGTTGTGCCGGAGCACACGGTCGAGAACTTCGAGCTGTTCGGTCCGTTCACGCCGTGTGGTCACGTCCTGTTGGAAGCCGAGGAAGTTGACGACCTCCCCTCCGTCGTCTCTCACGGGCGCGATTTCGAGGTGGTTCCAGAACGGCGTCCCGTCCCGCCGGTAGTTACGGATCGTGATCGAGATCGGCTCTTCGCGCTCGGTGGCCCGCCCGATCTGTGCGACGCGCTCGGGGTCCGTCTCCTCGCCTTGGAGGAACCGACAGTTCCGCCCGAGCGCCGACTCTCGGGAGTAGCCGGTCAACTCGACGAAGGCGTCGTTGACGTACACCAGCGGGTTGTCCTCCAGAGTCGGATCGGCGATGCTGATCCCGACCGGCGCTTCGTCGATGGCGCGTGTCCGCGTCCGGAGCTGTTCCTCGCGCCGCTGCTGCTCCGTCACGTCGTTTTGGACCGCGACGAACGCCTCCGTGTCCCCGTCCACGACGACCGGCGCGATGGTCTGTCTGGCGTGGTACAACGTCCCGTCTGCACGCTCGTTGATCAGCTCTCCCTCCCACACGTTTCCGGAGCGGATCGTCTCCCACAGCTCTTCGAAGAACGCCGTCGACATCTCCCCGGAGTCGAGAATTCGCGGCGTCTCCCCGACAGCCTCCGACTCGGTGTACCCCGTGATCTCCTCGAACGCCGGGTTCACGTGTTCGATGGTGCCGTCCGTGTCCGTGATGAAGATGGCGTGCCCGGACGCCTGTGTCGCCCGCTTGAACAGCCGTAACTGCTCGCGGCGCTCGGCCGCCTCCAACGACTGTCGTCGCATCCGCAGGAGCGCGCCGATGCGCCACTCCAGTTCCACCTGCCGCATCGGGAGCGAGACGATCTCGTCGACAGTCGCGGTGGTCACGTTGTCGGCGATCTCGCCGCGGTCGACGTCGATCACCGACTGCTCGCTGTCCGGCAACAGCAACAACACCGGACGCAACACGGGAGCCGCGTCCGACTTCGCCTTCCGGAGCTGGTCGGCGTGCCGGCGGAGCGACCGCCCGTCGACCACGCATACGTCGAAGTCCGTCTCCGACAGCGGCTCCGCCGGCTCGACGAGACGGTACGACTCGTGGTCGTCGAGCCACGCGCGGAGCCGCTTCTGGTTGCCCGCGTCGTCGACGAGCGGACAGATCCGCTGTCGCTCCGCGTCTAACCCGGGAGTGTCTGCGTGTCCCGCTGACTCCCCTGCTGGGTTGTCGGGGTCCCCTGCTGTGTTGTCGGAGTCCGCCGCTGGGTTGTCGGAGTGCCCTGCTGGGTTGTCGGAGTGCCCCGCTGTGTTGTCGGAGTTCGTCGTCGCGTCCCGAGACTCCGCCGTCGTATCGACAGCGTCACTTCCCTCGTCGCCGTGATTGTCAGCCGGAACGGAGCGCTCGGGCTCCGGCTGGTGATCGTCACTAGCCATCTCCCCAGTCCGGGGTGCCCGTGAGAATCCCCCGGAGTCCCGTGAGTGGTTCACCGACCTTCAGGCCGTGCTCCGTGATCTCCAGTTCTCTGATCCGCGTCTCGTAGCTGCTGGTCCGCATCTTCAACACGCCAATCACCTTCCGGAGTTGTCCGTCGTGTTCGACGTGTCTGAGGATCACGATGTTGTCCGCGACGTAGCTGGTGCCCTCCTCGGTGGCACGGAACTCGCCGGTGATCTGTGAGACCTCGTTGGAGACGAGCGCGGAGACACCCGCGTTCCGGAGGTAGCGACCGATCTCCGCGAGGTGGTGTGACGGACTGTCGACGAACCCGGTCAGCGAGCGAGCGAACCCTCTCGACCCGTCGATCATCACGATCTGTGCATCGTGCTGTTCGACTTCCGTCTGGATCTTGTGGGTGAACTCGTCGACAGTGAGTTCGCCCGGGCCGATCTCGACGAGCTGGAGCGTGCCGCGGTCGATCATCTCCGCGACTGGAATGTTGATCGCCGCCGAGCGGTCGAGGATCGTCCGCCGTGACTCCTCGAAGCTGAACAGCACTGACCGCTCGCCTCGTCCGGCGGCCTCCTTGGCGAACTGGAGCCCGAGCGTCGTCTTCCCGACGCCTGTCGGTCCGCTGAAGAAGGTGACTGTCCCGGCGTCGAGTCCCCCGGAGAGCAACTCGTCTAACTCTGGGACCCCGGAGGCGAGCGTCCGCGCGTCCCCGTTCTCGTCCGACTCCGTCGCCTGCGCGTCCCCGTTCTCGTCCGGCCCCGTCGTTCTCACGTCGTCTGTCTCCACGTGTCGAGTCGGGTCGAGTCGCGGCCAGACCGCGATCCCACGGTCGTCGATGGTGAGACTGTGTGGGCCGCGACGAGCAGCGCCGCCGCGGAACTTCGGGACACGGAGCTTCCGGTGGGTGTCTGTCGCTTCCAGATCGAAGACCACGTCGACGAGGAACTGCAGGTCGTCGTCGGAGATCGAGTCAGACGCCTGTGACGTGATCAGAACGGTCGCGCCAGCGTTCGTGAGCAGGTCGAGCAGGCCGAGAATCTGCGCGCGGAACTGGTGGTCGTCCGGGGTGAGGTAGCGAAACTCCGTGATCGGGTCGACGACCACCCGGTCCGGCTCGACGCTCTCTACTTCCTCGCGGATCGCCTCGACGAACGACGGGTTCTCCACCTCCGCGGAACTGAACAGCTCGTACGTCTCTGCCTCGTGGAACTGATCGCTGGACGGCGAGAGATCCAACACGGAGACTGACTCCAAGTCGAGCCCGAACTCGCCGGCGACCTCCTGTACGTAGTCTGCCGGCTCCCCGAGATTGACGTACAACCCCGTCTCCCCTACGGCCGCCCCGGCGTCGAGAAAGTGGAAGCCGAGAATCGACTTCCCCGCCCCCGGCGGCCCCCGGACGAGCGCCGCACGACCTCGTTGCATCCCCCCACCGGTCACCGCGTCGAGCCCGTCGATCCCCGTCGAGGCTCGCTCCTGTCTGCCGCGCTCTGTTTTGTCCATACGATCACAACGGCGTCCCAGCCTCTCGTCTCTTTCGGGCGCTCGAAGTGGATTCGGTCCACACCCCGACGAAGGAGAGGCGAAACGTCACCGGTGGCGCGTTATGAAATGTTACTCTATTGATCAAAAACCACTACGACGTGAAATTCAGAGTGTTTGACACGTGTCGCAATGAATCTCTGGCGGGATGAGAGAGACCACAGCGTCGACACGACGGCCGGCCACTCACCGCCGGGACACTCGGGGGTGTTGTTCGTGGTGAGCAACTCGACGCCAGAGCAGGGTGCCGACCGACCAGCAGACGACAGCGACCTGTCGGCAGACGAGACGGACCCGCCAGCGGACGGCACAGACCGTAGCGTGTACAGTCGTCTGGTGACGGGCACAGAACACGCAATTTTCGTGACCGACTCCGACGGGGTGATCACGTTCTGGTCGCCGCCCGCGGAGGCTCTCTACGGTCACACGTCGGCGGAGATCAGAGGCGAGCCGCTCACAGCGCTGTTCGCCGACGACAGCCACGACGAGCGGGGGCTCGACAGCCTCCTGTCGGAGGCGACGGAGACGGCTGTCGAGACCGAGCGGCGGCACCGCCGCGCCGACGGCAGCGAGTTCTGGGCCAGCACGACGCTGTCACCGCTGTGGAACGATCACCTCCACGGCTACGCCGTCGTCAGCGAGAACACGACCGCTGCCCACCGACGCGAACAGCGCCTCGAACGACAGAACGACCGGATCAAGGAGTTCGTCGACACGCTCGTTCACGACCTCCGGAACCCGCTGAACGTGATCGTCGGTCGGATCGAACTCGCACGGGAGACAGGGGACGCCGAGCACTTCGACGCAGCCGAGGACAGCGCCGCCCGCATGTCGTCTCTCGTCGACGACCTCCTCGAAGTTGTCCGCCACGGCGAACTCGTCACAGAGCCCGAACTGACCGATCTCCGGACGGTGGTCGAGAGAGCGTGGGAGGCCACTGGAGCGTCGTCTGAATCGGCGACAGTTCACTACGGCGACCTCGGTGCCGTGGCCGTCGATCCGGACCGGACGTGTGAGGTGTTCGAGAACCTGTTCCGCAACGCCGTCGAACACGGCGGCGAGGACGTGACTGTGACTGTCGGCGAACTGCACGACGGGTTCTACGTCGCAGACGACGGACCCGGGATTCCAGCCGAGCAGCGAGAGGCGGTGTTCGATCACGGCGTGACGACAGCCGAGGGAGGCAACGGATACGGACTGTCGGTCGTCCGAACGATAGCGAACGCTCACGGGTGGGATGTCCGTGTCACGGCGAGTGAGACTGGCGGGGCGAGATTCGAGTTCAGTGGTGTCGAACGACGACGAGTCACGGCAGCGTCACCGGAGTGATGCTGTCGATCACTCGCCGTCGTCTGGGTCGCGTTCGGGGAGCAGCCCCTGTGCCATCAGTCGTCGCGTGACGACGACGAGTCCGTTGCGGAAGCCTCTCCCGAAGACGGCGTGTTCGTCCCCGACAGTCGGGTCGATAGTGCTGAGGAGAATGTTCTCTCTGTCGACGAGGAGCAGTCGGCCGACAGAGATCCCCTCGTCCGTGTCTGCATCGAGCCACCCGAGCCCCGAGACGAACGTCGTCGCCCGAGGTACCGCCTCGTGGACGCGCCGTGACAGTGACTCGTCGGCCGCCCCGATCACGAGTTCGATCCCCTCCTCACACGACGTGAGCGTCTCGACGAGGTCGTCTGTCAACAGCGACTCGTGGCCCAACACGAAGACGACCTCCTCCGTCGCCCGTTGGACGAGCTGTCTCGCCCGGTTGTCCACGGCGGTCGAACTGGAGATTGCCCACACCTCTTGGACCGACTCCTCGTCGTCCTCCTCGACTCGTTCGACGTCTGTGAGCGCGTCTTCGAGTCGGTCGACACGCTGTTCGTACTGGCTCCGGAGGGTCTCTGTCGCCTCTGACAGTGACACAGCGCGGAACTGTTGTGGGCTGGAGTGTTGCACTTCGACCAGCCCCTGTGCCTCCAGCACACGGACCGCGTCGTACACGCGAGTACGTGGCACGTCGGTGATCTCACCGAGCTGTTTCGCCGTCCCGCTCGGCACCCGCGTGAGTCCGACGAAACACCTCGCCTCGTACTCCTTCAATCCGAGCTGCTGGAGCAACTCTACCGCTCTCGCCTCTGCGTCGTCTGTACTCATCTTCCCAACCACGACCCGTGAATTTCGGGCTCTAGATACTTTACAGCCAGAGAATAAATAATCGTCGTCGCCCCGTTCGCGTGACGGTCGTGCTATCGCCTCTCACCTCCCGTGTTGTCACCGAACAGATCACAGATCGGCGACCGTATGTTGGGTGTCTAGCGCGGCTTCTCCCGTCGGCCTGCAGTATTTACTCAGTTGGTCACAAAACCCTTATACACACGACAGTCGTCTGACCAGACGGTACGCACCCGGATTTTGTCCCAACCACAACCCGTTTGCGTACCAGCCGGCCCCGATGGGCCGGTTCACGTGGAACGGGAGATACGCGTCGAGAGAACACGACCAGACGACGGACACGCGTCGAGAGAACACGCGACGGGGGGCGACACGCGACGGGAGGTGACAGTCCCGCGAGCGGGCTACGAGTCGACCGCGTCCGCGAGCAGGCTACGAGTCGACCGCGTCCGCGAGC
>CAKZQY010000122.1 GCA_937142015.1 uncultured Halobacteria archaeon
ACCTCCAGTTCGCGCTCTCGGAGGTCGACCGCATGGCGTCGGCGCTGGGCGTCCCCCGCTCGGTACGCGAGGTGGCGTCGGTGATCTACCGACGAGCGCTGAAAGAGGACCTGATCCGCGGCCGCTCTATCGAGGGTGTCGCCACGGCGGCGCTGTACGCCGCCTGTCGACAGGAGGGAATTCCGCGTTCGCTCGACGAAGTGGCCGAGGTGTCCCGCGTGGAACAGAAGGAGATCGGCCGGACGTACCGCTACATCTCACAGGAGCTCGGACTGGAGCTCAAGCCGGTCGATCCGAAGCAGTTCGTCCCGCGGTTCGCCTCCTCGCTGGGACTCTCCGAGGAGACACAGGCGAAGGCGACGGAGATCATCGACGTCTCCGCCGAGCAGGGGTTGTTGTCCGGCAAGTCACCGACCGGCTTCGCCGCCGCGGCGATCTACGCCGCGTCGCTGCTGTGTAACGAGAAGAAGACCCAACGCGAGGTCGCCGAGGTCGCACAGGTGACCGAGGTCACGATCCGAAACCGGTACCAAGAACAGATCGAGGCGATGGGCTTCCGCTGAGCTCCGTTCGCCGACCGGTCCCTTCACTCGCCGTCGTTCGCCGACCAGCCCCGTTCACTCGCCGTCGTTCGCCGACCAGCCCCGTTCACTCGCCGTCGTCCGCCGACCAGTCCCGTTCACTCGCCGTCGTCCGCCGACCGATTCTGTTCGCCCGCTACCGCCTGCCAGTCGGCTTCGGTCACCCGCCGAGAACCGCCGCGAGAGCCTTGTACAGTCCGAACCCGATCGCAGTCGAGGCAGTGAGAGTGACGAGCCAGAACGCGAGGGTGACACCGATCTTCCGTCGAGAGACACCCGCCGAGCCGCCCGCGAGCCCGCCGCCGATGACTCCGGAGATGATGATGTTGTTGAACGAGATCGGGATACCGAGCGCGATAGCCAGCTGTGCGATGATGAACCCGGGAACCAGCGCCGCGATGGAGCGTCTGACACCCAGCTGTGCGTACTCGCGTGAAGTCGCTTGGAGTAGTTTCGGCGCACCCATCCACGCACCACCGAGGATACCGGTCGCGCCGAGCGCCAGCAGGACGATTCCGGGGAGCCCGAGCTCGGCGCTGTAGAGGTTCTCCAGCGGCCCGGTTGCGAGCCCGACCTGACTGCCGCCACTGGAGAAGGCGACGACGCTCCCGAGAACGATCAGGAACGTTCTGATACCCGCCTCCGCCGACTCCTGTGTCCGCCGCCGGATGAACGAGAAGCTCACCGCGGCGGCGACGACGGTCACGAGGACCGCGACGGGGTCGATTCCCGCGACCGTCGGCGTCTCGACCAGTCGAGAGAGGTAGCCGGCGACAGAGCTCTGGGTGGTGCTGGGCGGCGACGGGATAACCGCCAACTGGATGTTTGCGAGGATTCCGCCGACGACCGCCGCCAACAGCGGGACGCCGACAGTCTCTGGAATGTCGTCACGGCGGAGAACGGTGGCAGTGAGGTAGGCGAGCCCGCCCGACACTGGCGGAACGAGCGCCCAGAAGAGCGCGATGCGACGGTACGTGTCGACAGCAGGGTCGCCGCCGAGCGAGAGGCCCACACCGACCATCGCTCCAGTGGTCGCAAACGCCGCCGGAACCGGGTAGCCAGTGTACACCCCGAACGCCATGAACCCAGTCGCGGTCAACAGACCCGCCGTCGCGGCGAGTGACGTGATCTGGACGCCGTCGATCAGCCCCGCGCCGATGGTGTCGGAGATCGCGCCACCCTGTGTCAGTGCGCCGAGCGCGGCGAGAATTCCGATGAGGAACGCCGCCCGCATCGTCGAGATGGCGTTGGCACCGATTGCGGGAGCGAACGGCGGGGAGTTGCTGTTAGCGCCGAGTGCCCACGCCGTTGCGAGGCTGGTGAGCGTTGCGAGCGCGACGAGGGCCCAGAAGACGACTCCTGGCACTCTCAGAACCCTCCGGAGACAGGGTAACGTGTCACGACAGCTATCTCTGTAGAGGCGGGATTTAATTGTTCGCCCGCTGGTCGTCGACAGCCGCCGAGGGTTCTCCGCCGTCTGTGAGACAGGACTGTGAGGTGACCAACGGGTACGCATCCGACGAGGCGAGAAGTCGGAGACAGTCCGGGCACGGGTACCGCTCGTCGTCTCCCGTGCCGCGAGACGGCGAGTACAGTTAAGTTCCGGTCGGACACACACCCACCTGCGATGATCGCAGAGGGAATCTCGTACCCGTTAGAGGGTGAAGGCGCGTTGAAGCGGATCGTGATCGGGGCAGTGCTCGGGTTCGCGTCGGTTCTCGTGATACCGGCGTTCCTCGTGGCTGGCTACCTCCTCCGCGTGCTGGAGGGGGCTGCACACGGCAACGACCAGCCGCCGGCGTTCGACGAGTGGGGGGAGATGTTCGTCTCTGGGCTGAAGGCGACGCTCGTGATACTCGCGTACGGTATCCTCCCGATCGGTGTCATGATGGTGTTCGTCCTGACGATTGCCGCCGGCGGGGCTGCAGGCGGTGGACCCGGGCAACTCCTCGCAGGACTCGGGATAATCGGCATTCTCCTGTCGTTGCTCGTGTCGTTTCTGATCTACTACGTCGTCCCGGCGGCGCTGACGAACTTCGCCGTCGAGGGGAGTCTCGGGGCGGCGTTCGACTTCGGGACGCTGAAGTCCGTGCTGACGAGCGCCGACTACCTGATCGCGTGGGTCGTCCCGTTCGTGCTCGCGTTCGTGGTGAACATCGTGACAGCCGTGCTGTTCGCCACGATCATCGGCATTCTGCTCGTCCCGCTGGTCCAGTTCTACGTGCAGGTCGCCGTGTTCTTCATGTTCGGCCGCGCGTTCGGCAACGTGACTGGCCTGACTGACGGCCGCGATGGCAGCAGTCCTGCCGGTCGGGGGGAGCCGACGCAACTCGGGTGAGGTGGTCCTCGTCGTGACGGTCGTCACTCACGACCGACGACGTGCGAGAGCACGGTTGGACGACAAACCACAGCCGGGAGATATACTGTCGGTCACAAGTGTCGATAGGTTGTTGCGTGTCACTCGGGGTTCCAACGCGTCTCGCTGTCGACCCCCGGGTTCGATGGCCTGTGACCGACAGTATAGCGTGGTCAGGCGGCAGGTCACTGTCGGACAACTCGAACACGAAATTCCGTCAGAGTAAACACTGCCGCCGTCGAACGAGCGGGCATGAGCACACAGCAGGAGCGGGAGGGGCGGACGATCCGGTGTCTCATCGCCAAGGTCGGGTTAGACGGGCACGACCGTGGCGCGCACGTCATCGCGCGGGCGTTCCGCGACGCGGGGTTCGAGGTGATCTACTCCGGGCTCCACCGCGCGCCCGACGAGATCGTGCAGGCAGCCGTCCAAGAGGACGTGGACGTGCTCGGCATCTCGATTCTCTCCGGTGCCCACAACACACTGGTGCCGAAGATCGTCGACGGGCTCGAAGAGTACGGCGCGTTCGAGGACACGCTCCTGTTGGTCGGGGGGATCGTCCCCGACGAGGACCGCGAGGAGCTGCGAGCGCTCGGTGTCGCCGAGATCTTCGGTCCCGGGACGCCGATGGAGGAGACCATCGAGTTCGTGGAGGAGCACGCCCCAGACAACCGATGACGAGCGCGGGATCTGACGGGGTCGGCGACCCCGCGAACGAGTCGGACGGACAGCGCGACGGCCGGCAGCCGACGGAGCCGACCGGGGACCACGCGGAGCTGATCGCCGACCTGCTGGACGGTCAGCACCGCGCACTGGCGCGTGTGATCACGAAGATCGAGAACCGCGCGCCGGGCTACCGCGAGATCGTCTCCCAGCTCCACGAACACACCGGCTCCGCGAGCGTCGTCGGGATCACCGGCTCGCCCGGCGCGGGGAAGTCGACGCTCGTCGACAAGCTGGCGAAGGCGTACCGCGACCGTGGAGAGACGGTCGGTGTGATCGCGGTCGATCCCTCATCGCCGTACACCGGCGGCGCAGTGTTGGGCGACCGGATTCGGATGGCCTCGAACGTGGGCGACATGGACGTGTTCTTCCGGTCGATGTCCGCCCGCGGCAGCTTGGGCGGGCTGTCGACGGCCACCTCCGACGCGGTGAAGGCGCTCGACGCGTTCGGAAAAGACCGGATCGTCGTCGAGACTGTCGGCGCGGGACAGAACGAAGTCGACATCGTCAAGACCGCCGAGACGGTGTGTGTGCTCGTCCAGCCCGGATCGGGTGACGACGTACAGATGCTGAAAGCCGGAATCCTAGAGATCGGCGACGTGTTCGTCGTCAACAAGGCCGACATGGACGGCGCGAACCGGACGGTCGCGGAGCTCGAAGAGATGCTCCACATGCGGGAGAACCCGGCGGTGAACCTGAACACCGGCCACCACGGACCGGTCTCGGGTGACGCCTTCGAGACGGCCGGCGCTGGCGGTGACGACGCCGACGACAGTGATCACTCGGACGACGCCGGCGACAGTGATCACTCGGACGACGCCGACGGCGGTGGCGACGGTGGCTCCCCCGACGACAGTGACGCCACCGACAGCAGTGACCCTAGCAGTCTCCCAGCGGAGTGGGACCCCGAGATCGTCGAGACGGTAGCGACCGAGGGAGAGGGTGTCTCGGAGCTGATCGAGACGTTCGACGAGCACCGTGCGTGGCTCGAACGGAGCGGCCAGCTACGAGCACAGGCACGGACACGCTACGCCGAGGAGATTCGGCAGCTGTTGCGGGCCGACACGGCCGAGCTGATCGAGGAACTGCTCGCGGACCGTGGCGGCGTCGAGACGCTCGCAGAGCGCGTGATCGCCCGGGAGACCGACCCGTACGCCGTCACCGACGACCTGCTCGACCCGCTGGCGGACTGTGTCGACGACCGGCTCGACGAGTCGTGAGCGCCGGGAGACGGCGCGTCCGCCCAACCATTTAAATTCGTGCGTGTCGAATTTCGAGCGAACAGATGACACTTCGGGAGATCATCGAGACAGTCGAGAGTCGCGAGAAGCGACTGACAGTGTTCGACCCCCCGGACGACGAGGTCGTCGAGCAGCTGCGGGAGTACTTCGAGTCACAGACGGTCCGGATCGAAGTCGGGACGACCGACAGCGATCTCTCGGGGTACGCGGTGTTGTCCGACAGCGACGCGGAAGACGAGGTGTTGGCGGCCGTCGACCTGCGACACTTCGGGGAGCCGGGTGAGCCCGACGACGTCTCGCCGTTCGCGCCGATCATCGAACACCTCGACGGGACGACGTTCACCTCCTACGACCTCCGACAGATGATGGCGGCCACCCGCGAGGTCGAGGACCGCGCGTGGCGCAAGGGGACGGGGACGCTCCACGCCGGGTTCCAGCACACGGGAGCGATCAGACAACAGACGGACGTGTACGCCGATCTCGCGGGGAAGGATCTCGACATCCACGCCTACTGCACTCCCGGGCCGGATGTGCCGGAGATCGACGGCGTCACCGTCCACCAGGAGGACTCCGAGGAGATCGGTCGCTCGTGGTTCGTCGTCTTCGACGGCGACGGCGACCCGATGGACGCCTGCGCGCTGCTGGCCGAGGAACGCGGCGACACGGACGAACGACTGTTCTACGGCTTCTGGACGTACGATCCCGACATCGTCGACGAAATTCTCTCGCACCTCTCCGAGCGGTACACCATCACTGTCTGACCGAGCGATCTCTCGACGCTCAGTCTCCCGTGTGGATCGACGTTCTCGCCGCCCGACACGGACCTCGACGTTCTCACCGCCTGACACGGAAACTGTCGAGATCGAGTGGCGTCTCGTAGTCGACAGTCACGTCCTCGACCCGAGCGGCTGGGCTCCCCGTCTCACACCACTCGACCAGTGTCTCCACGTCGTCCGGCGCACCCTCGAACACGGCCTCCACGCGGCCGTCGTCTAAGTTCCGCACCCAGCCGTCGACACCGTGTTCTCTGGCCGTGTCGCGTGTGCTCGCCCGGAAGTAGACGCCCTGCACTCGCCCGGACACGAAGACGTGTGCGCGAACGCGGTCCGTCTCGTCTGTCATACGCTCCGGTTGTGTGTGAGCCGTGAAAAACAGTCTGGTGACCACACTCGTCCGTCCAGCACCGCTGGGTGCCACTCGTCCGTCCAGCGCCACTGGGTGCCACTCGTCCGTCCAGCACCACTGGATGCCACTTGTCCGTCCGCCGACACGGCCTACGACTCGCTCGACACGCCGTCACTACACCCGACTCAGGTGACAGTCACTCGACACGGTCTCGCCAGTTCGTCTCGGCGTCGATCACGTCGAAGGCCGCACGCGCACGCTCGCCGCCACAGCGGGCGACGACGTCGTCGAAGTACACCAGTCGGTCGAGCAGTTCCTCCGTGTCGTATGCCGGCACGTCGAGCCGCGAGGCGGCGACCGTCGCGTCGACGACCGCGAGCAGCGCACGGTCGACGGTGCGGACACCAGTGTCGACGACGTGCGACTCCGTCGGGTGGAGGTGCCAGTCGACCCACTGTGTTCCGTCCGCGTCGCCGCTCGCAACCCGCTCGACACGCACCCGGACCCACGCGTCTGCGGAGTCGAGCACCGGCGTCGGCTCCTCTCTGATCGTCAGTGCCGCCTCGGCGAAGTCGAGCGGGTCCGCAGTGAACTGGACGACACCCTCCCCTCGTTCCTCGAAGTTCCGCCACGTCCGTGTCCGTCCCCACGTCCGAGCACGGACTGGCTCTGTCGCCGTCTTCGAGTCTGCTGGCGCGTGGAGTCCGAGCGCCGCGACGTTCCACAGGTCGTTCGGGCCGAGCGTCGTCACGACAGACTCCGTGACGCCGGTCAGTTCGACCGGCCACGTGGCCGTCGTCTCGTCACTCGAGTCACCGCTCTCGCTCCCTGCGGGAACTCCGTCGTCGGTCACACGCTCACCCCCCGTTGGAGCGCGACGAACGTCGCCGCCGCGGTCACGTCGGCCGTCGTCCCCGGGTTGATCCCGTCCGCGACGAGCGCTGCTGCCCACTCGCTGGCCGCTTCTGGAGAGTCGATCTCTTCGGCACGGCGTGTCACGCGCTCGGCCGTCTCTCGGCCGTGTTTCGTCTCGATCAGCGTGTCCGGCTCCGCGGCGAGCAGATCGAGGAACACTCGGGCGACTCGGTCTGTCACCGGTCCCTCGTCGGCGACGATGGAGGCCGCGGCGTCGAACGTCCGGGGGAAGCCCTCCGCCCACTCGCGGGCGTTGCCGTCGTGGGGTGCCGCGTCGGACAGCACGTCCCACAGCGTCACCTGTCGGTCTCGGACTGTCGGCACCGCCGCAGCGCCGCGCCGCACGTCCAGCGGCTCCATCCCCTCCGGCGGGTCGTCGACAGCAACGTCGACGTGATCGAACGCGCGGTAGAAGTTCACCGCGTCCTCGACCGTCGTCGACTCACAGACCGCGCGAACGCTCTCCTCGACGCCTGCCGCCGCGGCGACCAGCGGCACGAGCAACAGCAGACAGCCGAACTGTGTGTTGCCGGCCCGCTGGCGGCTCATCCCGGCGACCGCCGTCTCGAACGACTCACCGAGTGGGTCACCCGCTGCGGCGCGTTCGAGCCCCTCGCGCGCCCCGACCGCACCGGCGAGGAACTGCTCGAACCGGAGGTCCGCGAAGTCGCGCTCGCGGTCGACGTTGCCGGGTTTGGGCGTCCCGGTGACTTCCAGGAGGAGCGCGAGCTCTGCGTTCGCCGCTGGCGGACGCTCACTGTCCGCCCCGTTCGCTCCCAGTTCACGCTCACTGTCCGCATCGCTCTCTGGGTGCTCTGTCACGACTCCACCTCCGACGCTGGTCGCTCGGTACTCCCGTCGTCGGCTGTCGAGGTATCGGCCGTGGACGCGTTGGCTGTCGAGGCATCGGCCGTCGAGACGGTCGTTCCCTCACGCCCCGGGTCGGTCACACTCCGGTCTCCTTCGAACCACTCCGTCACGGCTGCCCGGACGCGCCGACGGACTCGCGGGTCGTCACTCGGTCGCCCGATACTCACGCCGTCTGCGCCGCAGGCGAGGTACTCACGCACCGTCTGGCGGTCGCGCACACCGTTGTTGGCGAGGAGGAACGGCCCCGGTGCGGCGTCGGCGACGAGCGCGATCACGCCCTCGGAGTCCATCGCGTCGACGTGGAGCACGTCTGCTCCGGCGTCTGCGAGCGCTCGCGCGGTCGCCGGCAGGTCCACGCCTTCGACCTCGGTGCGGAGCTTCACACTCGTCGTCGCGCCGGTCTCGGCGGCAGCGGCGACGTAGTCTGCCAACCGGTCCGTGTCTCGCAGCAGTCGCTCGCCGCAGCCGACCGCACACAGCTCCGGCTGGCGACAGTGGGCGTTCACCTCGATCACTGCGTCGTGGCGCGCACAGACCGCTGCGGCTCGCGTGATGGCGTCTCGACTCGTCGCGCGGACGTTCACGCCGGGCTGTATCGGGGCGTCTGCGAGCCCAGTCAACTGCTCGTCGATCCACGCGACCGGTGACGCGGGGAGGAACTCTTCGCGTTCTCGCGCCACCAACTCGCGTGCAGCCGAGCGCGCCGACTCGTCGAGCGCGATGCCGCCGAGGAACGCGGCGTCCGCCTCCGCCGCTCCCGCCCGTGCCCACCGCGCGTCTGCGGCTCCCGACAACGAGGCGAGTGCGAGTCGTGGCCCCTGTGACGAGGACGACGAGAAGCGACGACTCACGCGACCACCTCCCACGGAGCAACGCTGTTGCGACTCACGCGACCACCTCCAGCGCCTCTCGACAGGCACCCAGCACACGGTCGGCGTCGTCCGGGTCGTCCAGTGTCGTGTCCGTACGGACGACCGGCCGGTCGAGCTCTGTCCCGTCCTCGTCGTCGAGCACGAACGCGTCCGCGAACGGGTAGGCCTCGGCGACCCCCGCAGTCGAGGGATCGTCGCCGACGCCGCGCATCAGGTTCGCTGCCGGCCCCGAGTAGACGCGATCCTCGACGAACGGCGAGACGGCGACGACCGGCGTCTCCCGGAGCGCCGCTTCGACGCCGGGGACCGCGAGCATCGGTCCGAGACTCGTCACCGGGTTCGACGGCCCGACGATCACCGGCTCCGCGAGCGCTGTCCGTGCAGCCTCGGTGAGTGTCGCCTGCTCCGCGCCACGGAACTGGACGCCCTCGACAGTCGGACTCCCGCGGTGGGCCACCCAGAACTCCTGAAAGTGCATCCGGCCCTCGTCGGTGTCGATCAGACTCGCAACCGGGTCGTCCGTGACCGGGAGCAGGTCGATGTCGAGGTCGAACGCAGCGGCGAGCGTGCGTGTCACACTGGTCAGACTCTCCCCCTCGTCGAGCAGCGAGGTGCGGAGCAGGTGAACCGCACGGTCGCGGTCGCCGATGGTCATGAACTCTCCGACGCCGGAGAACCGTCGCCAGCGAGCGATCTCGCGGCCGGCAGTCTGTGCCGACTCCGACAGGTACCGCGGCCCGCCGTCGAGACCCGCCGCGGCCGTCAGCGACTGCACCTCCTCGTTCGTCGTCGTCGAATCACCGTCGATCCCCCACCACGTCTCCCGGTCGAGTTCGCCGCCGCGAGCGAACAACACCGTGTCCAGATCCGGGCAGACGAGCAGTCCGCCGATCTCTACGTCGTCGCCGACGTTGCCGACGACGGTCACCGACGACGGGTCGTAGTGTGTGGCGAGCCCGTCGAGCAGCTTCGGCGTGCCCGTCCCGCCAGCGAGGAACGTCACCATACCTCCCTCTCTGGCTCCGGAGGCTTGTATGCTCCCTTCGGCGTCCGAACTCCAGATGGTGGCGTCACCCGGAATAACACGCTTCCTCCACCTGCGCGTCGTACAGCCGTCCGACGAGCGACGTGACGGGGCCGCCGCCCACTTCGACGCCGTCGACAGTCGCCACGGGCTTCACCTCGCGGATCGAGGAGGTGAGAAACGCCTCGTCGGCACTACGGAGGTCGTCTGGCTCGTAGGTGCCTGCTTCGACCGGAATGCCCTCCGCTTCGGCGATGTCGAGCACGGTCTCGCGCGTGATTCCGGGGAGGATCGGTCCGTCGAGGCTCGGCGTTCGGAGCGCGTCGTCGGCGACGAACCAGACGTTCGCGGTCGCCGCCTCGGCGATCTTCCCGTCGGCGTCGAGGAGCAACGCCTCCGTCGCGTCGCTCACGCGGGTCTCCAGCCGGGCGAGGATCTGCGGCAGGTAGTTGTGTGTCTTCGCCGCCGCTGGAATCACCCGATCCGGCACGGCGCGCGTCTTCGTGGTCTGGAGCCGCGCTGGCTCGTCCCACGTTCGCTCGCCGTCGGTGCCACCCGGTGACAGCGGTGAGAGCGTGATTACGACTGTCGGGTCCGGATCGTCGGGCGGCGTCAGTCCACGCGTGTCGACACCGCGTGAGATCGACAGCTTCACTGCTGCCTCCTCACAGTCGTTGGCACGCAACGTCTCGGCGACACGCTCGCGGAGTGTCGCCCGCGAGACCGGCAGCGGGAGTGACAGCGCCTCACAGCTCGCGTCGAGGCGGTCGAGGTGTGACTCCCACCGGAACGGCTCACCGCCGTACACCCGTACTGTCTCGAAGACCGCATCGCCGTAGGCGAATCCTCTGTCGTGGACGCTGACTGTCGCCTCGTCTGCCGGTACCAGCTCGCCGTCGACGTGGTACGTTCGGTCCGGGAACGTCGACTGGTCGCCTGTCGACTCCATTCTCGTCGGAGACACACGTCCGAGTCTGATATACTGTCGGTCACGGGGGTGACGAACACCCGCGTCACCTGTCGGTTGCGAACGCCCGCGTCACCTGTCGGCGACGAACACTCGTGCCTTCTGGTAGATGTCGCCGTCGATAGTGAACCCCGGTCGTTGGACCGCGACGACAGTCCCGGGGGCGGCGTCGGCGGCGACAGTCCGGACGACCTCGTGACGCTCGCGGTCGAGTTCGTCCCCGACCGTCGGTTCGAGAACGGTCACGCCCTCCGCATCGAGGACGCGCTCGAACTCGTCGAGTGTCATCCGGACGCCTTCGCGGATGTCGGTCGTCTCCTCCTCGTCGACGGCCCGTCGGAGCGGGTCCCAGACGTGTTCGAGGAGTCTGTCGACGAGATCCGCTGTCGCGGTCGTGCGCTGCTCGTCGAGCTTCTCGCGCTGTCGCCGCTTGAACTGCTCGACCTCCTGCTGGTGCTGTTGGAGCCGTGACTCCAGCGTCTCGACTTCTGCCGTCCGCTCTCGTAGCGCCTCCGCTAGCTCCTCTCTCTCTGCCTCTGTCTCTCGGAGCTCTGTCTCGGCCGCCTGAAGCTCCGATTCTGTCTCTCGGAGCGCTGTCTCTGCCGCCTGAAGCTCTGATTCTGTCTCTTGGAACGCTGTCTCTGCCTCCCGAAGCTCCGCCTCTGTCTCCCGAAGCTCTGCTTTCACCTCTTCCAACTCTTCGCGTGTCTCTGTGACCCTCGACTCTGCCTCGCGCAGTTCCGTTTCGACACTGCGTCGCTGTGCGGCCGCCGTCTGTGCCGTTCGTTCCTGCTCGCGGAGCTGTCTTGCGACACCGTGGAGTTCTGCGACCCGGGCGTCGAGACGCTCTCGGAGCCGCTCGTTCACGCTCTTGAGCTGTCGCACGGTGGCTTCGAGCCGCTCGACCCGAGCGGCGGTCTCACTCTCGCTTTCTCCCTCCCCCGCCGTCGACTCGTCGCCACGTGTCGATTCATCTCCTGCCGTCGACTCGTCGCCACGTGTCGCTCCGTCGGTAGACTCCGAGCCCGTCTCTGTAGGGGGAGATTCGTCGAGAGAGTCGCTGTCGGTGTTCGCCTCGGTCGCAGCGTCGCCGTCGGCAGACGCATCAACCTGTCCCTCTCGACTGTCTGTCACTGCTCAGTCCGTCGGTCCCGCTGGGTGAAAAACGGTCGGGAGGCAGCACCGGACCACAGGAGTCACCACGAGAGCCAGTCACCACGAGGGCCAGCCACCACGAGAGCCAGTCACCGCAGAGCAACGGCCAGCCCGACTGCGCCGGCGAGCAGGAAGAACAGCGCGACAACCGGCTGTCCGCCGGTCGCACCCGCGTAGACGCCGTAGCCCACGCCGACAGTCACCGTGCCGACTGCGACACTGGCGGCTGCGTGGACCGCGACGTTCCGAGTGGCGTCCGTGTCGGCTGTCAGCTGCTCGCCGAGCCCGACGGCGTGCTCGCCGAAGTCCCACACCAACACGGTGCCGACCGCGCCGAGCAGCAACGGCTCCGGCGGCGCACCTCCGAACCCGGCGACCAACAGCCCGACGCCGGCGACTGCAGTCCCTGCTCCGATCACCTGCCGACTCGGACGGACGACACCCGCCAGCGCGAGGAGGACGGCGACGACCGCAAGCCCGCCGCCGACCGCCGAGACCGCGCCGAGCGCGACGACGACGAGCGCTCCCGCGACGGCGGTCGCCGCGATTCCCTCTGTCGGTGGCCCGTGATCGACGTTCACGAGCACGGCCCCCCGTGTGGACGGATCACACTGACCACCGCCGTGCGCTCCGTTCGAGTGCCGGCGCGAGCGCCGCGTCGTCGGCCCAGTCGATCACGCGGACGCCGGTGGTGCGGAGCTGTGAGAGTCTGTTCGCCCGCTCGACACGCGCGAGTTCTCGACCGGGGGTGTCGGTCACGGTCGGGTCGGGGCTGATCACGGTGACGAGGTGGCCGTACGCGTCGAGGCGTCGCGCGGCAGAGACGGCGAAGTCGTCGACCAGCGGCGAGAAGAAGACGATCTGTGCGTCCGCGGGGAGTCGCCGCCGGAACCGCGAGAGCCACGTCGTCGGGAGGAACCGCTCCTCCAACGGCGTCGCTGCCAGCGCCGGGTGACTGGTGAACAGCTCTCGGGCCTCCGCGCGGTGGTCACTCCCCGTCCCGGGTGGGAGCCAACACTCGCCGGGCCCCATCGCCGCCACGCCGACGCGGTCGCCGCTGTCCAACAGCGCCGAGAAGGCCTGTGTCGCCGCGTCGACCGACCGCTCGACTGCGTTCGACTCCTCCGGTCCGGGGGCGTGGTACGCCTTCTCCCGGCTGTCGATCAACAGGACGACCGTCGCCGCACGCTCCTCGCGGAACTCCAGCGTGGATAGTTCGCCCGTCCGTGCGAGTCGCGCCCAGTTGATCCGCCGGACTGGGTCGCCGTGTCTGTACTCGCGGGTGGAGTGGAACTCCAACCCGCTGCCGCCGACGTCTGTCGGCACACGACCGCTGTACTGTGCCGTCAACCCGCGCAACGGCAGGGCGGCCGACGCCTCCAGTGCCGGGTGACACCGCAGTGTCGTCTCTACCGGTTCCTCTCGACGCGTCTCGCGTGACCCGCTGGCGTTGCGAGCGATCAGTGTCACCGGCTCCCAGTCGTGTTCACCCCGAACGGCGGTGACCGTGTAGCTGAACGACGCCGACCGTTCCGGGCGCAGCGAGGTGCCGAACCGCGCCGGCTCGTCGGCCGCCAGCGCCGGCGGCACACCGTCGATCACGCGGAGGTCTGGCACGACGCCACCCTCGTTGTGGAGTCTGACTGTGACTGTCACCTCCTCGCCCGGGTCCGGCGACGCGGGGTCGAGGTCCCGCTCGATCCGAACGTTCGTGTCCGGCGCGGCGTCGGCCCGGGCGTACGCCGCGTAGCCGACTCCGACGACCGCTGCGAGCACCAACGGCGGGTGGCGGAGCAACACCCCCACCCCGACCGGGAGCAGTGCCATCGCCGCGATGCCGGCCCACCGCTCCGTCGGGACGACTCCCTCCGGTCTGAGCTGTTCTGGGAGGCTCACGCGTCTCTCTCCCCCCGAGTGTGAGTCCGAACCGCCTCTCGTGTCGCGTTCCCGATCACCCGTCTGCCTCCGTCAGCTTCCACGTGTCCTCTCGCTCGCTCCCTGTCGCGTCGCCGTCGTCGCCGCGACCGTCGAAGAGTCCGACAGCGCGGCTCACAGGGAGACGACGCCGAACGCGACCGAGCAAGTCCGCTCCGTCGGCCGGTGGGTCTCGGTCGTCGAGCGCCGACCGTCCCTCGCGGACTGCCCCGAGCGCGGCGATCGTCCGGCGCGCCGCGAACCCGAACTCCGTGTCGGAGCCGAGCACCCCGCGGAGTCGCACGGACAGCGGCGGCTCCGGCGTGTCGCCGAGGAACCACGCCGCCACCGGATCGTCCGTCCACGCGCCGGTCTCGACGGCGCGCCGTGCGGCCGCCTCGCTGGGGTAGTCGCCGCGAGCAGCGAGTGTCTCGTGTGCGACCCGTTCGAGACGCTCGTGGAACTCCCGACGACGCTTGATGCTCGCCCGCGAGAGCCCCCGCGAGTCTGCCAGCAGCTCGTCCGTGTCGTCGCCCGGCACTGGCACCTCGTAGCGCGGCTCCACGTCGTCGACGACGGTCGCCCGCCGCCGCGTCTGTCGACCGACGTTGAAGTAGTTGAGCCCCAACAGCGCCGCAAGCAGCCCGATACCGGTGACGAACACGTACGAGAGGTTCAACAGCCCGACTAACCCCCGCGTGTACAACACGAAGAAGCCGAGCCCGACGAGTGTCAGCCCACCGATCTCGCTGAGTTTCACTCGGAGTCACCCCCGTCCGTGTCGGCGTACCGCTCCTCGATGTTTCGGAGCGCCTCGCGCGCGCGGCGTTCGCGCTCTGGCGTCGGATCTGCGCCGCCGTAGCGCACTTCCTCGAACACCTCTGTCAGTTCGGTTACGTCCGCGCGGTCCATCCCGGCGTCGACTGCCGCGGCGGCGAACTCCGCGGGGGTGCTCGACCGCGGCCGTGACACGTCGAGGTGGACGGTCATCTCCCGCCACGCGCGGTACACCTCGTTGCCCACGTCGGCGTCGGCTTCGAGCCGGTCGGCGGCGCGGCCGGCGACCTCGCCGACTGCGGCCGGGTCGGCGTGGTCCGGCGGCTCCGGCGGCTCCTCGGCGAGATCGTCCTCGTCGTCGCGTGTCGAGTAGACGAGTAAGGCGACGCTGCCGACGATGGCTGCCACCAACAACAGTCCCAACAGCGCGGTCGGACTGGTTAGCGCCTCGCCGCTCGCGCCGGTGCCGGCCGATCCGCCGCCGCTGGTGAGTCCGGTCTGGTTGGCTGCAGAGCGTGCGAGTGAGATCGACGCCTCTGTCGGCGTCTGGCTACAGGAGACTAGCAACAGGTAGACGAACGCGAACGGGAACAACAACGACAGCGTCGTCATCGCCGAGAGCAACACCGAGCCGACGGTGCGGTGGACGGCGAGGTACAACAACCCCACCAGCCCCAACAAGAGGAGTTGGACACCCGGCGTGCGTAACACGTCGACACAGATACTGAAGCTCAGGTTCGTCTGACTGCCGTCCGTCTCCGAGAGGTCCACTCCGGAGTCGGCACTCGACCCACCACCCGTCTGGTCCTGTGTGGAGCCGACACCGATCCCGCCGCTGTCTGTGGTCGTCGTCGCGGAGTCCAGCGTCGCCGCCGAGAACCCTAACGCGAGGACGGCCAACACCGCGAGGAGGGCTGTCAGCGCGGTGCGTCTCTGTACCACACCTCGGCTTACGGGAACCAGTGTTTAGACCTTTCGACGTGTCCGTGCGCTGTGACACTGCCGTCTGGCGATTTGTCGACGAGACAGACACGGACGGCTCGACGACTGTCCCGCTCTCTCCGCACGACCGTGTGACTCGCCACAGCCTCCGATAAATTTCTGGTAAATCTTCACTCAGATGGAAAGAGATTTGTCTCGTTAGGAATCATCTAGCAGCACCAGCAATGAGTGGTCTCGCGGATCTCTCCCCAGACGACGCAAGGCTCGTCCTCTCGATCATGGATTCTCACGGGTACGACGAGCTGAAGTGGACACAGCAGCAGGCTCTCTCGGACGGAATCCTCGGCACGGACAATCACCTCCTCGTCGCCGAAACGGGGAACGGAAAGACGCTCTGTGCCGAGGCGGTCGTGAAAAAACGGCTGCAGTCCGGTTGTCGTGCGGCGTATCTCGTCCCCTCACGACAGCTCGTCGGCGCGAAGAGAGAGACACTCCAGGAGTGGGCCGACGGCGAGTACACCATCTCCGCCGGACCAGAAGCCTACCGGTCGGCGGACGTGGTCGTCGCCACGTTCGACTCGTTTTACCGTGCTATCCTCCGGAACCGCGGAGACGCACGGAGTCTCGACCTCGTGGTCCTCGACGACTTCCACGAGATATACGGCGAGTACCGAGGTCCAGAGATCGAGAAGTCAATCGCCGCCGCGATGTACGAAGGGATCGAACTGCTCGGTCTCAGTGCAACCCTCGGGAATCCGGAGACACTGGCCGAGTGGATGGACGCGACACTCACAGTGAGTCAGGAAGAACGCCAGGTCCCCATTCGGGAGACGGCGGTCGCCCGGTCGGGCGGAAGCAAGAAACGAGATCTGGTTCAGTTGCTCCGACGGCAGCGGGACCGCGGGCCGTTCCTCGTCTTCAACTTCGCCAAATCGTGGCTGGAGTCTCGTGCCGAGGCGGTCGCTCGCGCCGGAGTCTTCGCCGACGCGAGCGAGAGAGATCTGAAACGAGAACTCCGCCAGCGGGTCCAGGGTGTCGTCACGGATCGGCTCGACACGCTCGGAGAGATGCTCTCCAAGGGCGTCGGCTACCACCACGCAGACCTCCCACAGAACCTGAAGCAGTGGATCGAGCAACTGTACAGAGACGGCGAAATCGCGTGTCTGTTCACGACCACCACCATCGCGTACGGCTTCGACGCACCGGTTCAGTCCGTCGTGGTCGCCGACACGAAACGGTTCGGTGACTACGTCGGAGTCTACGAGTACGTCCAGTGGATCGGCCGTGCCGCCCGCCCGGGCTACGGGTACAGTCGTGGCGACGCCTTCACGCTGTGCGCTGAACCGGACGAAGTTCGAGATCACTTCTTCGGTCCCGATCGAGAGCTCGAAGACGTAACCACACACGTCGAGAGTGACGGCCAGTTCCGCTGGCTGGTGCTCGAGCTGATCGCGTCGGGGTGGGACCAGTCACACGAGATCGAGGCGTTCGTCAAAGAGGTGCTGTACTGGAGTCAGCTCGAACCGGTCGGTGCGTGGAATCGGGAGCGAGACCCACGAGACGAGCGGTTGACCCGACGGCTCCGGGAGACTGCCGACTGGCTGATCGCAAACGAGTTCGTCGACGAGGCCGACACGGCCAGAGCATTTTCCACGCAGCCACTCGGCGACGGGGCCGTCGAGTTCGCGTTCAACTCCTTCGTGTCGGCGCAACTATCGGAAATCAAGACGTTCTACGACTGGATAGCGGAAACGCCACACGACGAGATCGATCCGCTCGCCCTGATTCTCCAGGTCGCCGATCACTTCGAGGAGACGATCAGTACCTCTGAGAGCGACATCACCGGTCAGTTTGCTGGGACGCTGCAGGAGGAAGGGCTCCCGCTCACAGAGGCCGGGATCACCGCCGGACTGATCACCGGCTTCTGGATGCAGAATACCTCGCGTGACAACATCGAGACCCAGACTGGCGTCGATAGCTCGTACCTGTCGAGTCACGCCGGTCGGCTCTCGGACACGCTGGAAGCGACCCGGTACTTGTTCGAGGCCTCGGTCGATGCACGGCTCCCCGAGTGGTTCGACTCCGTCGTACTCCGTGTCGACCGAGGCGTACGGGGTGACGAGGTACCGTTCGTCGAGAACGTGCGTGGCCTCGGCCGACACCGTGTCCGAGCACTCCGCGAGTTCGTCACTCGGTCTGACATGGTGGCTGTCGAGAGTGACGACGACAGTACTCTGTGGGAGCTTCTCCGCCAATTCCGGTCGAAGGTCGACGATACAGCACAGTTCGAGAGAGTACTCCGTGATCAGGTACACGGAATCGGGCCGAAGACGGCCGACCGTGTCAGCCAGTTCGTCGAGAGTGCCGACCCTCCCGACCACAGTCGAGCCGTCTCTGCCGGCACTGTGCCTGATGCCCGAGTCGGTGAGGGGTCCGGTGGTTCCTCCACACTCGACGACTTCTGATGTGGCAGTAGAGAACGTCCGAGCCGCCTACTCGTCGTTCCGTCCACGCAGAAAGAGGGCACGCGCTTCTCTTGGACGCCGCCCTCTGTAGAACTCCGTGCAACCGCATCGAGTACAGGAGACGGCCTTGAATCGACGGTTCTGGAGGTCGACGAGGCGCGAGGCATCGTTCCCCGTCACCGCAATGTCGTCGACATCGGCGTCGTGGTGTCCACACGTTGGACATCCCGTCTCCTCACCGACAAACTCCGAGAGGTCGAGATCCTCCCCATCGCTTCGCACGGTCAGTGTATTGTCGGTCGGCTCTACGTCACTGAGGGACGTCTGGCAACTCCGACAGAACGACCAGTCGACGGACGCCTTCGTACCACACTCGGGGCAGTAGACGAAAGAGGACTGCGCCGAGTCAGTTCCGTTACTCGCTCCGCTATCGTCAGCAGGAACCATACCAGAGGATGTACTGATACGATTTCAAAAGGATTCCGCCGTCGAGAGAGGGTCAGAGACCGCTACTCGTCGGCCCTACTGGAACGCGCCGCGCGGACCGTCAGCCCTACTGGAACGCGCCGCGCGGACCCTCGGCCGGATCGTCGCGCGGGTCGTTCCGTTCGAACCGCGACTCGATCTCCTCGTACTGCTCGCGGGTCTCGGCCGTGACGGAGGGGTTCACCTCGTCTAACGCCGCCTCGAAGTGGGTCTGCGTGATGCGGACGTTGCCGAGACTGCGCTCCATCTCGTCGGCGTCGGTGGCGTCCTCCATCTCCGTGATGAACTCACGAGAGGCGTTCATCGACGCCTCGCGGCAGACGGCCTCGATGTCCGCCCCGACGTAGCCGTCCGTCCGTGCGGCCAACTCGTCGAGATCGACACCCTCCGCGATCGGCTTCTCGCGGGTGTGGACCTCGAAGATGGCACGCCGCGCGTCCTCGTCGGGCACTGGCACGTGGACGTGCCGGTCGAGCCGACCGGGGCGCAACAGCGCGCTGTCGATCAGGTCCGGCCGGTTGGTCGTGGCGACGACCACCACGTCCTCCAGCGCTTCCAACCCGTCGAGCTCCGTCAACAGCTGTGAGACGACGCGCTCGGAGACGCCGGAGTCGCCCGTATTCTGCCCGCGCTCCGTCGCAATCGCGTCGATCTCGTCGAAGAACACCACCGTCGGGGCGTTCTCTCGCGCCTTCGAGAACACCTCGCGGACGCCCTTCTCCGACTCGCCGACGTACTTGTTCAGGAGCTCCGGCCCCTTCACCGAGATGAAGTTGGAGTCGGCCTCGTTGGCGACCGCTTTCGCCAGCAGCGTCTTCCCGG
>CAKZQY010000123.1 GCA_937142015.1 uncultured Halobacteria archaeon
CGCCGACCCAGTAGCTGGCGAGCACGCGCAGGTTCGGGTACTTCCGCGAGACGCGCTCCTCGCCGATGCGCTGGGTCGACTTCCGGCGACCGATCCGGTTGACGCCCTGTCGCTTCGAGCGCCGTCCGGCGGTGAACCGCTCCTTGCGGGCGTTCCCCTTCCGGACGGAGACGCGTGCGACGACCACGCCCTGCTTGGCCTTGTAGCCCAACTCGCGGGCCTTGTCCAGCCGCGTGGGACGGTCGACGCGGACGATTGCACCCTCGTCGCGCCACTCCTGTTTGCGCTGCCACTGCAACTCGGCGAGCTTCCCGTCGCTCGGGTCTCGCCACGCCTCCTTGATGTGTGAGTAGAAGCTTCGTGCCATGGTTGCTCCGCGGGCGCTTGCGATTCAGTCCGTCTGCCGACTCCGCCCCCGCTCGCGGAGAACGAACCCGACTGCCAGACCACATTTCGTCCCGGCGTACCGGGTGCCCGTCGGCGGCCCACTGACCGACGAGTTACTACGGGGTTCCCCGGCGGTGGTCTTGAATACTTCGAATCGAGCTTCCAACGAACCGAGTTACTGAACGCGGGTTAATCGTCAGAGATATACGATAGAGAGATATTTTCTGGGTGTGAAAAGAAGAAGCGTGATCTCGTTGCTCGGTGCTGTCGTGTCGAGCGGGTGTCTGTCGGGTGCCGGCCGCGAGAGCAACGACATCGGCGTGGAGAACCTCACAGACTGTGAGGCAGGCGAAGCGTGGTCGCCGTTTCAGGGCGGTCCTCGCCACAGAGGGCGAACGACGACGACAGTCGGGTCTCCGCCGACAGTGTCAGTGACGGCGTCGGAAGCGTTCCCGAGCGGACGGACGGGATTCGTCGTGTGTGACGAGAAACACGTGTTCGTGGCGTGGGAGAACACCGATGTCGTCCACCGGTACCACACCGAGACGGGAGTGATCGACGCACTGTCACTCGGCGACAGGATTCGCGTGTATCCCGAACTACACTGTTCGACACTCGTGGCACGGACGACAAGTTCGACGAACTGGATCGACACCGAAGCGTGGACGCAGATCGAACAGCACTCGTCGGCGGGACCGTTCGCCAGTCCACTCGTCGTAGGCGGGAGGCTGTATCTCGCTCGAGCTCCCGGGATCAGAGCGTACACGCCAGCCGACGGTGAACTGTGGTCCCACACTCTCGACCGCGTCGTGACCGGTGTCGCCGGAACAGCTGACACGGTGTACGTGGTCAGTAGCAACGCGGACGGTGGACGACTCGTCGCACTCGACGCCGAGAGCGGGGCAGTTCGGTGGGAAACCGACCGTCTCGGCGAGACGTACACGGACCCGGTGGTCGGGACGAATCTGTACGTGTCGAACGCGGCGGGCGAGCTGTTCGCTCTCGACAGGACGACCGGAGCACTCGAGTGGACCGCCCGAGCAGCGAGTCGGTCCGGGCTCGCGCCGATGGCAGTCGACGGCGACGAGCTGTTCGTCCTCGACACCGCCCCCGCTGTCGTTCGTGGACTTCGGGCGGCTGACGGTCAGACACGATGGGAGACACGGGTGCGTGGCTCGTCGAATCGTGATACATCGAGTCGTGACACGTCGAATCGTGATACGTCGAGTCGTGATACGCCGAGTCGTGGTTCACCGTCGGATGACGAGTCACCGTCCAGTCGGGGATCACCGACACTGTTCCCGCCGGTCGTCACCCCACAGCGAGTCGTACTGGGTGGCGGTGGGGGACTACGCGCCTTCTCACGATCCGATGGGACGAGGGCGTGGGCGGAGACTGGCCACGTGGTCACCTCGCCGATGGGTGTGACAGACGACCGGTTGTACGCTTTGAGTCCGTCTGGCATTATCGCTGTAGAGTAGCCACGAGTCTCGATCAACTCGGACTCGCCTCGGCCACCGCAGTCGGTCTGGCCCCGCCTCGGCCGCCGCAGTCGGTCTGGCCCCGCCTCGGCCGCCGCAGTCGGTCTGGCCCCGCCTCGACCGCCGTGACCCGTTCGGCTCTGCCTCGACCGCCGTGGCTCATTCAGCATTGTCTCGACCGCTGCGGCCGTCCGCCTCCGGAAGTGAACGTACCAGTTATCGGACACGATTGCAAGAATTACCGTGGTCTGAGCCCCGAGTGAGCGGACGCGTGAGGGAGTGAGGCCGGTGACGAGCCACGGGGCTTATGTTTCACCGTCACATGTGTCTCTGTGATGAGCGACCCAACAGTGACGCGCCTGTTCGGAGGCCCCGGCAGTGGGAAGACCACCGCACTGCTGGACAGGGTAGAGGGTCTCCTCGAGCAGGACGGCGTAGAGGTGCGGGACGTCCTCGTCGTCTCGTACACGCGGGCGGCGGCCGCGGAGGTGCGCGAGCGGCTCGCAGAGCGGCTCGACACCACACCGCGGCACCTGCAAGGGAACGTCTGCACGATGCACGCGAAGGCGTACGAACTCCTCAACCTCTCCCGTGGCGACGTGGTGGGGGAAGACGAGAAAGAGGAGTTCTGTGACGACTACGGGCTGGAGTTCGAAGACGAGTACTCCGGAGCCGGCCGTCGCACCGCGCGGTCGACGACGCTGGGCAACAAGATTATCGCCACCTCCCAGTGGCTCCAGCGGACGAGCCGCGACGTGGCAGACTGGTACGACGTGCCGTTCAAGTGGGACGTCGAAGAGGTTCGTCTCCCGCCGGACATCGACCCCAACGCACAGGAGGGGAACAAGTACACCCCGACGTGGCCGTCTGACGACGACCGCGTGAGTGTTCCGGAGGCGATCCGCGGCTGGCGCAACTACAAGGGTGAAAACGGCGTGGTCGGGTTCGCGGACATGCTAGAGCGGGTCCACCAGCGCTCGCTGCTCCCGAACGTCGACTACCTCGTGATCGACGAGTTCCAGGACATCACCACACTCCAGTACAAGGTGTACGAGGAGTGGCGGCCGCACATGAAGGAGTGTCTGATCGCCGGCGACGACGACCAGGTGGTGTACGCGTGGCAGGGCGCGGACCCGGATCTCCTGTTGGACACCCGCGTCGAGGAAGACGAGGTGCTGCCCAACTCCTACCGTCTCCCCTCGCGGATTCTCGACGCGGTCAACCAGGAAGTGCGCCACATCGACAAGCGACAGGAGAAGGATCTCGAACCGCGCAAGGACGGCGGCGTCGTCGAGGCTATCGACTCCCCCTCGATTCTCGATCTGGTGCGCAACGTCCGCAGCACCGTGCGGAGCACAGACGAGGACACCGTGATGGTGTTGTTCCGCGCACGCTACCAGATGTTCCAGTTCATCGACCAGTTCATCACGGAGGGGATTCCGTTCTCCTGTCTCACGGACCAGCGGATGTGGACCGACCGGCTGACGGACTACGTCCACGCGGTCGAGAAGATCGACAGAGACGAGGCGCTCACCGTGTTGGAAGCTCGTCGTCTCGCCGACATCCTCCAGGAGTCCGCGTTCGGCACGACCGACCGCGAGCAGCTGTACGACTTCCTCGAAGAGGTCGAGGAGGCCGCCGACGCGGAGGACCTCGCCGAGATTCCCGTCTCACCCGAGGACGTGAGCGACCGCGTGCCGTTCATGCCGAAGCCTGCGAGCGCCGCGGACATGGCTCGCAAGATCACCTCCTTCCAGCGGAAGTCGTTGAAGTCGTACTTCGCGGGCGACTACGGCGGGATGGACGCCAACCGCGTCAGGCTCGGCACGATCCACTCCGCCAAGGGTCGTGAGGCAGACCACGTGTACGTCGCCACCGACCTCACCGAGAAGGTGGTCGAACAGATGGCCGCTCAGGCGGAACAGGAAGACTACGAGATCGAGGGTGTCGACGAGTTCACGAAGACGACCGATCCCGTCCCGGTGCTCACGGACAACGAGCGACGCGTCTTCTACGTCGGGATGTCCCGTGCCCGCGAGCGACTGGTGATCATGGAGAATCTGATCGACGGCGCGCCCACGCTCCCGGTCAGTGTCGTGTTGTTCAACGAACTCCGCGAGAAGTCGCCGACGGAGCTCGTCGAGTCTGTCGCTGGCGTCGAAGAGCCCGCCGAGCCGAGCGCGGAGTGATCGGAACTCGGCCGCCCACGGTGGTCGCTCGTCTCGTCGGCACTGTTTATAACACTGTTCACGTCGGAACCAACGACACACAGATGACCGAGGGAGAGCAGTCGACGACACCGGACCCGACCGAGTGGAACGAGACGTGGTCGCTAGCCGTGGTGTTCGGGCTCGCGTCGGTTCCGTGGACGTACGGATTCGTGGCGGGTCTCCAGATTCCACTCTGGCCGTCGTTCGTCGCGTCCGCGACGTTCTACGCCGTCGACGACCCGGGGCTGGCCGGGCTACAGAAAGGGTACGCGAGCAACCTCTCGGGGATCGCCTACGCTGCTGTGACACTCCTCCTCGTGAACCGCGTTCTCGGCGGAGGGGACGTGGCGCTCAGCGTGATCGTGGGACTGTTCATGTTCGCGGCGAGTCTCCACGACTTCGTTCCGTTGCTGTCGTTCACACCGGGTGCGTTCTTCGGCTACGCGACGATGTTCAGCGTCCACGCCACAGAGGCGACCGCGTTCGGCGTAGCGGGACTGGCTGGCCAAACACTCGCAGCGGGAGTCGCTATGCTGATCGGCGCGGTTGTCGGCGTGACGACGGACGTGGTGAGCGAACGACTGGGGTGACACTGTCGGCTACGGGAATCTTTTGGCTACCCGCACCGAGTGTCCGAACGTGACAGACGGGAGCGACACCGGGTCGGAGACGAACACCCAGCGAGCGACGACAGAGGCCCGGCAGGCGACGAACACCGGGCGAGCGACAGATACCGAACGGGCGACAGACACCGAACGGGCGACAGACACCGAACAGGCAGCCCGGCAGCCGACAACCGGGTACGAGCCGCTCGCGCGCCGACTCGGAGACGAAGACGCGGTCGCGTTCGTCCACGTCGGCGACCGGACGGACGACGACCTCCGGTACCTCACGCGGTTCCGTGGACCCGACCGACGGTACGCGTTCTGTTACGTCCCCGGGGCAGGAACGGACAGTCGGGACGGTGAATCCCACGACGACAGGGGTGGCCGGGCAGTACTCTGTGCGCCGTCGTTGTACGGCGAGCAGGCGCGCCGGGAGTTCCCGGGCGAGGTGGTTCGAACGGAGGCGGTCGGTGAGCCTGCTGGCGCGCGCGCCGTCGCTGTGCTCGCAGACGCGGGCGTCGAGAGCGGAACACTGCTCGTTCCACGGCAGGTGCCACACGACACGGCAGTACGGCTGGAGACGGCGGGGTTCGAACTCGTGTCGACGACAGTGGTCGAGGAGATGCGTCGCCAGAAGACACGACGAGAGATCGAGCGTCACCGGGCAGTCCAACGCGCTGCGGCGGCTGGGATGGCACGCGCCGAAACCGTTCTCGCAGCGGCAACAGTCGCAGGCGACCACCTCGACTGGGAGGGAGAGCGGCTGACGACCGACCGCCTCCGCCGCGAGGTGAACGCGGTGTTGGCAGCCGCAGGGGTATGTGACGCCTGCAACTCCGTGATCGGCGCGGGGGTAACCGTGGCGGACCTCCACTACCTCGGCGACGACGAGATCCGCCCGGACGAGACAGTGTTACTCGACCTGTCGCCGCGCGGACCAGCGGGGTACTACGCCGACCTCACGCGCACGTTCGTCGTCGACTCGACAGGTGGGTGGGACCGACGCGCGTACGTCGCCGTCGAGGCGGCGCGTGAGGCGGCACTCGCCGAGTTGGAGGCCGGCGCTGGCGTCGACGCCGGGCGCGTCCACGAGGAGGCGGCCGCAGAGCTCGCAGCCCACGGGTTCCGCGTCGACTCGACGGAGGTGGGGTTCACCCACTCGACTGGTCACGGGGTCGGACTCTCTCTGCACGAGGCCCCGTCGCTGTCACACGGGACGACGCTGCAGGCTGGTGACGTGGTGACTGTCGAACCAGGTGTGTACGACCCTGCGGAGGGTGGTGTTCGGCTGGAGGATCTGGTCGTGGTGCGCGAGACGGGCTACGAACTGCTCCAGCCGTACCCGTTCGGGAGCACACCACGCGAACGGTCGATCTGATCCGTCACGAACGGTCGATCCGATCCGTCACGAACGATCGATCCGATCCGTCATCAGACGGTATATCCGGCTCCGACCGAACAGAGAGGTATGGTCGTCGCAGACCTCCACGTCCACACGACGGTGTCCGACGGGCGACTGACGCTGGAGGAACTCCCAGCAGTCGCAGAGGAGGCGGGTGTCTCGGTCGTCGGGGTGACGGACCACGACCGCTACCACCCGGAGTTGGACGCGCCAGTGTCGCGGCGTGGCGGGGTGACAGTCGTCCGCGGGATCGAACTCCGGGCAGACGCGGGCGGCCAGCGGGTCGACCTGCTCGGCTACGGACTCACCGAGACGGAGGCGCTGGCGGCGGAGTGTGACCGCATCCAGCGCGACCGCGTCGAGCGTGCGCGACGGATGGTCCAGCAGGTCGAGGCCGAAACTGGTGTCGAGGTCGACGTGGACCTCTCGCCGGGTGTCGGCCGCCCGGACATCGCACGCGGCATCGCGGCGAGTGGTGCGGCGTACGACTACGAAGCGGCGTTCGACGAGCTGATCGGCAGCGACTGTCCGTGTTACGTGCCGCGTGACGTGCCGGTGGTCGAGGAGGCGGTCTCACTCCTGCGGACGGCGTGTGACGTTGTGAGTCTCGCACACCCGTTCCGGTACCCCGACCCGAGTGCGGCGCTGTCGCTGGTCACCGAGTACGACCTCGACGCGGTGGAGCGGTTCTACCCGTACGACCGTACCGCACAGCCGGACCAGACGCGACTCGACGAACTCGTCGAGAAACACGACCTGCTGGTCACCGGCGGCAGTGACGCGCACGAACACACGCTCGGACGAACCGGCCTGGACGAGGCGGCGTGGCGACGACTCCGCGAGCGACTCGACACCTCTGGTCTCGACGACTGAGACGGATTGGTGGTTCTCTGTTCCATTAAGAACAACTGGAAGTGGCTGTGGAGTAGAACACAGGATGGTCCGACCCACGCCACTCGCAGCCGTCGTGCTCGTCCTCGTCACCGCAGGATGCGCACAGGGCGTCGAGAGTCTCACCTGCTCCCACAACCGTGGCGGGGCAGTGGTGGCAGAGCTCGTCGAAACCGCGCCAGCGAACGCGACCGTCACAGACAGCACACAGCTCCCGGACGACGCGAGGCTCGTCCGAGAGGCATTGAATGCGGCTGCAGAGAGCGGTAAGCGAGGGTCTGCCCGCCTGACTGCTGTCGAACTCTGTCGCGTGGAGGAGTCGCTAGCCGATGTGCCACGCTACGAAGGAGAACAGTTCGGCTACTACATTCGCCACGACGGGACGCTCTTCCGAGTGATACTGAAGTATAATACCTGACGTCGTCGGACACAGACGCGACAGATCAGTGGTCTCCGTCCGCCGCTTCGTCGGGGAACGGCACGTCGATCACGTGGCCGTCGTCGGGGTAGACGACGTGGCCGTCGAACACCTCGGCAGCCTGCGAGGCGAGTCGGTCCGCGTCGCCGGCGTACCGCGAGGAGAGGTGTGTGAGCGCGAGTCGTCGGGCGTCGGCACGTGCAGCGACCGCGCCCGCCTCGCGGGCAGTCGAGTGGGCCGTCTGGCGCGCACGGTCGCTGTCGTCGTCCGCGAAGGTAGCGTCGTGGATCAGCAGGTCCGCGTCCTCGGCGGCACGAACGGTCGCTTCGACCGGTCTGGTGTCGCCAGTGTACACCACGCGTCGTCCGGGTCGCGGGTCGCCGACAACCTGCTCCGGGTGGATCACACGGCCGTCGTCCAGTTCCACCGTCTCACCCTCGTGGAGTCGACCGTACACCGGTCCGGGAGGGATGTCGAGTTCCTCCTCCGCGCGCTGGCGGTCGAAGCGACCCTTCCGCTCGGACTCGACGAGCGCGTAGCCGACAGCGGCCGTGCGGTGGTCCGTCTCGAACGTCCGGATCTCGAACTCCTCGCGCGCGAGTGCGACACTGTCGGTTGTCACCTCGTGAATCCGCACCGGGAAGGAGGGGTCCGTTCCGCCGGCGTGGACCAACGACTGAATCTGGCGACGCGACCCCGGCGGGCCGTGGATCGCGAGCGACGCCTCTCGGTTGTCGAACCCGAGTGACTGGATCAGTCCCGGCACCCCGAGCGTGTGGTCGCCGTGGAGGTGTGTGAGGAAGATGTGCGAGAGGTCGAACCCCGTGTCGAACCGCTTCATCTGTCGCTGTGTACCCTCACCGCAGTCGAAGAGAAACGACTCCCCCTCGCGGTTGACGTGAACCGCGCTGGGAGCGCGCTCGACAGTCGGGACTGCGCCGCTCGTCCCGAGGAATGTAACCCGCAGCGTCATGCCCACCGTTCGGAGGTCACACGCCGAAACGTTGTCGGTGTGGCGACGACGCCTCGTGGTGAAACGAGACAGGAGCCTCCGTCCGACTGTTCGCACAGTCACTCGTACGGTCGTGCGTAGATCGTTACCACCGACGACCGACAGAGAGCACCGCAGCGACGTGATACCGCCCGATACCGCGACAGTCACCGAAAATCACTACGCACGACCGTATCACGGGAGCACACGCGTCTCGGAGGAATCCTTTTGCCCGATGCGGAGGTACCACCAGACATGGACGTAGAGGAGACAGCCGAGGAGCTCGCCTCCGCCCTCGGTGTCGACAAAGAGGAGGTCGCATCGGATCTTCAGAACCTGTTGGAGTACAGCGTTCCAGTCGACGAGGCGAAACAGTCGATCCGTCGGAAGTACGGCGACGACGGGGACGGCGGCGGAGCCACACCGACCTCGGTCGACGTGGACGAGATCACGACGGAGTCGGACAACGTCACCGTCACGGGACGAGTGTTGACAGTCGGGACGCGGACGATTCGCTACCAGGGACAGGAGTCGACCATCCGTGAGGGAGAGATCGCAGACGAGACCGGGACGATCAGCTACACCGCGTGGGAGGAGTTCGGCTTCGAGCCGGGCGACAGCGTCACCGTCGGCAACGCCGGAGTCCGAGAGTGGGACGGCGAGCCGGAGTTGAACCTCGGCGAGTCGACGACCGTCGCCCTGGAGTCGGAGACGGTCTCGGTATCACAGCCGGTCGGCGGCGACCGCGACCTGATCGAGTTGGAGCCCGGCGACCGTGGGCGCAACGTCGAGGTGCGAGTGATCGACGTCGAAGAGCGGACAATCGACGGCCGCGACGGGGAGACGGAGATCCTCTCCGGTGTGCTCGCAGACGACACCGCCCGACTCCCCTTCACCGACTGGCAGCCACGCCCGGCGGTGACAGAGGGGGCAGAACTCCGGCTAGAGGACGTGTACGTCCGCGAGTTCCGAGGCGTCCCGTCGATCAACCTCACGGAGTTCACAGAGGTGTCACAGGCGACCGTGTCCGTCTCCGAGGAGGCTCCGCGGCTCTCGATCCGCGAGGCGGTCGAGACCGGCGGCATGTACGACGTGGAGCTCGTCGGCAACGTGTTGGAGATCAGAGACGGCTCCGGGCTGATCCAGCGGTGTCCGGAGTGTGGTCGCCTCGTGCAGAACGAGCAGTGTCGGAGCCACGGCGCGGTCGACCCGGAGGACGACCTCCGCGTGAAGGCGATCGTCGACGACGGGACAGACACCGTGACAGCGATTCTCGGGACAGAGCTCACCGCGGAGGTGTACGGCGGCACACTCGACGACGCCCTGTCGGCAGCCCGCGACGCGATGGACCGCGAGGTAGTGGCCGACGAAATCGCAACCGAACTCGTCGGGAGAGAGTACCGCGTCCGGGGACACCTGTCAGTCGACGACTACGGCGCGAACCTCGACGCCAGCGAGTTCGCACGGACCGCAGACGACCCCGCCGACCGCGCGAGTCGTCTGCTCGCGGATGTGCGAGCCGCGACAGACGGCGGGTGGAACGCAGCCGAGACCGGTGGTCAGTCTCGGCAAGCGGCCGAGACCAGTGTTCAGTCCCGGCAAGCGGCCGCGGCCAGTGGTCAGTCGGTCGAGACGCCGACAGCGGACCGCGACAACGGAGGTGACCCGCAGTGAGTTCGAGCGACGACAGCGACGACGAGAGCAGCGCAGTCGGCGAGCGAGAGGTCGCATACCGGCTGTTCGCGTCGGAGTTCGAGGACGCGAGCTACGAGTACTCCGAGAGCGACGACGAGCAGGCACCCAACTACGTGGTGACACCGACCGGCGGGCGTGTCAACCGGCTGTTCGTCGTCGGGGTGTTGACCGAGGTCGAGACGGTCAACGAGAACACACTCCGCGGGCGCGTCGTCGATCCGACAGGGGCGTTCGTCACCTACGCCGGCCAGTACCAGCCGGACGAGGTGGCGTTCCTCGACCGGACGACGCCGCCCGCGTTCGTCTCGCTGACCGGGAAAGCGCGGACGTTCCAGCCGGAGGACAGCGACGTGGTGTACACCTCCGTCCGACCGGAGAGTCTCAGCGAGGTCGACAGTGACACGCGGGACGCGTGGGTCGTCGACGCCGCGGAGGCGACGCTCCACCGGGTGGCTGTCACCGCCGCCGCACTGCAGATGGACGCGCGCGGCGACGACCTGCGGGAAGAACTGATCGACGCGGGGGTCGACGAGTCGCTCGCCGCCGGTGTCGCCGTCGCGCTCGACCACTACGGCACGACGACGGCCTACTTGGAGAGTGTTCGCGCACTCGCCGCCGACGCCCTCGCCGTCGTCGCCGGTGAGCGTGACGAGGTGACGGTCTCGACCACCTCGCCGGACGCCGTCGACGACGTGACACTCGGCCCGCTCCCCGACCACGTCGGACTGACGGACGGTGAGGAGAGCGAAGTGAGTAGGGCGACGACAGACTCGACGACGACTGCCGGAACGACGAGCTCGGAGACGGTCGACACCGACAGCGCAGAGGCGGCCGACACCGACAGCGCAGAGACGGTCGACACTGGTCGTGGAGGGACGGTCGACACTGGTCGTGCAGTGACGGCCGGTACTGGCAGTGCAGAGACGACTAGTGTGGACAGTTCCACAGATCAGGCTTCGACTTCAGAGACCGCGACCACTGACACGTCCGCCACAGACGCCGCAACCACCGACACATCTACCGCGGACACCGTGACCACCGACACATCTACCGCGGACACCGACACATCCGCCACAGACACCCCAGCGACGAGTGAGAGTTCGGTCGGCGGAGACGACGAGATCGGGAGCTTCGACGACAGTTTCGGCGCGGAGACAGAGAGCGACACCACGTCTGGCGCGGGTGACACGACGGCCGGCGAGAGCAGCGGTCTCGGGAGCTTCGAGGACAGTCCCGGCGAGTCGTCGGCGGCCGAGTCGACACCGAGCACGGAGGCGACGACAGACGCGACCGAGTCGACACCGGCCACAGATCCGACCGATCTCGACGAGGACGACCTCGACGACGCACTGACCGAGGAGGAGCGCGAACAGGTGTTGTCGGAACACGAGGTCGGATTCTCCCCTGGGTCGGAGGTGCCAGAGCCGGGTGAGTCGGGTCTCGACGCCCCCGACCCCGAGGATCTGGCGGAGGCCGACGAACTCGCTGCCGCAGAACGCGCAGAGACCCTCGACACGGACTCGGGTGTGGCGGACACGACGGAGCCCGCACCTTCGACCGACACGACTACATCACCGACCGACTCCACTGCACCCTCGACTGACACCACCGAGTCGGTCGACACCACCGAGTCGGTCGACACCACCGAGTCGGCCGGCACCGAAGAGTCAGAAGCGTCGGCGGGACTGGGAGCGGCGGACGAGTCACTCTGGACAGGCACAACAGACGAGTCGGCAGGAGCGGGAGACACGACAGACTCGGAACCGAGCGACCCGGTGAACCTCCAAGCGGCAGTGATCGAGATCATGGACGAACTCGGCGACGGCAACGGCGCAGAGAGAGAGCGGGTGGTGGCTGCGACCGTCGACCGGTTCGGTGTCGAGCCGGCGGCAGTCGAGGATGCAATCCAAGACGCGCTGATGAGTGGGGAGTGCTACGAGGTCGGTGACGGTCTCAAGACGATCTGATGGCACGACACGAGCGTGACGGCGGCAGACCGGTCGGGCCAGTCGAGACGGGAGAGCCGCTCGTCGAGCCCGTGCCGGATCACCCGGCCGCGACAGCACGGCTCGGCGGCGAGCGAGCATTAGTCGTCGCAGACTACCACGCCGGCATCGAGGTCGGTCTCCGCCACGAGCGTGGGATCGAACTCGACAGCGCGAGTGATCAGCGCCGCGAGCGACTGCTGTCGCTGCTCGACCAGACGGACACGGACCGGCTGGTCGTGGTCGGTGATCTCGGCCACCGGGTGTCCGGCGTCGGACAGACGGAGCGCGAAGAGGTGGCTGCGCTGCTCGACGCCGTCCCCGTGCCCGTGACACTCGTCCGTGGCAACCACGACACTGGTCTCGCCGAGGCGTTCCCGGACAGACTCGACGTGACGCCGGCTACGGGCACCAGACGCGGCTCCGTCGGCTTCCTCCACGGACACACGTGGCCCGCGGCGGACGTGCTCGCTGCCGACGTGATCTGTGTCGGACACGAACACCCGGCGGTGAAGCTCGCGGACGAAGTCGGACGCGGCCGTACGGAGCGTGCGTGGCTGCGCGGCCCGCTCGCGAGCGAGCCGTTCGTGCGACGAGACAGCGAGAGGCGGACGCCCGAACGGCGAGACGGTGAGGCAGGGTCTGTCGAACGGCAGGACAGCGAGGAGATGTCTGTCGAACGGCAGGACGGCGAGGAAGCATCGGCCGAACGGCGAGAAGACCGAGACACCACGGCGGCGTGGAACGACCCGGAGTTGATCGTCGTTCCGGCATTCAACGACAGATCGGGGGGAACGTGGGTGAACGTCGAGGGGCAGGCGTTTCTCGCGCCGTTCCTGCCAGAGGGCCTGTCGGCGGGGCAGGCGTACCTCCTCGACGGGACGCGTCTCGGCGACTACCGGTCGATCTGAGACGACGGAGAGACGAACGGTCTCGTACTCGGGGCCACAGACACGTCGTTCGGGCGTTCACCACGCAGGCGTCGTTCAGGCGTCCACCTGCGAGCGGTCACCGGTGCCGCCAGTGAGCGCTGCAGCGAGCGCGCCTTTCACCACGACGTCGTCACCGAGCGTCGTGAGGCGCACGTCGGGGACGTTCGTCATCACACGGCCGGGCAGCGCCTCGCGGATCGGATCGAGCACAGCCTCGGGGTTGTTGAGCGCGACCGCGCCGCCGACGAACACGACCAGCGGCGCGTACGCGTGGACGAGATCCGCGAGACCGATCACGTTCCACCTACAGACACGTTCGACAGTGTACTCGGCGAGCGGGTCCTCGTCGGCGGCGGCGAACACGTCGGCCGCACCGAGCCGCGGGTCGGAGATGTCGAGGTCGGTCGACACGTCGTGCGTCTCGTGGAGGTGCCGTGCGTAGTCGGGAATGTTCTTCCCGGAACAGTACGCCTCCCAGTGACCTTCGTGGCCGCAGCCACACACCATCTCGCCGGCCGGGTCGACGACGATGTGACCGATCTCCCCCGCGTTGCCGTCCCACCCGGTGAGGACACTCCCGTCGACACAGACGCCGGCTCCGATCCCGGTCGACATCGTGAGGTACGCCATGTCGTCCGGGTTGCGGTCGCTGTAGAACCGTTCGCCGATCACGCCGGCGTTCGTGTCGTTGTGGAGCGACACCCGGTCGGTGTCGAGAAGCTGTGACAGCGGTCCGGTCAACGGCACCTGTTCGACGGAGTCCGGGAGATTCGCCGGCTCCGTCACCGCCCCGGCCGCCAGATCCAGCGGGCCAATCGAGCCGACACCCGCCGCAGCCACCCGTTCCGGCGCGACACCCGCGTCGTCGCAAGCCCGACGCGTCACCTCCAACACCGTTTCCGTCACCGCGATGCCGTTCGGCCCGCTCGGCGTCGCGTCCCGAGCGACACCGTGGATCGCGCCCGTCTCGTCCCCGACGACTGCACGCGTGTTCGTGGCCCCGAGGTCGACCCCAACGTACGATGCCATCGTGTCGAACGTCTCTGTCGTGGCACTTAACCGGGCGGATTCGCGGTCGTCCGTGCGAGACGCGCCGAGTGCGCCCGCTGCGCCCGACGGGACACCTCCAATCCGCGCGCAACGAGATGCCTGTCCCGTTCGGGCCGGTGATACAGACGACAGCTCGTCGGGGACCACAGACCCACACGGTTTATTCGAGTCCCCGTCAGAGACGTCGTATGGACAGCCGCCGTCTCCGTGGTATTCTCGTCCACGGCGTGGTGTGGCCGGTCGCCACGGTGCTCGCTGTCGTCGGACTCGCCGTGGTCGTCGGCTACAACGTCGGCTTGGCCGTGCTCCTCCTCTCGATGGCGTCCGCCGCGGGGCTCGCCGGACTGTTCCTCTCACAGACGCGTGCGATGCGCCCGGACACGGACGTGGGCGGCGGCGAGACTGGACGCGACGAACGAACGGCTGTCGGACTGCGGTCGGCGCTCACGGAGGACCCGGAGGCGGTGACGGGCGGTCGACAGGTGGCGATCACGCGCTACGCCGGTGGACTGTTCGTGATCTCTGCGACGCTCGTGTTGTACCTCGGCGGCCTGTTCGGCTGACTGCACGGGTGGGCTGTCGAGTACGACAGCTGCTACAGCGGCAGGGGGACGGAGGCTGGGAGGAGACGGTCGGTTTCGGCGTCCGCGCGGAGCGCGTCGGCGGTCTGTGCGCCGCTGAGCAGCGTCATCGGCACACCGATGCCGGGCGTGGTGTAGCCGCCGGTGAAGTACAGCCCCTCCGCGCCGCCGCGGTGACCCGGACGCAACGCCCCGGTCTGATCGAGAGTGTGTGCGAGCCCGAGCGCGCTCCCGCCGGGTGCGCCGAGCTGTTCTGCGAACTCACTCACACAGGCGTCTTCCTCGACGACGATCCGACCGCGGAAGTCGACGCCGGTGTGTGACGCGAGATCGTCCAACACCGTCTCGCGGTACTGCTCGCGGGCCGTGGGGCTGTCGTCCAATCCGGGTGCGATAGGAACGAGCACTACCACCGTCTCGTGGCCGTCCGGCGCGACGGTGTCGTCCGTCAGCGACGGGACGGAGACGTAGTACGCCGGGTCGTCTGGCCACGCCGGATCGTCGAAGATCGACGCGAAGTGCTCGTCCCAGTCCGTCGGCAACACCAGTGTGTGGTGTGCTAGTGGCTCGACCGATCCTTCGACACCGAGGTACAGCATGTAGGCCGACGGGGCGAGCGTGGCACGGTCCCAGTAGCCGTCGTCGTGGCGGCGCAGCGACGACGGGAGCAGTTCGCGTTCTGCGACGGCGGGGTTGAGGTTCGAGACCACTGCGTCTGCCCGAGTTGCCCCCGACGCCGATCCGCTCTGGTGTTCTGCCGTGTCGCCAACTGACTCGGTCGTGACGACGAACTGCTGGTCGAACGGTGTCTCCGCCGCCGCACTGCTCGGATCGTGTGCCCCGACGCTGGCGTTCGTCGTGACACTGGTATCGTGAGTCGTCTCGTCCGCGGGGGCGATCTCCTCGACACGCGTCTCAGTCCGGAACTCGACACCCAACTCGCGGCCGAGGTCACGCAGCGCTTCGACGACCGCGTACATTCCACCGTCGGGATAGTAGACACCGAGGTTCAGGTCCGCGTGACTCAGCATCGAGTACAGCGCCGGCGTGTTGTACGGCGATCCGCCGAGGAACACGAGCGTGTACTCCAGCAGCTGTCGGAGCTTCGGGTGCTGGACGTACTCCTGTACGTAGTCGTCCATCGAGCGGAGCATCGGCAGCGCTCGGCCGCTCTTGAGTACGTCCCAGTCGAGGAAGTCCCGCAGCCGGGAGCGGTCCGTGTAGACGAAGCGTTTCAGGCCGAGTTCGTACGCCTCGGCGGCGTCCGCGAGGTAGTCGTCCAGCGCCGCTCCCGCGCCGTCCTCGTACGACTCGAACAACGACCGCACTTGCGAGCGGTCGTCTGAGACGTCCGCGCGGTCACCGTCCTTCCAGAACACCCGGTAGTGGGGATCGAGCCGCGTCAGTTCGTAGTAGTCGCTCGGCTCGCGGTCGAACTGCGCGAAGAACCGCTCGAACGTGCCGGGCATCAGGTACCACGAGGGACCGGTGTCGAACCGGAACCCCTCGCGCGTGATCAGATTCGCCGATCCACCCACTCTGTCACCCTGCTCGAACACGGTCACGTCTGCACCGTCGGCCGCCAACGAGGCTGCGGCCGCCAACCCACCGATTCCGCCGCCGACGACTGCCGTCTGGAGCCCCTCGACGGCCTCACTCTCCGTTCGCGGCGACACCTCCCCGACGAATCGCCGTCTCCTGCGTGACATACGACTCGATAGGGGCTTCGGCCGTCTCAAGCGGTGGGCGTTTCCAGTCGTGCGAGAACGCGGCCGAGAAACAGCGTCAGTCGGAGATACCGGGAGCGGACGGGCGTCGGCGCGGCTCCACAGTCGCCATCTCTCCCGACTCTAACGAGAGGTCCCCGCCGCCGGCGGTCACACTGAACTCGTCGGTCGCCCGGACGAAGCGGAACACACGGTTGCCGTCGTCGCGGATCACGATCCGTCGCTCGGCGAGGTTCGCGTCCTCCAGCCTGTCGAGCGCGCGGTAGACGGTCGACAGCGGGATACCACTCTCGTCGGACACCTCCTGTGCCGACTGTGGGTCGTCCAGACGGGCGAACACGCTGCGTGTCGACTCGTCTCCCAACACCTCGAAGACGGTCTCCGCGGAGGGCGACTGCGTCATGCGACACCCCCGCGAGCCGCGGTGCTCGGACGAAGCCTCACTCGCTGCGGACGGCGGTCGTCGTCTCGTCGCATACACGTCTGCGTACGCACGCTACTCCCGGATAGCTGACGCCACGATACCGAGGGTTTTCAAGTGGTGGGAACATCGCGCTTCAAGTGGTACGGGAATATCGCACACCTCCTCCGACGAGTTCACAGCGGACGGGTCTCCTCCGACGAACTCACAGCGGACTGGTCTCCTCCGACGAACTCACAGCGGACCGGTGAACTGTTCATCTCGGACGGCGGTCGGCACACGCCGAGCGAAAGGTCAAGTCTCTCGGGCGACTGGTCGTGTGTGTGACGGGACTCCGCGCGGAACTGTCGATCGCCGCAGTCGAGAGCTGTCCAGTCGCGGCGGCCTCCCTCCAGACCGACGAGCCGCTCCGGGACGTGACGTGGACCACGGACGGGACGCCGACGACTGTCGAGCGGTTCGACGCGCCTAGCGACACACCGATCGTTCACGACGGCGAGTCGGACGGTGCGCCAGCGTTCGAGACAGTGTTCGACGACGGGACGGCACAGACGGTCGAGTTCGAGCGGGGCTGGGACGACTGCGTGTGCGAGCAGATCGAGTCGGTCGGCTGTCCAGTCGACGACGTTCGCGCCAGCGACGGGCGACTCAGGGTGAAGTTCCGCGTGCGCTCGAACGAGCGGCTCAAGGAGGTGATCGCCGCCGCACGCGAGGCGGCGACGGACGTGCGGCTCTCGTACGTCGTCAGCGGCGGCGGCGAGGAACGCAGCGACGCCGTCGTCGTCGACCGCGACCAGCTGACCGACCGGCAGCGCGAAGCCGTCGAGACCGCCTACGCCGCCGGGTACTTCGCTCACCCGCGGGAGGCGAACGCCGAGGCGGTCGCCGAACAGCTCGGCGTCTCCGCATCGACGTTCCGCGAACACCTCGCGGCCGCACAGGCGAAGCTGTTCGGCTCCGTCTTCGAGACGTGACTGCATCAAAACGCTGGGAATAAATACCTCTCGTAGGTACGGGGTTCCATGGCCCGCGACATGCTGTCGCGGCGGACGCCGACCGGCAGTGATCCGGATTTGGACGCGGTGCTCGACGCGCTCGACGACGACGACTGCCGCGTCATCATCGAACAGCTGGAGGAGCCAATGACCGCAGCAGAGCTGTCCGACGAGACGGACATCCCGAGTTCGACGATGTACCGCAAGCTCGATCTCCTCTCGGAGGCCGCGTTGGTCGACGAGGGGACGGAGGTCCGGTCAGACGGTCACCACGCGAGCGTGTACGTCACCGACTTCGAGGAGGTACGCGTGAGCCTCGAAGACGACCGCTCACTCGACGTGGCCGTCGAGCGTCCGTCGGACACCGACGCCGACGAACGGCTCTCGGCGATGTGGCAGGAGGTGCGCCGCGAGACATGAGTCTCGGCCTCGCAGGGATCGTTCCACTGATCCACGTGACGACCGCGATTGCGGCGACGAAGCTCGGCACCCTCGTGCTCGGGGGGCTGATCAGCTACCTCGGCTGGAAGGCGTACCAACGGACGGGAGCGCCCCCGCTGCGCGCACTGTCTGTCGGCTTCGGAATCGTCACTGTCGGCGCTGCCGTCGGCGGCGTCGTCGACCAGTTCCTCCTCCAGTCGCAGTCGACGCTGTACGGCATCCTCGTGTCGAGTGCGCTCACGCTCGTCGGGTTCGGCGTGATCACGTACTCGCTGTACATGGAGTGAACTCCCGGGAGCAGACTGCCTCGAAACTGCTGAGCTGCCCCCACGGAACCTACTCGTGGAGTGCGAATTCCGGAGAGAGCCAGACGAGGAACGCGTCTCCGCGGTCGACGATACCGGCCACGTGTTCGTCCGGCGTCGGCGGATCGTCGATCGTCTCCGGGTCGACGGTCGAGACAGCATCGACGCGTTCGACGAGCACTCCGACCTGCCGCTCGGCAGCCAGCGCGTCGTCGTCGAGCACGAGCACTGTCCGCTCGGAGCGCTCCGTCGGCTGCTCGCCCCGTCCCAGCTCCTCGTCGGCGGCAGCGGCGACCAGCGCCACCCCGGAGTCGGTCCCGAGTCGTCGGTCGGGGTCGACGATAGAGGTCGTGCGGCCGCGGACCGAGGTGATCCCGATCACGTGCGGTGGGGTCCCCGGCACGCGCGTCAGTCCCGCGACACCGTCGATCTGCTCGATCGCCTCCACGTAGTCGATCTCGATGCCGAACGTCTCCGCGCCCAACTCGAACTCGATCACCTGAAACGACTCTGTGGGGTGTGCGCCCTCGTACCGCGGCGTCGTGTCTGACGACGCTGCCGCCTCTGTCTCGCTGGCCGAAACTGGTTCTACAGCAGGTTCACTCGGTTCGTCCTCGTCGCTACTGTCGGGCTCGTCGTCTGTCTGCCCGGGGCTGCTGTCTTCGACTTCGGGGCTGCTGTCTTCGACTTCGGGGCTGCTGTCTTCGACTTCGGGGCTGCTGTC
>CAKZQY010000124.1 GCA_937142015.1 uncultured Halobacteria archaeon
TGATCGCCGACACGAGTCACCACGGCGGTAAAGACTCGCAGTAATCACTATCAGAGGTACTCTGAGTGGCCGCAGTTCGAACAGCGCACACGCTTCCACGAGATTCCAGACTCCGTCACGAACTCTCCCTCGCCGCAGTGGGGACACGACGGTTCGAGCGGGTCGAGGTCGGCGTCGGCCGCGAGGTACCTGACGGTGTACTGCTGCTGTTCGACCGTCTCTCGCAGCGCCGCGACTTCCGCTTCGAGCTCCTCGATACGGTCGCTCACGTCGTCGGTCATACACACGTTACGGACCGGAGCTCCCTATGGATTCCGGCCTCGGCCTCTCACTCGTTTCTTGTCTCCGCCGTTGGGCCTCCGTCGTCTTCTTCGACAGCGTCTCCGTCGTCCTCGTCACCGTCCTCGGCGTAGCGTTCGAGCACGAGTTCTTGACCACGCGCGGCCTCTTCGTACGTCTCTCGGAGGTCGGCCACCGGCGTCTCAGTCGCGTCCACACGGAGGTCGTTGTAGTACGGCTCGAACTCCCGATCTTCCGTCGACTCGACGAGTAGCGCCGCGGACTGCACCGGGAGGTCCTCGCGCTTGTCACCGCCTTCTGCGTGGCCGGCAGCCAGCGCGTCGATCAGTCGCTCTGCGAGCGGCGCGTCGCCGAACGCGTCCGTCTCGTACGTCTCGGCGACCGCTTCGATCACGGACTCGCCGGTGAGGAGGTTGCCAGCCACGGTGTAGTTCGCGCCGCTCGTGTGACCGTACCACCCCTGACACTCCTCGCCGGAGAAAGTGAACGTGCTGTCGGCGTCGACACCGTGGAGTTGTCGCTGTGGCGACCCCTCGTCGGCGTTCAACAACGCCTGCAAGGCGTCTTCGACTGCGAGTCCGTCGTCGATGTAGTCGATGCCTCTCCGACCCAACTCCACGTTGACGAGCGACTGCGTCGCCACTGCGCCGTTCTCGGAGGCGAACGGACACAGTGTTCCTACGCCGGGGAGCCGCGTCGTGACTGCGACGCCGAACCGCCGTTGCCGGTCTCCGTCTTCGTCCGTGTACTCCTCCCGAACGCAGATGCTGAAGGTCACACCCACACGTCGCTCGGCGGCGTCAAAAACCCCGACGTGCCGGCACAGGCCGCTGGCAGTGGCCCGATAGCTGCTACTCGGTGTCACGGACCGCTGGTAACGGAGTCGATAGCTCCCACTCGCAGTCGCTGGCTCCAGATCTCCCTCTCCCGTGGACCGCCGTCGGTCAATATCATTATGTGGTCTCACACGTGATACTGGGGCAGATGCGACGGGGACACGACACCGAGTTCACTCTCTCTGGCGACAGACCGTGACCGCACAGTCGAGACTCGGTCGCCCCGTCCACGGAACGGCCGCAGACGAGTCCCCGACGACACGACACTGACACACCGCTGGCATGGACGACACTGACCCGACGGCGGACGACCGTACGCCCCTCCGAGACGACGGGTCAGCGACGCGTGAGGAACCCGGGTCGGCGACGCGTGAGGAACCCGGGTCGGCGACGCGTGAGGAACCCGGGTCGGCAACGCGTGAGGAACCTGCCGAACGTGGGTCTGTGTCCGACGATGGAGCGAGCGAGCAGGGCTCGACAGCCGACAGCAGAGCGAGCGAGCAGAACCCGGCGGTCAGTGACGAAGCGACAGACGGCGGGACGGCAGACGAGACGAGTGTGTCGGCCGCTGTCGGCCGCGACACGCCGACGCGTCGTGAGACACCGGCGGACAGGGACGGTGACACGTCGTCGGACGGTCACCCGTCTTCACCAGCGGGCCGCCAGTCGTCACTGCTGCGCCGTCCCTCGTCGCTACTGCGTCAGGTGCTCCGACGGACAACGCCCGCCAGCGTGCGCGAGTCGTACCCGCTCAAGCTGCTCGTCGCGGTGGTGCTGATCGTCCTCCTCGTCGGGGCCAGCGGCGTCTACGTCCAGTCACAGCTCTCCGAGAGGCTCCAGACCGACGTGAACGAGCAGTTGCTCGCTCAGACGCAGGCGGACTCCGAGGAGGTGGCGGCGTTCGTCTCCGACTACCGTGTGCCGACGGTGTTGCTCTCCAACCATCCCGCGCTCGGTACGACCGACGCGACACGGCTCCGCGCGTTCTTCGAACGGAAACGCGGAACGCTCCCGCCCGGCGTGACGGCGTTTCACGTCGTCGACCGCGACAGCGGCCGCGTCGTCTGGAGCAGTTCGTCCGCGCTGTCGCCCGGCGAGACTCCCTCGCGGCCGTGGCTCGGCGAGACGTCGCCCGACAGCCACGACACCGCCGCCGTCACGGAGCCGTACGCGAACGCACGAGGAACGGTCGTTCTCGGCTTCGTCTCGCCCGTCGCGGAGTCGCCGTCGGACGTGCTCGTCGTGACGGTCGCCGTAGACGCGATGGAGGGTGCCGTCGAGAGCACGACACAGGGTGGATTCACACAGGTCGTCACAGCCGACGGGACAGTACTGTTCGCCGAGGAGGAGTCCGCACGACTGGAGCCGTACCTCCCGGGAGACGAGACGGCAGCGGCTGTCAGACGCGGGCGGGCCGACGAGAGCGGCGTCATCCGCGAGAGCCGGCGAGAGCAGACGCTCTCTGCGGACTACGTTCAGGCGTACGCACCCGTCCGGGGAACAGACTGGGTGGTGATCGAACACGCGCCCGCAAGCAGCCTCTACAGCCTCGACACCGCAGTCACGCGCGGCATTCTCCTGCTCGTCGGAGTCACGCTGTTGGCCGTCGTCGCCGTCGGCGGCGCGGTCGGTCGTGACACGGTCGACGCCGTCACCACGCTCCGCGAGCGGGTGGACGCAATCGAAGCGGGCGAGTACGATGTCGACATCCCCAGACGACGCGACGACGAGATCGGCGAGCTGTTCGCCGCCGTCGGTCGCGTGCGAGACAGCCTCCGTGAACGTGCCGAAGAGGCAGCGACCGCGCGAGAGCGGGCACAGACCGCCAGCGAGAAGCTCCAGCGCCGCAGCGCGGAGATCCAAGAGCAGAAGGCGATGATCTCCGTGCTCAACCGCTTCCTCCGGCACAACCTCCGCAACAGACTCAACGTGATGTTGGGTCACCTCGAACTGCTCGACCCGGACACGCCGCCAGAGCTGCGACGCCAGCGACGCGAGCGACTCCGCGAGACGGTCGACGACCTGCTGGACAAAGCCGAGAAGGCACGCTCCGTCGAGTCGCTCGCCAGCGGCGAGACGGAGACGGAGACTGTCGACGTGTCTGCGCTCCTCGAAGAGGAAGTCGAACGCTGCCGGGACGAGTACCCGGAGGCGAGGATCACCGAGGAGATCGACCCGGCGCTGACCGCGAACGCGCACGGCACGCTGCGTGTCGTGTTCGAGAACCTCGTCGAGAACGCGGTGCTCCACAACAACAACCCCGTTCCCGAGGTCCGCGTCTCGGCGTCGCTCGTCGACAGAACGGACGCACAGCGCACATCGATAGACGAACAGCGCACATCGACAAACGAACAGCGCACCTCGACAGACGAACAGCGAGATGCGACGGGCGAGCGACGAGACTCGACAGACGAACAGCGAGACGACAGCGACCTGACGGGCTGTGCGGGCAGTGAGCAGCGGGGGACCGAGGTCGTCGTCCGCATCGCCGACGACGGACCCGGAATCCCGCAGCCGGAGATCGACGCACTCGAAGAGGAGTACGAGACGGCGCTCACTCACGCCAGCGGCATCGGACTGTGGATCACCAACTGGATCGTCTCCGAGTTCGACGGCGAGTTGACGTTCGACCGACGTGAGCCGACCGGCACTGTCGTCACGATCAGACTCCCGGCGGCGTGACGACTCGTGGACAGTGGCCTCCGAGGCAGTCGAGGGCGTCCGAGACAGCAGCGGTGTCAGGTCGGGACGACGCTGATCGTCTGCGTCCGGTCGATGGCGTCTTCGAGCTCCTCCGCAATCGCGCTCCCGCGGGAGACCTGAATGTCGCCGCCGCGGCCGACTGTCGCGGTGAACAGGTACTCCCCGTCGGCGCGCACCTCGACGGTCTCGCCGACGTGTTCGTCCATCCGGATCACGACGTGACGGCTGGTGATCTCCGGCTCGACGACGGTCCCCTGTGGTTTCGGTGTGCCGCCGTGGCCTGCGCCGCCGGACGCCGGCGGTCCGCCTCCGGATGTGGTTCCCGAGCCGCCGCCCGGTCCACCACCACCCGATCTCCCACCGCCTGCACCGACGCCGCCACCTGCACCCGCGCCACTGGACTTGTCCTCGTGTGTCCGCACGTCGATGCTGATGCCGAGTCGGTCCTCGATCTCCGAGATCCGGCCGCCCCCCTTCCCGATCACGTAGCTGATGTCGTCCTCGTCGACGTAGACGACTGCGTCGTCCTGTCCGCGGAGTTCCACGTCGACGTGGCCGTGTGCGACCGAGCGGATCTCTCGCTCGATCTCTTGGCGAGCGATCCGGTCGACGCCGGAGTCGCGGCTGTCGCCACCCTCGTTCAGCGGGACAGTGACGACTTGCCGGTTGAACGTGTAGATCTCGTAGGCGGGACGGTCAGTCTCGAAGTCGACCACTTGGATCACCGGACGTGCGAGATCCTCCGCGGTGAGCCCCTCGGGCACTTTCACCTCCGTCCGCACGTCGTAGACGGTGTCGATCTCGCCGGCCTCGATGAACACGACCGTGTCGACCA
>CAKZQY010000125.1 GCA_937142015.1 uncultured Halobacteria archaeon
AGGAGACGCCGACACTGCCAGACGAGACACCCACACCACCCGAGGAGACGCCGACACTGCCAGACGAGACACCCACACCACCCGAGGAGACGCCGACACTGCCAGACGAGACACCCACACCACCCGAGGAGACGCCGACACTGCCAGACGAGACACCCACACCACCCGAGGAGACGCCGACACTGCCAGACGAGACACCCACACCACCCGAGGAGACGCCGACGCCGCCAGAGGAGACACCCACGCCGCCGGGCGGGTCGACCGGGAGCGCGAGCGTGACCAGTCTGGAGTGTATTGCGAGCTGTGGCGGAGTGCAGACGGACGCGATCCGGACGCGTGCGACGTTCGCGGCGACTCGGGGCGTTTCTGGCGTGAACGTGCGGCTGTTCTCGCTGCAGGGATTGGACCTCGCCGCGGTCGGGGTAAGCTCGGACACGCGGTTCCGCGCGACCGTCGAGATCCAGAGCGACGCCGGGTTCACACCGGAGACACTGGTCGTCATCGGGAGTCAGCCGGAGTTCGTCGACCGGTCGAGCGGGACGACCGCGACTGCGACCGTCGAGTTCGGCGTCACCTCAGGCGCTGTCGCACCCAGTGTCCGTGTACAGGACCCGGCGAACTGGCCGTCGCGCGACGTGACGGCGGGTCTCGAAGCCGACGCGGTCGCCATCGTCAACATCGCAGAGGTGACAGGAGCCGACAGGCAGGACGTGGCGACGCTGGACGGCGTCACGATTGCCACCAACGCGCAGGTGTTCGCCCCGCCGACGTACGAGCCGGCGACCGACAACTCGCCGCCGAAGATCGAACTCGCCGTCGCGGCACCACACTTCCTCCCCGACGGCCAGACTGTCAACGAAGGGACGTTCACCGCGCGACTCCCCGACTCGCTGTTGAACTCGTGGGGGGTCTCCGACCCCAGTCGACTCACCGCCGAGACGTCGACCGGCGGCGGGACACTGAACGTCACCGAAACCGACAGCGGTGTCGTTGTTCGACTCCGTGACTACCACTACTCCTCCGGGACAGTGACGGTGACGACGAACAACGAGTCGTCGACCGCAACACCGACTGCGACGCCAGACGCGACACCGACTGCGACGCCAGACGCAACACCGACGCCAACGTCGGAGCCGACACCGACGCCGACACCGGACCCCACACCAACACCGGAACCCACACCGACACCAACCCCGGTGCCCACGCCAACGTCTGAGCCGACACCAACGGCGACACCAGAAGCGACGACAACGTCGACGACGGAGTCGGGGGCGACAGAGACGCCGACAGCGTCCACTGTCAGTCCGACGCCGACACCGAGCACACAGACGGCGTCCACACAGGACGGTGAGACGACAGCAGGGACACCGGCTGGCGACGAGACTGCGGCGGGGGGTCCCGGATTCGGTGCGCTCGTCGGACTGCTGTCGGTAGCCGTGGCGACAGCCGTGTTCCTCCGTCGGCGCGCGCACTGACCGTGACGACCGTGACGGTGCTCGCTCGCCGGGCGACGTGAGTCGACTCGGACGCGACCGCTTCGATTCTGGCGGGACGCTGTCCGAACGGAACGTGGCCTGAACCACGACGCGACGACGCCGGAGACACCGATTCGTGACCGACAGTATCAGTATCCGTCGGCTCCGCCGAGGAACGCGTGGAGCCGGTCGTTCACGAGGCGGGAGGCCTCAACGCCGACGAGGTGGCCCGCGTCGGCGACGGGGGAGAACTCGCCGCGTGGCAACTCCCGAGCGAGTTGTTCACCCGCGTCTGGCGGACAGACGGCGTCGGCGTCGCCGTGGACCACCAGCGCCTCGTTCGTCACCTCGTACAGCCAGTCAGTCGCGTCGAGGCCAGACAGAGCGGCGACCTGCCGCGAGCGCTCGGCGGGCGAGGCGTCCTCGGCGGCACGCCACGCGACGATCTGGTCCACAGCGTCCGGCTGTCGCTCACAGAACTCGTCGGAGAGGGCAGCGGTCGTCGCCGCCCGGAGTTCGTCCTCGTCGCCGGACGGGCCAGTCACCCACTCCGGGGAGGAGCGCGTTCCCGTGGGCGGCGTCCCGAGCAACACCAGTCGCTCCGGCCAACTGCGACGGCGTGCGGCGACGACGGCGAGCAGGCCACCGAGACCCGCCGCGACGACGTGAGCCTCGTCGACACCTGCGTCCGACACCACTGCGTCGAGATCGGCGAGCAACGCGTCGGGCTCGAGTTCGTTGGCGGGGTCGCCGGAGTGGCTGGACCCTGTCGAAGGTGTTGCTCCGCCGGTGCTGTCGTCGCTCGCGTCACTCGACGCGTCCGCCTGCCCACAGCCTCTCGTTGTCGGGACGACCGTCTCGAAGGGGCCCGCGAGCGCGTCCGCCTGCCACGCCCACTGCCACGGGCCGAGACCGGCTTCGCCGACGAACACCACTGTCGCCGTTCCGTCGACTGTCCCTCTCCCGCTCGTCTCGTAGTAGAGCTGTCTGTCGGCCACTGTCGCGTACGGCACAGACGCGAGTTGTGTCGCTGTGGTGGTTCACGCTGTCGGTCACGGCTCCCCTCTCGACGGTGCTCGTGTCGGTTCGGGCCGCGTGTCGAGCTAGAGCGCGTGTCGACTGGGGGGACGCGTCGGCCGAGCGCCTGTGTCGGCTGTCTCGGGTTGTGGTTATTCACTGAACACGAGAATATCGGGAAACCACTTCACACGGTTCCACGTAGTTCGACGGGATGCCCAACTCGAACCGAGAGCCGGCGGAAGGCGACGTCGCCGCCGACTCTCAGTGCGCGAGCGAGTCGGCGGGTGGGGGAGAGTCGACACCCGTCGCCGACAGGGACGAGACAGGGAGGGGCGACCCGGCGGTCGTGCTCGACCGGATGACGGACGCGTTCTTCGCGGTCGACGACGAGTGGACGGTGACGTACGTCAACGAGGCAGCAGAGCCGATTCTCGCAGCGGCAGCAGAGGCGAGTCTCGACGAGTCGCACCCGGCGACAGAGCCCGGTGGTATCGAAGATCGAAACCTCTGGGAGGCGATCCCGGCGGCCGTCGACACGCAGTTCGACGAGGAGTACCGCACTGCACTCGAGAGACAGGAGGTACGGGCGTTCGAGGCGGAGTTCGAGCCGCTCGACACGTGGTTCGAGGTACGAGCCTATCCCTCCGAGACGGGCGTGTCGATCTACTTTCGGGACGTGACAGAGCGACACCAGCGGGAGATGGCGCTCAGACGGGCGAACGAGCGGCTCGAACGACAGAACGAGCAGCTCGAAGAGTTCGCTGGCATCGTCTCACACGACCTCCGGAACCCGCTGAACGTGCTCGACGGCTGGCTCGACCACGCCGAGCGGACGGGGAACTCCGAGAGCTTCCAGAAGTGCCGCGACGCGGTCGACCGGATGACGGAACTGATCGACGACCTGTTGACACTCGCCAGAGCCGGTCGGGTCGTCGATGACACGCACCAAGTCGCGGTCGACCGTGTCGCACGCGAGGCGTGGGCCGATGTGGACACGGCGGAGGCGGACCTCACCGTCGAGACGGAGACGACTGTCGAAGCCGACCGGAGTCGACTGTGTGAGGTCTTCGAGAACCTGTTCCGCAACGCGGTCGAACACGCTGGTAGTGACGTCTCCGTGACAGTTACCGAGACGGAGGCCGGGTTCGCCGTCGTCGACGACGGTCCGGGTGTGCCACAGGAGGAGTGCGAGGTCGTGTTCGAGGCCGGCTACTCGACCGCCGACAACGGGACCGGCTTCGGACTCAACATCGTCTCACAGATTGCCGACGCTCACGGCTGGGACGTCTCCGTCTCCGAGAGCGAGGGCGACGGGGCGTGTTTCGAGTTCGAGGCGGTCACTCGACCGGCGGACGAGACGGCTCTGCCCGGTCGAGACGACTCTCCAGCACTGGAGTGAGTCGACCGACGCCGCGACGCTACAGCTGTCCGAATCCGGACACTGCGACTCACAGCGCGTCCGAGTCGGTCGACACGTCGAGTGACACAGTTCGTTGTGAGCCCTCTAAGTCCGCGACAGCGCGGCGGACGACGCGAGTCGCTTCCTCCTCGACGAGGCCTTTCACGCGGTCGAGCACCCAGCCGAACGAGACGGTCAGCGGGAGCGAGACGGCGTCCGCGCTCGCGGAGCTCGGGTCGAACTCGACGATCATCTGGACGCGACAGGCGTCCGTCGCGTCGTCGGGAGCGTCCGGCGGGAGCTCCTCGTAGGCGCTGATCTGCCAGCGACCCTCCGCGTCGATGTCGCGCGTGACCACCCAGTCGATCTGCGTCGGCGGTGACACGTCCGTCACCTTCGACCGAGCGGTGTAGGAGAGCCGCCACCACGAGAACTCCAGTGCGTACCTGCTCCCCGGGCCGCCGTCGCCCGACAGCCGCGTGACGCGGTCGAGGTACTCCGTGTACCGCTCGTACCGCGGGAAGTCGAGGAGGAACTCGTACACCTCCGTCGGCTCGGCGTACACGTCGGTGGCGACGAACAGTGTGTCCACACCAGTCGCTCGGCACGCGAGCGCCTAAGCGTTGTGGACAGTGTCGACGACCGACACGCGACTACCACGTCACCTCGAACTGGATTCGTGTTGAGTCGGTCGCCTCGGTTTCGGGGTCCGTCGTCTCCACCGGGTCTCATACGGTCGTGCGTAGTGATTTTCCGTGACTGTCGCGGTATCGGGCGGTATC
>CAKZQY010000126.1 GCA_937142015.1 uncultured Halobacteria archaeon
GTCTCCACAGGCGTGGATTCGGAGTGTCCCACTCCTACTGAGTGGTGGTGACAGGATCTGCCGTCGCCCACCTTCTTGTCGGTGTACCGAGCGGCGGCGATGAGTGATGTCACCACGGTCTCCCCTCCGGCGGCCACCATTATAAACGTCAATAAATTACGGCATCACTCGACCGTCGGGCGCTCCGAGACTCTCGATACGTCGACAGCCTCCGTGTCTATTATGACACGACAGCCGAGACTGACGCCCGTGACAGAGATCAACGACGAGTACCCGTGGCTGCCCGCCGATCCCGGTCCAGATTTCGATCCGCTCGCACACGCCGATCTCGCGCCGTCCAAACAGTGTCCGTTCGTCGTGGTTCCCCGCGGCGGTGCTCGTGAGGTCGGGCGGAGCTGTTACCAGGTCGAGACCGAGCACGCGACCTACCTCGTCGACTGTGGCCTCAACCAGGGGGCCGGCACGGACTACCCCGCGTTCCACGGCCTATCGAGAGGGCAAGTCGACGGCGTCTTTCTCACTCACGCACACATCGACCACAGCGGCGGTCTCCCCGTCCTCGAAGCGGAGGGCTACCTCGCCGACGACGCGACGATTGTCACGACTCGGCCCACTGCCGCCCTCGCCGACCTCCTCCTCGAAGACTCACTCAAGATCCACCGTCAGGAGGCGGCGGCACAGGGCCGCCAACAGCGCTTCACCGACCGCCACCTCGACGCCGTTCTCGACAGATTTCACCCGATCGACTACGGCGGTGGCCTCGCCGCGGGTGCGACCGACGCCCCGGACACCGACCCCACCATCTTCCGGTTCGGGGACGCCGCCCACCTCCTCGGGTCCGCGTGGCTCTCCCTCCGCGCCCACGACCAGCAGGTCGTCTTCTCCGGTGACCTCGGCGGCCGTGCGCCACACCTCCGCGACATCGAAGCGCCGCCGGAAGCGACGACGCTCTTCATCGAATCCACCTACGGCGGCACTCACACCCACACGGCGATGAGTGACGCCCGCAGGAGGCTGTTCGAGACGATCCGCAACGCTGTCGAACAGCGTCACCCCGTTCTCGTCCCCACCTTCGCCGTCGGCCGTGCGCAACTCATCCTCGGTGATCTCGACACCCGTCTCGATCAACTCTCCGACGACCTCCGTGACCGCGTCGAGATCGTCGTCGACGGCCTCGCACAGGAGGCGACTGACCGCTACCACGGGTTCGTCACCGACGACGAGTGGGTCGCCGACGCTGTCGTCAACCGTGTCACCGAGAGCGGCCGAGACGAACCGTTCCTGCCGGCTGGGACCACCCGGCCCAGCGGCGATCCAGACCGCCGCGCCCTCCTCGCCGAGGATACTGACACTGTCCCGGTCGTCATCTCCCCGTCCGGTATGCTCACCGGCGGGAACAGTCCGCGGTACCTGGCGGAGTTGGCGGCCCGCGGCGGCGCTGCACGCGTGATCCTCACCGGCTACCAGGCGGTCGGCACCCACGGCCGCGAGATCCAGAGCCAGTTCCGGGGTGACGTGGAAGAGATCACCGTCGAGATGGACGTCACCCCGTTCGGCACGGACTGGCCCGACAGCCCCACCGTCGCTCCCACGACACTCGACGACGGTACCCGTGGTGTTCGGGTCCGGTTCCCCGCCTCGTGGATCACCGAGACCGGCGGGCTGAGCGGACACGCCTCCCAGTACGGCCTCCGTGAGTTCGCCCGCCGCGTCTCTCCCGAGTCTGTCGGACTGATCCACGGCCCGGATCACGCACAGCAGAGCCTCGCCGAGGATCTCGCGAAGAACGTCACCAGCGTCGAACGAGTCACGCGTACTGGTCTCCTCTCACCGGTTCCTGTCGAGTCCGACGCCGAGTTTCACCTCCCCACTCTCACTGCCGAGATGATCGGCGACGGCGAGGACATCTCTGTCACCGAACGTGTCGCCGAACTCACTGAACAGGTCGCCCTGCTCACCGAGCGACTCGACGCACTCGAAGAGGACGCCGTCACGAGTGCGGACGTGCGAGCACTCGTCGAACGGGAACTGTCCGACGACGAACGGGAACTGTCCGACGACGACGAATGATACTCTGAGGTATTGTACTCTAGAGTATCATACTTTGAAGTACGATTCTGAAGAGTACGATATTTTGGAGTATCATACTTTGAAGTACGATTCTGAAGAGTACGATACTCCAAAGTATTTTGAGGCCGTGAAGCGGAGAGCCACACGTGACAGGATTCGTGAACCGGACAGAGGAGCTCGCTCGTCTCGACGAACTGTACGACTCACCGGACGCGGAACTCGCAGTCGTCTTCGGGCGTCGTCGGCTCGGCAAGACGGCGCTCGTCGGGCAGTCCCTCAGTGACCGCGAGAACGCGGTGGTGTATCAGGCGCGACAGAAGACCAAGGCACTACAGATCGAGCAGTTCGTCGACACGGCGGCCGATACGTATCCCGGCGTTACTCGGGTTCGCCGGGAGTGGGAAGCCGTGCTCCAGTACCTCACAGAGCAGGACGCTATCATCGTCCTCGACGAGTTCCCGTACCTGATCGAGCAAGACGAGAGTCTCCCGTCCGTTCTGCAGGCGTTGTTCGACCACGAACTCGGAGACTCGGCTGCGACGGTCGTCCTCGTCGGATCCTCGATCAGCATGATGGAGGAAGCCGCACTTCTCGGCAACAGTCCCTTGTACGGACGTTCGTCGCTGAAATTGGATCTCCGGCAACTCCCGTTCGCTGCGGCGATGGAGTTCGTCGCCGACGACTACACCCCCGACGAGCAGGTGCTCACGTGGGGTATCTTCGGCGGTGTCCCGTACTATCTGGAGGAACTCGACCCCGAGGCACCGCTCGGTGAGAACGTCTCACGCACGGTTCTGTCGCCGCACGGCACGCTCCGAAACGAACCCGACTACGTGCTGCGCATGGAGCTCACGGAGCCGACGCGCTACTTCTCGATTCTCGAAGCGATTGCCGGCGGCAGTACGGAACGCAACGAGATCGCCGGCGCAACTGGGATCGACTACAACCAACTCTCGAAGTACTTCCAGCGTCTCGAACGACTCCGGCTGATCGAACAGCACGTTCCAGTGACCGAACGAGCAGAACGCTCCAAGCGGAGTCGTTACCGAATACGTGACAACTTCGTTCGACTCTGGTTCAACTTCGTCTACGGCTCGACAGGCGAGTACGACGCGCTCGGAGCCGAAGCCTACGACGCGGTGATCGAGCCGGCACTCGCGGACTTCGTGAGTCGCCCGTTCGAAGACCTCTGTTGTACGTCTCTCCGCGCACTGTATCCCGAGTACACGATCACCAACACGGGTCAGTGGTGGTACGGTGAACACGAGGTGGATGTCGTCGGGCTGACGACCGGTGAGACGCTGATCGCCGGAGAGTGCAAGTTCCAGCAGTCGCCGCTCGGGTACGACGCGTTCTCGTCGCTCCAGAGCGGCGTCGAGGAACTCCGTTGGTCCCCAGACGGCGGCGAGCGTGCCCACGAGTACGCGCTGTTCTCGCGGAGTGGGTTCGCGTCGTCCGTGGAGGAGGCCGCCGCACAGCGGGACGACCTCCAACTGTTCACTGTCACGGATGTCGTGAGTGCACTCGGTCAGATAAATTCGGAGTTCTGCGGTCCGTTCGTGAGGTGAACTTCGAACGGTTGTGTGCCGACGTCGTCTCGTTCGACGAGGTGCCAGTATGTCTCGGCCATCTCGTCGGGATCGAGGAACGTCTCGTCTTCGCGGTCGGGGAGTCGGTCACGGACGCCCGGCGTGTCGATCTGACCGTCGACGACGACGTGCGCGACGTGAACGCCTTCGGGACCGAACTCCTGAGCGATGTCCATCGCCATCCCGCGGGCGGCGAACTTCGCCGCGGTGAACCCGATTGCGCCGCCGCGGCTCCGTACTGCGGAGGTCGCCCCTGTGAAGACGACCGTCCCGCCGCCAGTGTCGAGCATGTCGCCGACAGCCTCCTGCGAGCAGACGAACGCACCGCGCCCGTTGACCGCCCACGCCCGTTCGAACTCGGCGACGTCTGTGTCCATCAGTCCCGTCCACGAGGCGGCACTGGCGTGGTTGACGAGCACGTCGACCGGTCCGAACGCCTCTCGAACCGTCTCGAAGCTCTCTCGGATCTGATCGACCTCACTGAGGTCGGTCTCGACGGCGAGCCCCTCGCCGGGACTCGGGAGGTCGGCCGCGAGGTCGTCGATGTACGCTCCCGAGCGAGCGAAGAGGGCGACCCGACAGCCCTCGGCTGCGAACTTTCGCGCGAGCGATTCCCCGAGTCCCGGACCGACGCCTGCGACGACTGCTGTCTGCGTCATGTGCTGACCCACGCACCGAACCGACAAAGCCGTGGTGACTGGTCGGTTCCCGTTGCGAAGTCGACAGGTTCGACGCGAGACGTCGAGGCTCCGAAGTCGACATGTTCGGCGCGAGACGTCGAGGCTCCGAAGTCGACAGATCCAGCGCGAGACACGTTCGAACACCGACTCTGGCGCACCCGTGAGCACGGACTGTGAGAAGCTGTATCTGTCGTTGTTCGGACAGTTTGACGTACGAACACACCGATAAACCGAAACCGATACACCGGAGAGGAAGAACCAGCGAGCCATGCCACATCCGTTCTGGGAGACGGCGGAGGAGACACTTCGGGGAGAGCGAGTCACCGTGACGACCACAGAGGGGGAGTACAGCGGGATCGTCTCTACGTTCCACTTCCAAGATCACGCGGTGATGTTAGAGGCGGTCGAGCAGCCCGACGGGACACGGACGGGGACCGCGTTGATCGAAGAGCCGGTCGCGCTCACTCTCGACACCGACGAGACGGAGCTGCGGGTCACAGAGCTGCCGCTGGACGCGATTCGCCCGCACCCGGCGAACGTCCGCGAGTACGACGGCGTCGGCTTCGCTGCGTTCGTCCGCCAGGTGCGAGAGAACGGACACATCTCGTCTATCCCGCTCGTACGCCCGGTTCCCGACGAACGACACGCTAGTTCGACGGAGGAGGAGCGACGTGACTCCGCGAGTGACGAGGATCAGCAGGAGTCGACGCAGACCTACGAGATCGTCTCGGGCCACCGTCGGACGACCGCAATCCGGCGAGCGGGTCTCGACACACACCGCTTTCGCGTTCGGCCACTGACCGACTGGGAGGCGACAGTGCAGTTCCTCGACGAACACGTACCGGTGACGTGGACGGAGTTGAACGAGTGTACCCACGAGGAGTCGGAGTGGTACACGCCACCGCAGATTCGGGAGTGCTACCAGCGGCTGTCGGAGACTGTCGAGCGTGAACGGCTGTGGTCTCACCCCGGGGTGCAGACGACCGCGGCGATCTGTGAGGCAGACGCTGGTGAGGCGGACCGCGTCTTCGAGATACTCACTGGCGGCACGAAGGAGATGGAGACGGGAACGGGTGACAGTTCGTCGCCCGACGGCGACACGGACGAGCACGAAGCGGCGTCTGGAGCGTCTGGCGGGGAGACTGAGGAGCGTGGTGTGGCGTCTGGCGGGGAGACTGAGGAGCGTGGCGTGGCGTCTGAGGCGGAGAGAGACGAGCACGAGTCGGAGTCGGGGACCGACGGCGAGACCGAGAGCGACACGACGACCGTGGCTGTCGCGGACGTGACGTTCGTGAACGTCTCCGACAGCGAGTCTGTCCCGTTCGACGTGGCGTCGCTGGCCTCCGAGGAGTGCTCACCGCGTGAGATTGCAGCGGAGTACCGGGCGCTGGCGTCCTCGGGAGTGCCACCGGCGGCCGCGGAAGCGTCGCTCCGAGTGAAACACCTCGACGAACTCGTCTCGCAGCCGAATATAGGAGACTGACCGTCGCTGGAAGCGAGGTCTCACTCTCGTGACTGTTGTTCGCGGTACTGTCTCCATCGCGTCCGCAGCGTTGTCTCTCTCCTCTGTGACGCTAGCCCTGCCTCGACTGAGGTGGCCCACGGGGAGCACCACACACCGGATTTCCGGAGAGTTGGTCGGGCGATTGGTGTGGCGACGGACTCGACAGACCTCCCACACCAGATTTCCGGAGAGCACACCGTCCGTGACCACTCCGACGTACTCAGCTCTCGTGTCGAGTGAGACAGTAGTCTAGTCCAACGACTTCGACAGCCTCCACGTCGGGGGCCTTCACGACCGCCTGTCCTTTCCCGAAGGACGGGAGATCGTTGGCGAACTCCGGCGGCACGGACGGAACCCCGTCCACGACCTCCGCTTTCAGACCGAGAAAGACGTTGGGAACGATGGTCACCTGCCCTTCCCGAAACACCTCGTTCGAGATGTCCGTGAGATAGTCCGATCCCTGATCGAACACGTGGGCGAACGTGTCCTGCTTGACACGACGGTTGACTGCTCCCCACGTTCCACCGCCGATCTCGTTGGCCGTCCGGAGCCGGCTGTTCTCGTCGTCGTGATCCTCGAGGAACGACACGAAGTCGTCGTACTTGGGTCGGTCGACCGGTCGGTCGGGGTAGTCGCCGTCTCCGTCGTCGAAACACGAGAAGTAGGCCCCGAGGCAGTCCGTGATGGCTCCGCGAGTGATCTCCGTCGGCCCGTACGGCATCAGCAGCTCCGGCCGTCCACGGACGATTTCGAACGGTATTCCCAGTTCTCGGCTCTCTGTCACCGACGGTGCGTTCGTTCTCGCAACCTGTGGGACGAACACCTCCAGACCGTCGACTCGGCTTCGTCGCGTTCCCGTTCGGCCGCTTCGAGTCGGTCTCGGGCCGCCTCTCGGTCGGATCGCAGGTCGTCCAGTTCGTCCGAGAGGGTGTCGACCCGGTCGCGGGCAGGTTCTACGTCGTCGTCACGGCGACTCCGGAGGGCGACGACGGACTGGCGGAGTTGGTCGAGTTCGTCGAGTCGGTCTGCCCTGTCGTCCCGATCACGCTTCGCCGCCCGGAAGTCGTCGTCGACGCGGTCGAGCTCGTCGCCGCCCCGGCACTCGACGACGCGCCGTTCGCGGTGCTGAACGGCGACACGCTGTGTGACGAGCGCTCGCTGACGCGGCTGTTCGAGGGTGGACCGGCGGTCGGCAGCTACCGTGTCGACGACCCGACATAGTACGGCGTGCTCGAAACGACCTCCAACGAGACGAACGACGACAGGCCGAGGGAGACCGAGACGAGAGAGGCCTCTGCGGGAGAGACACACGTCACCGGCGTGATCGAGAAGCCAGCAGACCCGCCGTCGGATCTGATCAACGCAGGTGCGTACGTCTTCCCGGCACGCGCACGGGAGTGGCTCGACGTGCCAGACAGCGAGCACGGAGAGGCAGAGTTGACGGACGTGCTCGAACGACTCACGGACGAGACGGCGGTTCGTGCTGTCCCGTTCGAGCAGTAGCTCGACGTGGGGCGGCCGTGGGAACTGCTGGAAGCCAACGAGTGGCAGCTCGACGGCCTCGACAGACGAGTTGACGGCGAGGTCCACCCGGACGCAGACCTCCGTGGCGGTGTCGTCGTCGAGTCCGGTGTCGAGACCGACGAGACGACGATTCCGGCTGAACGTGTCCTCTGACGCTCGTCGATCCGTACTGTCGGTCCAGTGACCGCCGAAAGACCGGTAGGCCTCCGTCTCGAACCCCCGGCTATGCGACGCCGGAGTGTGGTCGCCACAGTCGGAACCGCGTTGACGACCAGCCTCGCCGGGTGTGCCGGCGTGCCATTCGTCGGGAACGAGGAGCCACACGAGGTCGGGGAGGTGTTCCTCGTCGGCCCAGACGAGAAGCGTGTCGAGTACGTCGTCCAGCGCGTGCAGACGTTCGAGACCCTCGGAGAGGGAAGTCTCGCACAGTCGACAGCCGGCATCTGGGCGGCGCTCACGCTCCGCGTGACCAACCGCGCTGCACAGCCGTTGGAGATGACGACACAGCCGTTCAGGATGATCCGCGACGACGGTGACCGGTACACTCCGTCTACCGGTATCGGTCCGTACGTCGGCAACGAGGGGCAGATCCGCGCGCCAGCGTTCTCGTTTCTCACGCTCACTCCCGACGACCCGACGGAGGTGGCCCTCGTGTTCGAGGTGTCGCCGAACGACCGGTACCGACTCCGAATCAGCCCACTCGGGGCGTTCACGCTCGCGCCACCCGGGGAAGTCACGCTCGGCCGACTCACCAGACCCGACGCGGCCGACGACCCGACGACCGCGACAACTGGAAACGAGACCGCAACGGATGGAACCCGCAACGCCACGGGGGATGGAACGCGCGAGTCGGCGACGCCGACGGAGGGGTGACGATCCCTCTGGCTCGCTCGCAGCAGCGCGTGGCAGAAGTTCACTCGTCTACTGGATCTCTCGTCTGCTGGGCCACTCGTCTACTGGAACCGCTCTACCGCGAGTCCGGTCGTCCTGCCGACGAGTCTGGTCGTCCCCTCGACGAGTCCGGTCGTCCTGCCGACGAGTCGGTCGTCCCCTCGACGAGTCGTTCCTTCGCGGAACGCGACAGGGATTTGATCTCGTGTTCACGGGACATCGCAGCAGAGCGGGAGTCGAACCGTTCGACGTGAACCAGCTCGACCGGCGTGCGACCACGGGTGTACTTCGCGCCCTCTCCGGCGTCGTGTTCGGCCACGCGACGCTCCGGATCGGTGGTGTAACCGGTGTACAGACTCCCGTCTGCACAGGAGAGCACGTAGACGTAGTGATCGTCGCTCACGGCAGAGACACGGCGACGAGACAGTAATCAGTCACGGTCGGAGACAGTAATGAGTCACGGTCGATGTGTGTGCGTGTGTGTGCGTCACCGACTCGAACAGTCGAGTCGAACCCGATCCGGCACGCCGGTCGGAGACCCCCCGAGTCGGCGAGCGGACCGTGGGCAGTCGACAGTTCAGTCGTCGGGCCGGCTCCGTGCCCGTGCCGCTTCGGCAATCCCCGCGTTGGCGGAACAGGACGGACAGGCGTGCAACCGGCCCCGTGCGTCGCTGAAGACGCGAGCGAAGCGGTCGGACACGTGCGATCCACAGTGGTCACAGCGTGGCATGGTCAACCGGCATCCACCGCTACCGGCGAACTACTGTACGAGCGCACGACACAAATACCCTCGCCAGAGTGACGCACACCTGTCACATCACCGCTCCGTGACTCTGTCCCCGACCACCTCTGACAGGGTGATTCCGGCGACCCCACCGAGAAAGTAGTTGGCAACGGCGTTCGAGTCGCGTGTTGCGAGAGCGATCACCAGCGCACAACTGATTGGGACGACAAGTACTGCCCACTTCGCGCGGTCTCTCACCCGGTCGGTTCTCTCGACGTAGTCGATTCCCAGTAGACTGGGGACGAACAACAGAATACCCGCCGTGATCCAACGAATCTGTAGTCCGCTGGGTCCGATCAGTTGTACTGAGACGTACAAAATCAGCGCAATTGGAGTCGCCACGCGCCGAGTATGCATGTGCGTGATTGGTTGCTGCTCTTGTTATTGAACTCTTCAATTCCGAGCGATCAGTGCGGCCTGTGTGCCAGCGACGAAGCCGGCGTCGACGTTGACGACCGACAGCACGGTACACGACTGGAGCAGTCCGAGGAGCGCGGCTACGCCGTCACCGCCGGCTCCGTAGCCGGACGCGACCGGGAGGCCGATCACGGGCGTGTCGAGGCGGCCGGCGATCACGGTCGGGAGCGCTCCCTCGCGGCCGGCAGCGACGACGACGGCGTCCGCCTTCCGAAGCGCCGGCACCACGTCCAGCGCTCGGTCGAGATTCGCAACGCCGACGTCGTCGTACCGCTCGACGGTCGGGCCAGCCTCCCGGGCGATGACGGCCGCTTCACCCGCCGCGTGGGCGTCCGCCAGTCCCCCCGTGACGACTGCGACCGTCGCGTCGACGGACGGTGGCTGGAACTCCTCGGCGTGGACGACGAGTGTCCGCGCTCGCTGGTCGTAGTCGACCGTCGCAGCGGGATGTGTCTCTACGACGGCGGCCTGCACCCGATCGGCGACGGCGTCGTCGAGTCGGGTGACGACCGCCCGCCCAGTCGTCTCGACCGCGTGCTCTGCCACGGCGACGATCTCGGCCGGCGTCTTTCCGGCCGCGAGAATCCCCTCCGGAACCCCACGCCGCGTCTCCCGGGCGGCGTCGAACCGCGCTGCCCTGTCTCCGTCTGTGATCGTGGTGTAGCCGCGGAGCTGCGCCTCCGCCTCTGCCGGCGTGAGGTCGCCGGCCGCCAGTGCCTCCAGCGTCTCGCGCATACGACCCCCTCGGCCCGCGGAGGGACGTACTCGTCGCTTCGAGACGACGACCGAGTCCGTGCTCGCCGGTTCGAGACGGTGAGCGAGTTCGTACTCGCCGGTCCGGGACGGTGAGTGAGTTCGTACTCGCCGGTCCGGGACAGCGACTGGCCAACACGACCCACCGGAGTGAACGCCAACCAACTAAACCACCGTGTGAGGCGTTCTCGCCGGATAATTTGAGAACGTTTATAAGTAGCGCTGTGATAGCGCCAGGTGCATGGCGGACCACATTATCAAGGCAGCCGTCAAGGAGTACTTGGACGACAAGAACGTGGCGTCGGACTTCTACGACGCCCTCGACGAGGAAGTCGCGGAACTCCTCGACGACGCAGCACGGCGCGCGGAGGAGAACGACCGGAAGACGGTCCAGCCGCGCGACCTGTAACGACAGCGCTCTCTCGCTGTCGGACGTGATTTATCGACCACGACAGACAGCGGTAGCGCAGTCGATCCTGTCGACCGCCGATCGGTGGTCTCGTGAGCGACAGTGTCATAGTGATTACTGCGAGTCTTTACCGCCGTGGTGACTCGTGTCGGCGATCAGAGCGTCTGAGCCGTCGATTTTCGACGCCGTCCGTGGAACTATTCGCAGTAATCACTATCACTCGACGCGTCGCACGGTCGCAGTGCCGTCGGACTCGCCGACGACGAGTTCGTCCGCAACCTTGAGGAACAGTCCGTGTTCGACGAGGCCCGGCACAGCAGCGAGCCGACGGCCGAGTTCCGCCGGGTCGTCGATCTCTCCGAACGCGCAGTCGACGACGAGGTTGCCGTCGTCGGTCACGACGGGGCCGTCTTTCCGCTCGGCAGCACGGAGCTGTGGCTCTCCCCCCAGCTCGCGGAGTCGTCGTGTCACCAGCGCCTCGGCCTCGGGGAGCACTGCGACCGGCACCGGACGAGACAGCGTCGCCTCCAACTTCGTGTCGTCGACGACGACGAGGTACCGGTCGGCGGCGGCGGCGACGATCTTCTCGCGGACGTGTGCCCCACCGCCACCCTTGATCAACGGCGGCGACGAGGGGAGATCACCCGTGGTGTCGACTGTGACCGCGTCGGCGGCGTCGACTGTGACCGCGTCGGCACCGTCGATAGCGACGTCGAGGTGGTCCGTCGCGGCCAGCGAGTCGAGTGGAATCCCGACCTCTCGGGCGAGTGCCTGCGACTGGTGCGAGGTAGTGACGGCCGTCACGTCGAGCCCGTCGGCGACGCGGTCCCCGAGCGCACGGATCGCTGCCGCCGCGGTGCTCCCCGTTCCGAGTCCGACCGTGTCACCCTCGGTGACCGCCGCGGCGGCGCGCTCTCCGGCCGCCCGCTTCGCTGCCGTCGTTCCCGCTGTCGACTTCATGTCTGTCGGTGACAGACGAAGGGTCAAAAGTCGCCGGATGCTGGGAGTGCCGAGCTCACCGGCTCGGCGTCGTCAGTCTGTGTCCCGTACTCGCCGAATTTCGACAGATGGGATGGCACGAGCGAACGGTGGATCACTCCGGTGTGTCGCAGGGACTGCTGGATCGACTGCCTTCGGGAGGAGTGCATCGACTCGTTCGGCGAACCAGTCGGCTGCACTAGTACCGTTGCTCCCTGCTGTCTGATTCGTCGTAGGCGTTGGCGTGGGAGTGGAGGTTTGGTTCGGTGTGGGTGTGGGGGTGGAGGTTTGGTTCGGCGTGGGTGTGGGGGTGGAGGTTTGGTTCGGCGTGGGTGTGG
>CAKZQY010000127.1 GCA_937142015.1 uncultured Halobacteria archaeon
TCCGCACCCCTGAAGCGGGTGGGCTTTCGCCTCGTTACCACTGTAACAACGCGGTACTGTCCAGTACTCCGTGCCCACCCGATAAATCTCTACGCACGACCCTATCACAGGCTGGAACGTCTCGTATCCGTACTCGCCGCTGCCGTCTCCGCTTCGTCGGAATGGTTGTCAGCCACGTCGGAACGCTGGTCGGGAGAGAGCGTGTCACAGTCCCTGTCGCCCACAGTGTGAGGCGGCACCAAACCGTTTTGTACTAGGGGAAAGAGCTAGGCTGTTGTGGTAGAGACGCAGATTCTACACGTCAGCGACACTCACTTGGGGTACAGACAGTATCGATCAGACGTCCGGCGAAGTGACTTTCGTGACAACTTCCGGAAGGCAATCGAGAGAGCAATCGACGAGGATGTGGACGCAGTCGTCCACACGGGAGACCTGTTTCACGACTCGAACCCCTCGATTGGAGATCTCGACGACTGCGGGGAACTGTTCGCTCGCTTGGGCGACGCGGAGATCACGACGTACGGTATCGTCGGAAACCACGAACGGAAGAGGGACACGGGACTGTTGGACCTCGTCGGTCGGATGGGAGACGTAGAGCACCTAGGAAGAGAGCCGAAGCTCGTCGGCGACGTGGCACTGTACGGCATCGACGCGGTCCCCTCCCGAAGCTGGGACACCACCCCGTTAGAGTTAGCTGAACCACCAGCGGAGGCGAACGTGACGATTCTGTGTCTCCACCAGTCGTTCACGCCCCCGCTCGAATCGGGGGACCATCACGACCTGTCAGAGGTGCTCGACAGTGTCGGGATCGAACTCGACGGCGTGGCGCTCGGCCACATCCACAAGCCGGCGAGCGCCGAAGTCGACGGAACAGAGGTGTGGTACGCGGGATCGACCGCCCGGACACAGAAGAGTCAGAACTCCCCACGAACAGTCCAACTCGTCGAGACGTGTGACGGACACATCGAACGAACACAGATTGGTCTCGACACCAGACAGTTCGAGTCGATCACCGTCGAGTTCGGCTCGGACGACGGGATCGGACACCTCCGCAGCAGACTCAGACAGCAGTCACTCGACGACGCTGTCGTCGCGCTGAAACTGACGGGCGAGCGCGGGGCGATGACGGCAAACGAGGCTGACACGGCCGCCCGTGAAGCGGGAGCAGCGGTAGTGTCGGTCGACGACAAACGCGGCCGGGTCGATCTCGACACCGGCGACATCGACGTACAAGACGTGGAAGACCACGGGGCGGTCGTCACTGACCAGATCGAAGACGAGGAGTTCGGGCCTGTCGTCGAGAGAGTCGACGACCGTATCCGCACGGACGGGTCGGTGCCGACAGGTACGACGGGAGCCGCAGAGGAACTCCGACCAGACTTGGAGGTGGCGATGGAAGCGGCATTCGACGAAAGCGACGGGGCTACCGAAGACGACGGGGCTACCGGAGACGACGAGGCGACGACGGAGGTGGACGAATGAGAATCGAGAGCGTCAGTGTCGACAACTTTCAGAGCTACGATACACAGGAGGTGTCGCTTCTGGACGGCGTGACAGCGATCCACGGCGAGAACGGAGCCGGGAAGACGACGCTCGTGCGAGCGATCTTTGCCGGCCTGTACAAGACAGACATCAAGTCGCAGTCGGACAACATCGACGAACTCGCGGACCTCGTCCGGAACGGCAGCGACAGCGCCGAGGTCGAACTCGTGTTCACCGTCGACGGGCAACGGTACGAGACGACGTGGCGGGTCACGCCCGACGGAACGAGAGCAGCAACACTCGACTCACCGTCGTTCGACGACGGCGACGCCGTCGAGGGGGTGACAGCCGTCGGCGAGCGAATCGAAGAGATCGTCGGGATGGACGCCGAGACGTTCGCCCGGTCGGTGTACGTCCAACAGGGAGAGATCGACACGCTGCTGAACTCAAAGGACCGCGAGGAGCTGATCGACGAACTGCTGGGACTGGACGAGTTCGACCAGTACCGAGATCAGGCGAAGGGCGCACGCCGGGCGGCGCGGAAGCTCTGTGACGAGAAGAAAGGACAGGTCAGCACGCTCGAAAAACAGATCGACGACTTCGACCACGACACCGACGGGTACGAGTCTGAGATCGGCCGTGTCGCAGGCGAGATCAGTGAGACGGAGTCGGAGCGAGACGAGTGTAAAGACGAGTTAGAGGAGGCCGAAGACCTCCGCGAGGAGGTTCAGGAAAGGATCGACCGCCACGAGGAACTCGGTGAGGAAATCGAGGAGTTGGAAGGCGAGGTTACCGAGCTCAAAGAGAAGCGTGGCGAACAACGAGAGAGGGTGACAGAGGCAGAGTCGGAGATCGAAGATCTGGAAGACCAGATCGACGACCACGAGTCAGAGATCGACGATCACGAGGCGGCGGTCGACGACACGGAGATGCCGGCGACGACGGAGTCGTTCGCGGTGAACCTGAGCGACGCCGAGGCGGCCGAGGAGTCACTCGACCGCGCCCGCGAGGCTGTCGAGTCGGCGAAAGACACCGAGCGCGAGAGGCAGACAGCACTCGAAGAGGCGAAGAACGAACTGGGGCGTCTCGAAAACGACCGCGACGACCGCGAGGACGAGCGCGAGGAGAAGTCCGAGGAGATCGACCGGCTAGATAGTGAAATCGACGCCGCCGAGCGGAACGTCGCACAGGCAGAGCGCCAACTGTCGGCCGCCCGGGAGAATCGCAGCGAGGCGGTGAGGGAGTTCCTGCCTGACGACGACCGTCCGGAGGATGTGACGGAGGACACCCGGAGCGTCGTCGCGGAGGCGCTCGACGACGCCCGCGAGACGTGGGAGGAGCGCCGTGAAACCCGCGCGAGCGTCGAGACGAAGCTCGACGCAGCCAAGGACAACCGCGAGGATGCACAGGAGGCGGTCGAGGAGGCCGAGACGAACGTCGACGAACTGGAAGACGACATCGAGGAACTGGAGGCGGAGCTCTCGGCTGCCGAGGAGGAATACGAGGGGGCGCGCGAGGAGTTCGAAACCCGACTCACGGATCTCGACGAGCGGCTGTCGGCATTCGATATCGGAGTCGACGCGGAGACGCTCGACGCAACCCTAGACGACGACATCCCAGAGAAGCGTCGGGAGCTCCAGTCGGAGAAAGACGATGCGAGCGACCGAGTGGCCGAACTGGAGGCGAAGATCGAGAACCTCGAACAGCAACACGAAGAGTTGTCGGATCTCGACGGCGGTGCCACTTGTCCGAACTGCCGTCAGAAGGTGAATGCGGACCACCTTGAAGACAAGCGCGAGGAGACAGCCGAGAAGATCGACGCTCGCAGGGACGAGTTGGAAACGGCGAAGACACGCGTGGGCGAACTGGACGACCGGCTGTCGACGCTGGACGAGATCCGAGACGATCTCGCCGACTGCCGGTCGTTCCGCGAGGGCGACCTCGACGAGGCTGAGCAGGCGGTCGAAGACGCCAAGTCGACGCTGTCCGACCACAAAGACGACCTCGAAGACGCCGAGGCGAAGTTGTCGGACGCGAAGGCGGAACTGTCGAACGCGGAGTCGAGGGTCGAGCGGCTCGAAGACGAACTGTCGGACGCCGAGTCGGACGTTCGGGAGTCCGAGAGTCGCGTCAAGGACGGCGAGGCGGCGGTCGAGGCGTTCGACACCGTCGAGGAACGCCGCGAAGCCGTCGACGACGCCGAAAAAGAACTGGAGCGGGTCCGCTCCGAGAAGGAAGATCTCGTTGAGGAGCGTGAGGAACTCGTAGGAGAGATTGAGGACCTCGCATCGAAGATCGAGGCACAGAAGCAGACGATCACGGAGGCAGAAGATGCCCACGAGACGGCCGAACAGGCAGTCGAGACCGCGACTGAGATTCGTGACCACGTCGACGATGCCGTCTCGGCGTACGACGAGATCGACGACTGTGAGCGCGACATCGAGGCCGCGAACGACCGGATCGAGACCGCGAACGACCGGATCGACGAGATCGAGGCAGACATCGGCGAGACGGAAGACGAGATCCAAGAGAAGCGTGAGGAACGGGCGGAGATCGACACCGAGCAACGCCGGGAACAACTGGAGCAACTGGATACGAAGATCGACGAACTCGAAGAGGAGATCGAGGATCTCGAAGAGGTGGTCCAGGAGAAGCGCGACAAAAAAACGAGACTGGAAACTGAACTCAACCAGCTAGAGTCGACAATCGAGGATCGTGACGCCGCTCGCGAGCGCCGGGAGTGGGCAGACGACCGGGCCAGCGAGTTCGAACGTCTCGCCGAGGTGTACGGTGAGACGAAGACGGAGCTCAGAGACCAGTATCTCGGAGTCGTCCAGCAGTACACGAACGACATCTTCGATCAGGTGTACAACAACGAGAGCTACCAGTCGGTCGAGATCCTGCCGGAAGACGACTCGGGGACAGCGTACGCGATCAGCCTCCACCGAGCCGACGGGGAGACGGTGTCGCCGGGCAACGCCAGCGGCGGTGAGCGGGCGGTCGTCAACCTCGCACTGCGCGCCGGCGTGTACAAGTTGCTCGCGAACCGGCGTGGCGGCGACGCCGAACAGTTGCCGCCGCTGATCTTCGACGAGCCGACGATGTTCCTCGACGACGGCCACGTCGACAGACTCGGACGGATGCTGGAGACGATCTCCGAGTGGGGTGTTCCACAGATCCTCGTCGTCTCACACGACGACGGGCTCGTGGACGGCGCTGATCACGAGTGCCGGGTCACTGTCGACGAGGAGAGCGTATCGCGTGTCGACCTCCGGAGGAACGTGGCAGCGGGTGACGACTGATGAACGAACGGGCGCTGTCGGCTGTGACCGACCTCGTTGGTGGGATCGACGGGGCGCTCACCGACAGCCTAGACGACCAGACCGCCGACGCCCGGGAACTGTTCGGTTACTTGCGGTACGACGGCGGGGCGGTCGAGCCGTACGAGTCGTTCGACCCAGCGTCGTCACCGCCGTACGCCGTGACACCGGCGGCAGACCTCGGCAACTGGGAGGCGGACCCGTGGGGCGACCCGACGTACGGTATCGACGCCAGCACCACCCGGCCGATGGAGTACGACAACGGGCTGATCGTCGACGTGGCACACGTAGTCTTAGGGGTGAGCGGCGTCGAGGCCGACCACGATGCGGAGCGTCGAAGCACGGTCGTCACCGGACTCTACACAGGGTCGCGGGAGATAGACACGCCTGTGGCCGACCTCGATGGGGAAGTCGCCGGAGAGGTGATCGAGGTCCCGAGTGACCTGCGGGCCACGCGAAACATCACGTCGACGCTCGCGTCGGCAGTCCAACGCCGGAGCGAGTTGCGACACGCCGAGCGATGTCTCGACGAGATCGACGGCCCACTGTTCCTGGACGGCTCCGTCTACCCGTTGAGTCTGCTTCGACGTGTCCCCGACGACGGGCTCGACAGCGACCCGGACTGGACGCTACCGACGGAGGTGCTCCGAACGTACGTCGAGGTGATCGACCACTGCTTCGACCGCGGCGTGCCAGTGTACGGCGTCGTCAAGACCTCGGAGATCGACACGCTGATTCGGGGACTCAGACAGAAGATCGAGCGTAACGAGATCCGGCGGGACGACGGCCGGCTCCGTCGTGTTCCATACCGAACGGACGCGCAGTTTGTCGCCGCTGCACTCCGTGACGACAGGCTGACGCACCTCGCGTACACGGACTGGTTCGTCGAGACTGAGCCCGTTCCCGGGAGCGACCGTTCAGAGCGGTTAGAGCCGGTTGCGAGCGATCTCGAACACGGCGACCCAGCAGACTACAGACGGGCGTTCTGTCACGTTCGCCTGCCGGAGACGGGCAACGTGTTCCGGATCGAGACGCCGTCGTTGTTCTTGGAACGCGGCGCGGGGGCGGAGGCGGTTCAGTTGAAGGCGCTCAGCGAGATTGCCCAGCGGAGCGACGTGCCAGGTGCTGTGGCGCGTGCAGACAGACGTGCTCGGATCACGCCCGGGAACCGTGACCGGATCAGACACAGTCTGGAGAACGCAGAACCGACACACGACTACAATGCAGCGCGGTTCGGGGAACACCACACGGAGAGGTGAGTGACGTGAGCGACGACTTAAATGACAGACTCGACAGCATTCTGGACGACGAGGCGGACAGCAGCACAGAGAGCGAAACGGACGATCAGCAGTCGGGGACCAGCAACGCGGACGACAGCCAGGCGACGACTAACGACACCGGAGACGACGGAGCACACAACGGCGACAGGCTGCCGGAGCGGACCGTTCGGAGCACTACTACGGACGACGACACACTCGGGCACGTCCTCGCCAGCGAGGAGATTCACGTCGGTCGGACAGACCACCAGGTCAACACCTTCGTCCGGACGGACGGTCGCAGCGCCGTTCGGGTCGGTGATTACGTCCAGATCCCGTACCCAGACGGCGACTCGGAACTGTTCGCTGTCACGGACCGGCTCCGGTACGAGCCGTACACGGAGTTCGACGACAAGACGGACACTCACAACCGGATCAGCTCACAGGCCGCGTTAGACGAAGCGGAGTACGTCCTCGTCGCGGAGTTAGACCCGCTGTCGATTCTCGAACGCACCAGCGACGAGACGTTCGAGCAGGGAGTCGTCGACAGAGTTCCGAAGCCGAACGCGCCGGTTCGGCTGACCCGCGACGAGGCCCGGCTCCGCGCGGGACTCGGGATACCGGACAGCGGCGTGTTCGCCGGGTGGCTGTCGGTCGGCGGCGACCCGGTCGAGGTCGACGGCAATCGGGTGCCGTACTACCTCTCGAATCCCGGTGTCGACGACGACGGCGACGCGCCGGCAGTGTTCCGTCACACACTCGTCGCCGGATCGACGGGGAAGGGGAAGACACAGTTCACGAAGAATCTCCTCCGGCAGTATCTCGACGGTACCCAGTACCCGGTGACGGCCCACGATACGGGGGAGCGCAGCCGGAAGCGTCTGAACCTCGTCGTGTTCGATCCCGAAGACGAGTACGCGCAGATGGCCGACGCGAACGAAGAACTGGCGGATCTCGACCCACTCCACCAACACGGGATCGAGTACGGAGCTGTCGACGATCTCCAGGTGTTCGTCCCGCAGGTGGCACGGACGAGTCCCCCGGGATTCGAGAAGTCGAAGGAGTTGACGATCCCGTTCGAGATCGTCCGCGAACGACCACAGTTGCTGATGCCGTTCGGCGGCAGCCCGGTGACTCGCGGCGCGCTCCGTGACTGCGTCTCGTCGTACTTCGGCTCGTTCGACCGCGACGAAGACGGAGCGTGGACAACCGAGGAACGACCTGTCGGCCGGCCGCAGTACGACGATTTCACCGACTACGTGGACGAGGAGACAGACAGCCTGCAGAACGTCCACGAGATCAACACGAACACGATGTCGGCAGTGAAGCGTCGGATCGACCGCCGAGAGTTCGATCAGGTGTTCGACACCGGAACGGGTCACCTACCGGAAATCTCCTCACAGCTGTTTCGGGGGGGACGCGTGTCGGTGATCCCGACGAGTCACCTCCGCGGGCGGGTGGACACGCTGACTGTCCTCTCGATCCTCTCGTACGTGATCGACAACAAGATTCGGGACTACCAGGTCGACTCGGCGGTCCGGGACACGCCGATCCTTCTCGCCGTCGACGAGGCGCACAACTACGTCTCGTCGCCGGAGACGATCCGCGAGGAGTACGTCGTCGAGCGCGCCCGTCGGACGGTGAAACAGGGGCGGAAGTACAGACTCGGGCTCTGTCTCGTCACCCAGAACCCACAGGACGTGGACGACGACATCCTCACACAGATCAACACGAACGTGTTCCTCGGGATGAAGTCACGGGTCGTCGAGAGCGTCCCGTCGGTCCCCAAGCAGTTCGCTCGGGACCTCCCGACGTTCGACCGCGGTCAGGCCGTCGTCCAAGCGCCCGATGTCGAACCTGTCGAGGTGGAAGGACTCGACGACTGTCTGACGCGCCACGAGTGACGGGCTAGCCCGTTATCTTAAGTGATCCGTCGTAGAACAGTGGAGTCGTGACCGCGACGCCGGCAGAACGGATCGACTGGGAGACGCTGACCGAGGTTGACGCCGAGACGATAGAGGAGGTCGTCTACTCCATCGACGGCGGAGAGACAGATTGGGTCGATGTCCGAATCAAGTGTGTACAGCCCGGGCCGAGAGGCTGGAAGTTCGAGAGCCTCATCGATGCGCTGGTCGATCACTTTCACACGTACGTGCTCCCGCCTCGCGTTCGTGAGGAAACTCCTGCGCATCGGCAGTTCTGGGAGGCGAGGCGCACGGCGGCACCGAACGAGGACTTCGAGAGCTGTGGTGTCGTCTCGGAGTTCCTACTGTATCTGTTCACCGAGGTGTACCTCGACGCACCGCTGGCGGCCCACAGACTCAACGAACTCGATAGCCGGAATCAAGAGAAGAAAGGGTCAGACGGGCTCTTCGTCGGGCGACACAACGGTGAGGAGTGCCTCTACGTCGGCGAAGCGAAGTTCTACCGGAGTATCGCCTCTGCCATCGAGGACGCCTTCGAGAGTATCTCGGAGTTCCACAGTCGCGGCGTCAACGACAAGACGAGACGAGAGATCGATCTCGCAGCGACCGATTTCGAGGACAAATTGGATTCACTGTCGGTCTCGGAGATCGAGGCGCTTTCGGAACGCCTGACGCCGCGTGGCCACGAGAGCTACAAGAAGGTGCATCCGTTGTTTCTCGGCCACGAGACGGCACGTCTCGACTGGTATCCGAATCCGGGGAGTGATATTTTGACTCCCGGCGAAGACGAGCCACCGATGGAACAACAGGTGAGAGACGAACTCGAGTCCTCTGTCGATGACATCCCGTACTTAGAACGGCAGAGAGAGAAGCAATCGACACTCGATTCGGCGTGTCGTCCCGTCGAGTTGGTACTGTTCCCATTCCCGGTACCCGACACGACGGAATTCAAACGGCTGCTGTACGAGGGTTTGTTCGAACCGGAGAATGCCTGACGACACATCCACCTACGACTCGGCTGCACGCAGCGACCTGTTCCGAGACTGTCTCGAACGGTTGGCGACCGAGCGGTTGTTCGACGATCTCGGGCTGGACCACGAGGTGACGGTCGACGACAGCACACTCCGGCGTGCGGCGTGGATCGCTTCGCTACTGGCGAACAGCGACGACGACAACCACCGACAGCTCGCGTTGTCGTTCGCTGTCCTGGCGTACCACCACACCACCGACGAAGTCTCTAAGGAGTTGTACCGCAACTACCTCCAGACGGTGATGAGTCGGCTGGGGAACGTGCCCGTCGCACAGGCGTACTTCGACGACGAGCCGGCCGTCGCCACCGGGCCGTCCGGGCCGAACGATCCGGACGACGGCGTCCCGGCAACGCTGAAGTACGAACTTCAGGGGACAGAGGCACACTACACCGTCGACACCGGGAGCAACGAGGCGACCGACGGCGATCCCCTCGTGTTGACTCAGTTCCAGAAGCGCGTCTGGGAGCAGTTGGCGAGCGGCGGCGACGCGGCGTTCTCCGGGCCGACATCCTCGGGGAAGTCGTTCCTCGTCCAACGGTATCTGAAGCACTTGACCGCGACCGTCGACCACCCGTGTTGTCTGTACCTCGTCCCGTCGCGGGCGCTGATCGCCGAGGTGAGTTCCGAACTGCTCGACACGCTTCCGGAAGACATCGACGTTCGAACGGAGGTCGTCGACACGCCGGAGCCGGAGGAGACGGTCGTGTACGTCTTGACGCCGGAGCGGACGCTCGGGCTGTTGGAGTCCGGTGACGACCTCACTGTCGACTTCTGTTTCGTCGACGAGATCCAGAGCGTCGAGAAGCCGACCCGGGGACCGTTGTTCGAGTACGTCCTGGACGCCGTCCTCGCCGAGTGGCCGACGGCACAAGTCGTCGGGGCCGGACCGTTCATCGAAGGTGTCTCCGACCCGATTTCGGACGCGAAGCAGTATCTGGACGACAGTTTGACCGACGAAGCCGATGTGGGGGAAATCGAGACGACGTACTCGCCGGTGTACCGACTTCAATCGGAGTTCACATTCGAGCCCCAGTCGAGCCAACTGAGAGTGAGTGCGGGAGACCAGACCGAAACGAGGCTGGAGGTGGAGATCGACCGTCCAGACGACGTGACGTTCCACACGGTCAAAGGGAACCGGAGTGAGACGATCAGGGCGTTCGCGGAACTGTACCGCGAGGACGATCCGTTGCTCGTGTACGCACAGACAGTCTCTCGTGCGGAGAAGATCGCCAACCGGATCGCCGCCGACAGAGAGACGGACGACAGCCGGTTCTCGAAACTCGTGTCCTTCCTCGAAGAGGAGTTGACAGAGTCGTACCCGTTGATCGACTGCCTCCAGTCGGGCGTCGCGTACCACCACAGTGGTGTGCCGCCGTTCGCGCGGTCCGAGATTGAGGCGCTGTACCGCGACGGGCGACTCGACACGATTGTGTCGACAACAACACTCCTCGAAGGCGTGAATCTCCCGGCAGGAAAGATTCTGGTCGTCGACCACAAGGTCGGAGGCAGAGGAAACGCAGAGCCACTCAGCGCCTTCCAGCTACAGAACCTCGTCGGCCGGGTCGGTCGGGTCGGGAAGCGTCTCCACGGGCAAGTGTTGTACGTTGACCACGAAGAGGACCCGTGGGCGAACAAACACGTCGGGGGCGTCACGCGGGAGTCAATCGAACCGGTGACGGCACGGACGCTGGGTCACAACGCAGAGGCAATCGTCAACCTGCTCGGTGTTCCGCTCCACAAGACGCCGTCGGGTCGGAAGCGGTCGACCGCTGTGTTCCTCAAATCGCGGTATCTTACCGATCCAGCCCAGACGAAGCGGTTCGTTCTCTACCGACTCGATCAGAGCGACGAGCCGGAGGTAGAGCAGTTTGTCGAGCGCATCGTCGGAGAACTCGACGAACTCCGAGAGCGATTAGACGTCCCGCAGGTCGTCGTCGAGTCGAATCCGTCGGTGGACCTAGACGTGCAAGACAGGATCTTCACGGCCGTCCGCGACGACCCGTCGGCGTGGGTCGTCGACGCTGAGAGTCTAGAGACTGACCTTCTCGGCGTTGTCGAGCGCTTGGACGAAGCAGCCGCGTTCGTCTCGAAGAGTCACGACGACCCGGGTGAGACTCGTCTTCACGACACGACTGCACTCACCGAACTCACGGCCGGGTGGCTTCGAGAACAGAGCTACCAGGCGCTCGTCAGTGTCGACGGGGTGACAGATATGTCTAGTCTCCTACGGGTGCTCCGCCAGGACGTTCGGTACGTTCTCTCCGAGTACTTCAAAGTCGTCAGTGACGTGCTCGAGTACGTCGACACGGACGGTGTGGATCAGTCTGCCGTGGAATTCACGCAGCGGCTCCACCTCTTTCTGGAGCACGGCACGACTTCCGAGTCGTCGCTTCGGCTGATGAACCTCGGGCTGTCCCGCTCGGTCGTGCTCCGGCTGTCGCAGGTCGACGAGTCAGTGTCGCGGGCACGACTCCGGCGGTACGCCGAGGATTCGAGCGTCGAGTTAGACCCATTCGTCACGGACCGGCTCAGACGGCACGGCATCGGTGAGTGATACTGTCGATCACGATGGCGTGAACGCGGCTGTATCACGATTAGGGTTCCAACGCGTCTCACGTCGGATCTGTCGACTTCGGGTGGATTCTCTTGTGACCGGCAGTCGAACTGGCGGCCCTGTCGGGCTTCTGTTTCGGGGCTGGAGCGGCCGCGCTCGGGGCCGGTCTTGGACTCCTGCAGATGCCCGGTCACTCGGCGGTGACGCGGACTCCGACAGCCGAGTTCCTAGGGACCTCAGACAGGTCGTGGTGCATTACGCCTGTGGAGGCTGAGGTTCAAGTTCGATGTCCCCCGTGAACTGAACGACGCCCTGTCACT
>CAKZQY010000128.1 GCA_937142015.1 uncultured Halobacteria archaeon
AGGAACCGACAGTCGACGAGACGACGGCCGAAGAGGAACCGACAGTCGACGAGACGACGGCCGAAGAGGAACCGACAGTCGACGAGACCGTGGAACCGGCGGCGTCGGAGCCGGAAATCGAACTCGAACCAGAAACCGAAGCCGGAAGCGAGCCAGAGCCAGAGCTCGAAGCGAGCGGGGAGTCCGGCCCGGACGCAGCCGGCGAGGAGGCGTCCGAACTCACGACAGAGCCCGATGCCGCGGCGGAGGAAGAGACGGCAACCGGAGCAGCGGAGACGGAAGCTACTCCGGAGCCGGCCACAGTCCGCGCGGACACGACGGACGCAGTCACGCCGGCAGAGGAGTCGGTGTCGCTGTCGCCGACTGCGGAGTCCGACGTTGCCGAGGAGGCGGTCGACGAGACGGCCGACGCCACAGAGGCGACAGCCGACGCCGCAGACACGGCGGCGGGTACCGCGGACGCGACAGAGACGGCGGAGTCAGAAGCGACAGAGACGGGCGCGGAAATCGTCACAGAGGTCGCGGCAGACGTGAGCGCGGAGACGACGACCACGACGCCCGACACCGACACGCCCGAGACAGAGCCGACGCCGGCAGAGGGAGAGCCGAGTTCCGACGAGCAGGCGACTGCGTCGGGTGAGGCGACTGGCGAACCAGAGACGGCAGACGCCGAATCGGCAGCACCCGCGACGGAGGCAGCAGACGCCGAGTCGGCAGCACCGGCCGCAGAGTCGGCACTCGCGTCGGGGTCAGTCGCCGAGGCGCTCGCCGCGGAGCTCCGGGAAGGGAACGTCTCGCGGGAGGCGAAGGCGGTGCTCTCCCGGGAGTTAGAGCTCGACCACTCGACGAGCGTGGACACGCGGATCGCGCGGCTCCAGTCACAGGTAGCAGACTTGGAGGCGTACAGCGACGCGCTGGCGGCGTTCGTCGACGAGAACGGCACCGCAGACGAGATCGTCGAGCGGTTCGAGTCCGAGGTCGACGACCTCCGCTCGGAGATCGACGCCGTCCGAACGGACATCGACGACGCGGCGGCCGCACGCGGCGACCTGCGAGCGACGCTCGACAGCGTCGAGAGCGAAGTCGGCGACGTGACTGCGGAGGTTGCGGAGTTGGCACGCGACCTCGGGAGCGTGGACGACCGCGTCGACAGTGTCGCTGGCGACGTGGCGGCGGTCGACGAGCGCGTGGACGACGTGTCGACAGAGGCGAGTGACGCCGCCGACGCTGCCACGGACGCCCTCGAAGCTGTCGACGACCTCTCTGCGGATCTCGACGACCGCGCGTCGGACCTGTCTACGGAGATCGACGCCGTCACCGAGGAGGTGGACGACGTTGCCGACGATGTCGACGACGTAGCGGACGAGGTGGACGACGTTGCCGACGATGTCGACGACGTGACAGACGAGGTGGACGATGTTGCGAGCGATGTGGACGCGGTTGCGAGCGACGTGGACGACCTCTCGGAGACAGTGACGGAGACGCGACAGGACCTCACCGAGCGGCAGGAGGAGCTGACGACGACGACCGAAGGACTGGAGGCGTCACTCGCCGAGGTGCGGACGGAACTCGGGGAGCTCGACGACCGCGTTGCGACCACCGAGGAGTTGGCCAGTGTCCGCGACTCCATTCGCCAACTGGAAGAACGGGTCGGCAGCGTCGAACAGCAGGTCGACGAGCGCGTCGAGGGGGTGCGCGAAGAGGTGGACGCCATGCGCTCGGACATCGAGACGCTCGACCGCTTCCGTGAGCGCCTCTCCTCGGCGTTCGGTCCCGCTGCCGGCGGTGCGGGTGGCGGTGGAGCAGGCGACGGCGGAGCAAGTGAAGGCAGTACAGGTGGCGGCGGAGCAAGTGGAGGCAGTACAGGCGACGGCGGTGCAAGTGGTGGCGGCACAGGTGGCGGCGGACAGCGGCGGGACGAGTGACAGCGACGCAGAGGGCAGTACTGCGAACGACGACAACGGGGGCGACGGACGCGACGACCGTCACCCGTACTGAGTCCGTCTCTCTCGGATGCAGTACGAGCGACGCCGCTGCGTGAGCGGAGTGGAAACACATCGACAGCGAATCGGGGCGAGGCGCACCGGCGGCGAATCGGGGCGAGGCGCATCCGGTGGCGAGCGAGGTAGGGACGGGTCAGAGCGGAACAGAAACGGGTCGTTTTTGATCGCGGACGGAGTCCAGACAGACGATGAGTGAGTCAGTTGCCGTCGCAGTGCCCCGGAAGGGTCGCCCGTTGGAGGCAGCGCTGGAACGGTTTGCCGCAGTCGGTGGGGAGGCTGCCGCCCGGCTGGCAGACGAGGTGTCGACGACGCTCCGGTACGAGAAAGCTGTCACCAAAGACGAGGCGACAGCCGAGCGTGGGATCTACGAGCGACTGGCTGCCTACAGTGACACGACTGTCGCCGCCACGGCCGACACGAACGGAGACACGCGCGGGATTCGCGGTCCGGAGTACACGCTGGTGCGTGACGACCGCGACGGCCACCCCCGTCGGATCGTCTTCGACAGCGCGACACTCGTCGTCGACGACACTCCCGTCCGACTCGTCGGCCGCGAAGAGCCGTTCCGTGCGCTCCGCACCCACGAGTTCGCGCTCGGGTTCGACTCTGCGGACCTGGTGCTGGAAGAGGTCGTCACGCTCTCTCCGACCGGGGTCGAGAGTATCGCGGACGTGAACGAGCGCATCGACCCCCGCGACACCGACGTGCGTGTCGCCACTGGCCTCGGTGACACCGTCTATCACACGCTGTTGGCGACGCCAGCGGAGATTCCCCCGGGCACGTCCCTCGACCGCTCGTTCGTCGCAGACTACGCCGGCGACCTCTGTATCTCCCCGCGCTACGAGCGGCTGGTCGAGGCCGTGCTCGGTACCGACGCGCTGTCCGACGTGACGTTCTGTTACCCCGAGGCTGGCCGCGAAGAGGAGGCCGCAATCGCCGACACTGGCGTCGGTGTGTATCTCACGGTGACGGGAAACACGGCCCGTGAACACGGACTCGTCGTCGGCGAGAAGCTGTTCCCGAGCGAGACTGTGCTGCTGGAAAACGAGGTCGAGACGACGGCTGCGAGCGAACGGGTGCGTGCGGCGCTCGCGGACGGCGTGGAGACTGCAATCGAAGCGACTCCGAACTGACTCTCCCGACTACACGCTCTGTCCACGATTCCGTGTCGACCTGAACTCCGAGGCCACTCCCACAATAGGATCTCTCGATCATACCCTCACAGTAGGACCTCTCGATCATACCCTCACAACATGATCTCTCGGTCCCACACTCGCAACAGGGTCTTCGGGACCACTCTCGCAACAGGGTCTTCGGGACCACTCTC
>CAKZQY010000129.1 GCA_937142015.1 uncultured Halobacteria archaeon
GGTCGCCGATTTCTTGTTTGATCGCCAGACTCTGGTTGTAGTACTCGCGGGCCTGCTCGTACTCGCCGAGGTTCTCCGCCACCACCCCGAGATTGTTGAGACTGGTGGCCTCGCCGGCACGGTCGCCGATTTCTTGTTTGATCGCTAGACTCTGGTTGTAGTACTCGCGGGCCTGTTCGTACTCGCCGAGACGTTGCGCCACCGCCCCGAGATTACCGAGACTCCCCGCCTCGCCGGCACGGTCGCCGATTTCTTGTTTGATCGCCAGACTCTGGTTGTAGTACTCGCGGGCCTGTTCGTACTCGCCGAGACGTTGTGCCACCACCCCGAGATTGTTCAGACTCACGGCCTCGCCGGCACGGTCGCCGATTTCTTGTTCGATCGCCAGACTCTGGTTGTAGTACTCGCGGGCCTGCTCGTACTCGCCGAGTGACTTCGCCACCAACCCGAGATTGTTGAGAATAGCCGCCTCGTGCTGTGACTCTTCGTCGCCCGGCGCTGTCTCCCGCGCCTGCTCGTAGTGCTCTCTCGCTGTCTCGAACTCCCCTTGCTGTCTCGCGTAGTGTCCGAGCCGCGCGTGATACTTCGCGGCGATCAGTCCGTCGTCGATTCCCGCTTCCGTCGCACGCTCCCACGCCCACTCGATCTCGTCGTGTTCTCGGTCGCTCTCGCCGCGACTGTTGAACATCCGCGCACGCCCGAACGCCGCCTCGACAGCCACCCGCGCACCCCCCGCAGACGGCAGTTCGATTCCCGACTCTGACGACGTGCCGTACAACGGCTGGAGTTCCGGCCGATCCTCGCCAATCTCGAACACGTTCGTAACCAGCTCTCTCGCCAAAGCCTCTGGTGCCTCCTCGGTCCACTCCAACACTGGCGTCTCCGTGAGGAATCGGTCGACGGCTTCCCGTCGGTCAGTGTCGTCGAACAGCGCGAACAGTCCATTCACGCACCGCTCGAACGACAGCTGCGCCCGATCCTGTGAACTCGCCCGGTCTACGTACTCGCTCAGGTACAACTCCGACCACAACGGGTGGTGGGTGCGGTACTGTTGCTCCTCGCACCCGAACAGAAGTGGCCCCTGAAGCTCCGCCAGCAACTCGTCGATAGACACCACCTCGTCGAGATCCTCGCCGAGTCCGAGGAGGTGTTCACGCCAGACGCCGACTTCCGCCGCGTTCAACACGTTCACCGCGAGCGCGACCCGCTTCACCACCGCTCGGTCGTTCTCGTTCAGATCCGGACTCCGCTCGCTCTCGCCGTGGACGAACCGGAGCACCTCCCGAACGTTCTCGATCAGCGCCGGCACGTCCGTGTCGATGTGCGTCTCGTCCCGCCAGACTGGGAGATAGTACGCCAGCAACAGCATCGGACTGACGCCCTCGTACCCTCGAATCTGTGACAACACTGCTTCGGTGTCTCCGTCGAGGGTCACCCCCTCGTCGTTCTCCCCCTCGTCGATCACACTCGCGTAGTTGTCGAGGAACCGCTCGACTTCGTGCGCGTCCAGCGGCGGCATGTCGACCGGCTGGAACGCCTCCGACTGCACCCGCACAACGTCCCCGTACGCCTGCGCCTCGCCGTACACCTCCTGCAGGCCGCCCGCAGAGTTGCGCCACTCCTCCTCGCGGGAGTTGACGAGGAAACTCACGTCGTCGGCACCTTCGAACTCCGCGACAGTCTCGTAGACGGGGTAGGTCCCGCGGCGCGCGGCGTCCTCGACAGCAACCAACACCGGCCCGTCCTCGCGTGCCTCCTCGACTGCTTCGGTGAGTGCGTCCGCGTCGAGCGGGGTCGCTTTCCGACCCCTCCGGTAGAAGACGGTGCCGTCGTCGTGGCGACGGTACCACGCCGCCATCGCCGTCCGAGTCGCGGTGGTCTTCCCCGACCCCGGCGCACCCAGCAGCGCCGCCCCGCCGCCATCCGCTAGCGTGTCGAGCAACTGCTCGGTGAGGTCCTGTCGCTCGTCCGTCTCGCCCGCGAGCGGACGCTCCCGTTCGAGAGGGTACCCAGCCCACGCTTCCGCGAGCGTGAACGCCCGCCGCCAGCAGTTCTCCTCGTCGACCGACCCGTCCTCGAACTTTGTCGCCGTCACTCGGTCGACGCCGGGGTTGGCCGACATCGACTCCTGAAGCTCCTCGACATCCTCTTCGACCTCGTCCACTCTGTCGTCGACCTCTTCGACATCCTCTTCGACCTCGTCCACTCTGTCGTCGACCTCCTCGACTCTCTCGACGACCTCCGCCATTCTGTCACGGAGTGACGCCAGTTCCTCGCCGTGCTCGGCCAGCACTGCTTCGTGCTGCTCCTGTGTCGCTTCGAGTTCGTCGATCCGCCCGCCCTCTCTGACCATCTCGACGAGTTTGGCCACTAGGGACGGCTCGGAGAGTCGCTGTGCGGTGGCGACCGTCCCCGGCGGCTCTTCGAGTTCTGCGTCCAACTCCGCACACGTCGTCGGCGGGAGGTCGGCCCGTCGGAACTGCTCGACGATGGGAGGCACGTCGTCGTCGCCGTCGCGCAGCCAGAGCCACACCGCGAAGGCTGCGCCGGCACCCAGCGCCGGATGCACCGTCGCCGCCGCGGCACCGACGCCAGCGGGCGAGAGGAGCTCCGACACGGCCGACTCGGCGTTCTGGAAGAACTCGCGGAGTGTGCCGCTGCCGGTGACATCGGAGAGTGTCTCTCGAACGTCCGCTATCGAGACACCCTGCTTCAACTCCGCCGGAGAGAGGTGTTCGACGAGTCCGGGTGCCAGCGTCGGACCGTACGTTTCGCCTGCCAGCGTCTCGTACTGGTAGTCGTGGCTGTACTCGAGCGTGGAGAGTGTCGCTCGAATCTCCTCGTCGCCGGCGTCGAGGTCACGGTCGGCGACTTCCCGAGCGCGGGCGACGGCGTCGTCCACGTCACGGTGCAGTTCAGTGTCGTCGTATCTGTACCGGAGGTGGACAATCTGATCGACCGACGCCAGCACGGTGTCACACGACGCCGTGTTCGAGAGCAGCCAGTCGAGGGCGTAGGCTTCGACGAAGACCGCGACAGTCGTCTCGGGGGTCGTGAGATGCGTGGTGAGGCTGTCCCACGCCGACGGGTCTGCGTCGGCGTACGCCGTGTACAGATCCTCGACGACCACCGTTCCCGACTGGTCGGCCCCTCCGGTTGCGTCCGTCGTCGCCCCGCCGACGGCGCTCGGGCCCTCGCCGACGACGCTCGGGTCCTCGTCGACGCGAACGTGCTCCCCGTCCGTCGTGGTGTCACAGATCGAGCCGCGGACGTGTTCGACGCCGAGCGCGGGCGCGTGGACGACGAGCGTGTCGGTTCCAGCAAGCGCCGTCTCGAACGTCGTCGGTGACTTCTCGACTGGATCGTCCACGGCTGCCATCGTTGGCTCTAGAATTCACGGCTGGAACCAAGTATCTGCCGTCGGAGTGACTTCTCACGAAGGGCTCGCAGCGGGGGCTCGTCGATTGAGAGAGGTTCGAGCCGGTCTGCGTACGCGACGACGTGGAACGTCTCTCCGTCCCGAGACACACAGACTGCGTTTCCAACTGTCGACGGACTCACGTGGGACGGGTGACCGTTGCGACGGGTATCACTCCGCCTGTCGACGAGTTGACAACAGCGCCCAACCTCTGCAAATGATATAGCAGTATACGATATACATCCGAGGGATCGAGTGGAAGACAAGAGACCTTCGAGTGAGAACCATCTCACAACCCTCGACCAGTCGCAGCGGCGTACAGCGATCCGAGCGGGTGACGAGCGCGTTCCTCGGCGGGTCGTCCCCACGACCGACAAACCGGTGGGGACGCCGTCGAGGCGCGACTCCCGATACTGTCGGTCACAAGCCATCGAACCCGGGGTCGACAGAACCGGAACGAGAC
>CAKZQY010000130.1 GCA_937142015.1 uncultured Halobacteria archaeon
GTTCGGCGTGCGACCGCGTGCAGCGTCGGTCGGAGTCCGTCCCACCGGCTGCTCTGCCACAGCCGACTGCCGTCGGCGCTGTCGAACGCGTAGACGCGCTCGCTGCCGGTGACGTAGACACGGCCGCCTCGGACTGTCACGCTCCGGGCGGGGGTCGGTCGACCGTCGCTGTCGGGTGTGAGACGGGCGGTCCACGGCCGCTCGCCGTTCGCCGGATCGAGCGCGAACACCGCCCCGAGGTCTGCGGGGAGCTGGTCGTCGTCGTGTGCCGCCGCGACGGCGTACACCCGCTCGCCGTCGACCGCAACGTCTCGAACGCGCCACTGCTGGCTGTCGTTCGCTACCGGCGCGTCGACCTCGATCACGCCGGGGTCGAACCGGAAGACTCGTCGTGAACTCGGGGACCGACTGGTGGCTGTCGCTCGGTCAGTAGCTGTCGGACTCGATTCTACGGCACCTGTCCCCGACTCGGCAGCACCGCCCGGAGTCACGTCGAGCGCGTGGAGCGACGCCGCGCCGTCCGTCGTGTACGCGACGCCGCCGGAGACGAGGAGCGTCCGGTCGAAGCGCGCCGGCGGAACGGACACCTGTCGCGTCGTGCCGTCGCGCAGGTCGAACGCGGTCACCGTGTCAGTCGTCGACGCGACGAACAGTTCACCGCTGTCGATTGCCGGCGGGCTGGTCGGCTCGCCGGGGGGTGTGACGGACCACGCCACCTCGCCGCTCGCGGGGTCTGCCACTGCCGTCTCTCGTGACGGTGTCGCCCCCTCTCCGGTGACGAGAACGGCGACCTCGTCGCCGGCGACGAGCGGACGACCGACGCTGCTGCCGTCGAAGGTCGTCTCCCACGCCAGTGACGGCTGACCGACGGGCGCGTTCACTGTCGGCCCCGCCGCGGTCGCGCGAGCGTCGTGTGCCGGCAGCGGCCACGCGCCCGTCGTCGGCGTGGTCGGCGGAGACCACGACGCAGCGCCGAGTTCGAACGTCGGCGGCTCACTGCTGTCCGTCTCCGTCGCGGTCGCCGTCCGTTCGTCTGTCGGCGTGTCCGAGCCGGTCGCAGTCGGCTCGTCTGTCGCGGTGTCAGTCGCGCTGTCCGTCGCGGTCGGTGTGTCTCTCGGCCGGTCTGTCGCCGTCTGGGTCCGCGAGTCGGGGGTCTGACCGACGGGGTCGGACTCCGGCTGGCCGCCACAGCCCGCGAGCGACAGGCTTGCGACTACTGCGAGGAGTCGACGACGAGACACTGGAGGGCTGTCGTCGGAGACCATCGTCGTGGTCGCACCTCTGTCGGCGGCGGGAAGTGTCTTCTGTCACCGAACTCCGCGACTGTTCTGTGCGACCGATGGGCTGTTCTCACAGTGATTACTGCGAGTCTTTACCGCCGTGGTGACTCGTGTCGGCGATCAGAGCGTCTGAGCCGTCGATTTTCGACGCCGTCCGTGGAACTATTCGCAGTAATCACTATCACTCTGTGTGGCCCAGTAGACAGTCCTCTGTGTCGTGGGTCCCAATCAGCTCTCGGTGTCGCGCGTTCCGAGAGCGAACAACAGATACAAACGACTCCCGCCACACTCTCTGGCGAGTACCGACCGATGGCACGTTGGGTTCCCTCCCGTCCAGCCCTCGTTTCACGCTCTATTACTGCCGTAATTACGGCCCGATAGCCGCAGCACTCGGGTCTCCACACTACGTGGTGTGTCTGGTGTGGCCGTTTTCGCGTCACACATCGCTCCGGTCACGTCGTCGAACACACCTCGTAGTCGCAGTTTCTGAACACCCCCTACACGCACGCAGATGCAGTCTCACACCGAGTCGCTGGTCTACAGCGACCTACAGCAAGTCGTACCGCTTCCGGTCGGCGCAGCCGTCGGCTCGTCGACACGTGCTGCTCCCGACCGGAGCCGAACCTCGCACAGCTGTCGGTCAATCTCCGCTCGTTCGACCGAGAAGAACGGAGGTGAGCAGTCGTGAGTGGCTCCGACACGTCGTCAGGGTCACACCCGCCGCTGTGGCGCAACAGAAACTTCCTGTCGCTGTTCGCCGGGCTGTTCGTGACGAACGCCGGAGACAGTCTCTACAGCGTCGCAACGATGTGGCTCGTCTTCGAGTTGAGCAACTCGACGTTCCTCACGGGGGTCGCCAACTCGTTGCTGTTGCTGCCGTTCCTGGTCCAGATCGTCGCCGGGCCGATTGTCGACCGGTTCCCCGTCCAACGCGTGCTGTTGGTGTCGCAGGCCGTCCAAGGAGCGGTCGTGCTCGTGCTCCCGCTTGCGGCGTCCACGGGACACCTGAGTACCGGTCTGATACTCGTGACCGTTCCCGTGTTGTCGGTGATGACGGTCGTCACCGATCCGGCGCGAGCGAGTATCGTCCCGCGGATCGTCGCCGACCACCAGCTGTCGCGCGGCAACTCCGCGCTCGCTACGGTCTCGCTCGGACTGGACATGGTGTTCGACGCGCTCGGCGGCGCGTTCGTCGGGTCCGTGATCGCGCCGCGGCTGAAGACGCTCCCGTTGGGACAGCTGACAGCCGTGAGCTTCACCGTCGGATCGCTGCTGTGGCTCGGCTCCGTCCTCGTCAGTTCCACGCTGCTCACGGTCGTGCTGTTCGGACTCGCGTGGATCGGAGCCGGCGCGAACGGCGTCCTCGTCTCGACGGTGAACCAGCGCGTGTTCCCGACGGACGTGCTCGGCCGTGTCACCGCGATCAAGGGGACTGCCGCGAGCGCGACCCTCCCAGTCGGCTCACTCGTCGGCGGGACGGTCGCCGTGATCGTCGGTCCGTCGACGACGGTCGCGCTGGCTGCCGGCGGCTTCGGCTTCGTCGGGCTCTACCACGCGCTCCGGACTCCGCTCCGCCGTCTCCCGGCGACGAGTGACATCTCCGCCGCAGACTTCGGTCTGGAACTGGAGTCCGAGGACACGGAGTAGGTGACCACTCCGCCACAACACAGGACAGGGGACTCGAAGCGATTGATCTCACGCTCGTACTGTCGGTCACGAGTCTGTGAACACGACCGTATCAGAATTGGGCTTCCAGCGCGTCTCACGTTCGGTCTGGCGACATCGGGTCGATGCTCTCGTGACCGACAGTCTCACTCGTTTGCCCCCTCCGCGACGGCCGTCACGATCCCGCGGGCGGCGACGATCTCGTCTTCGACCACGCCGTGGCCCATCCCCTCGTAGATTCGTTCGTCCACGTCGGCTCCGAGGCCGGCGAGCACGTCACGCGTCTCGTGGACACGCCGAAGCGGGACGTGTGGATCGTCGTCGGAACAGCCCAGAAGAACTGGTGTGGCGTCCGTCCCTTCCGCGTCGCGTGCCAGCGAGCCCTCGTACTCGAAGGCTGTGTCACTCGGGCCGATCAAGCCGCCAGAGAGAACGACCACGCCACCGTACCGCGTCGGGTTGCGAGCGACGTACTCCGCAGCCAGACACGCGCCCTGTGAGAACCCCACCAGTACGACGCGGTCGGAGCCGACAGCCTCGGCTGCGGCAGAGACGGTCGCGTCGACGAGCGCGAGCGCGGAGTCGAGGTGTGGCTGGTTGTCTGCGAGCGGCGCAGTGAACGCGTACGGGTACCAGCTCCGTGCTGCTGCGGCAGGCGCGAGGGACGCGACACCGTCGGCGTCGAACTGGTCTGCGAGTCCGAACATCCCGTGTGGCGTCGCCCCGCGGCCGTGGAGGAGGACGACGACCGCTGTCGCCTCTGCCAGCGGGACCCCGCGGTGGACGACTGGCTGGTCCGTGTGCGGGCCGGTGACACCGCTCGTGTCGACGGCCGACGAGGTCTCACTTCGCCGTCCGACTTCGTCGGTCACGACTGCCACCCCTGTGCTGGTGCCGCGACCGCCTTCCTCGTCGCTGGTTCCGTGGCGTGCGTCGTCGCTGGCACCGGAGCGCAGTGCGTCGTCGCTGGCACCGGAGCGCAGTGCGTCGTCGCTGGCACCGGGGCGTGCTCTTGCGTCGCTGGCACCGGGGCGCAGTCTGTCGTCGCTGGTGCGTTCATATGAGAGGTACGCGCCGGACAGGTATAAGTCCGCCCGGACGTGCGTGCGGGGGGTCCATTCTCGTCGGGTGAGGGAGACAGTAAGTGTAAACTGCCGCCGTCCCTGCTGTCGGGTATGGACTTCGACGCGGTGGCGGAGTACAGGCCGACGGGGGTCGCCACCGCACAGCGACGGGCGGCGGTGCTCGCGCCCGTGTTCCGCCGTGCGGGGGACCACTACCTCGTCTTCACGCGCCGTGCGGACCACCTCGGTGAACACCCGGGACAGATGAGTTTTCCCGGCGGGGGCGAGGAGCCGGAAGACGAAGACCTGACGGCGACGGCGCTGCGCGAGGCGGACGAGGAGATCGGTCTCTCTCCGTCGGACGTGGACGTGGTCGGTCGTCTCGACGACATCGAGACGGTGTCGGACTACGCGGTGACGCCGTTCGTCGGCCGCGTGCCGGACACGGAGTACGTGCCAAACGACGGGGAAGTTGCGGAGGTGGTGCCGCTGTCGCTGGCGGCGCTCACCGACCACGCGAACTACGAGTCCGAGCGACGCGATCACCCGCAGTACGGGCCGATCCGACTCCACTTCTTCCACGTCGACGACTACACGGTCTGGGGTGCGACTGGCCGGATGCTCGTCCAGCTGCTGGAGGTTGCGACCGACTGGACGGTTCCCGAGGAAGTCGACCGCGTCGTCGACGCAGACGCGGAGTTTCCGACCTGATCGACGAGCGGAGCGAGACGACGGTGACGCTCCGAGCTCGAAGACGAGTGAGACGGCGTGGACGGCTGTGTGGAACAGAACGCATTTGTCACCAGCGGCCGTCGTCACGACTCCGATGGAGCGGCGCACGCGCGAGTACCTGACCGGTCGGTTCGGCGACTACTACCGCGGGGCAGCGGTCACGCCGCCGCCGGCCGCGAGCGACAGAGAGTGGGGTCACATCCCGTTCACCTCCGGCGAGGGGACGACGATGGTGCGCCACCAGTCGTTGTTAGACATCGCGGGCGGGCCGGCGGATCTCCCCGACTTCCTCGCACGCGAGGGGCCGAGACACGTCTACTTCTCTGCGGCGCGGTACGACGATCCCGGCAGCCGGTCGATGGCGGAGAAGGGGTGGCAGTCGGCGGATCTGATCTTCGATTTGGACGCGGACCACCTCCCGTCGGTCGACCCGGAGACAGCCTCGTACCCGGAGATGCTGGCGGCGTGCAAGGAGGCGCTGGTCGACCTGCTGGATCTCTTACAGCGGGACTTCGGCTTCGGCGACGAGGAGATGCAGATCGTCTTCTCGGGGAGTCGCGGCTACCACGTCCACGTGCGAGACGAGTCCGTACGGACGCTCGACTCCGACGCCCGCCGCGAGATCGTCGACTACGTCCGCGGCATCGGACTCGCCGAGGACGGACTGATCGAGAGTCGGCCGAACGAGAACGGAGTGTTGCAGAAGCACCTCCGACTCGACGGCGGGTGGGGGCGGCGCGTCCACGAGGAACTGCTGTCGTACGCCGACGAACTGCGCGAGATGTCCCAGCCAGCGGCACTAGAACGTCTCCAGGAGCTGGACGGCGTGGGCGAGACGACAGCGGACTCGATCCACGATACCGTCACGGACGACCTCGAACAACTCCGCCGCGGCAACCTCGAAATCGGCAGTGGTGCGAGGACACTCGTCCGAGCACTCACGGAGCGCGTCGTCGACGACCAGTCCGTGCCGGTCGACGAGCCGGTGACGACGGACCTCCGGCGACTGATCAGACTCCCGGGGAGCCTCCACGGCGACACTGGATTCGTTGTCGAGCCAATCGAGCTGGACGCCGTCGCGGAGTTCGACCCGTTGGAGGACGCCGTCGCCGAGCGGTTCCGAGGGCGACGCGTCATGATCGACGTGACCGATCCCGGGCCGGTCCCGGTAGGGGGTGACGGCCGCGACGACAGCTTTAGGTTCTCGGAAGGGACACAATCAGTCCGCGAGTTCGTCGGCGTGTACCTCCTCGCACGAGGACGCGCCGAGAAGGCCGCAGAGTGACGAGACCCTGCTGTGACGGCCGACACGGGTAGCCGCGCGCGGTCGACACCACGCCGAGGCGGTCGGCGCACACCGGAGCGGTCGACACCACGCCGAGGCGGTCGGCGCACACCGGAGCGGTCGACGCCACGAGACGACAGCGAGACACAGACAGACACAGGGAGACACGAGACGATGGACTTGGAGGAGCTACGGAGCGTCCGGGAGCAAGAACGGCGGACGGACAGCCTCCAGCACCTCCGAGACACCTTCTACGACGACGCGGCGGCGTACGTGAGAGAGCGCAAGCAGGAGCGGAGACGCCGCGCGGATGCGGCCGGCGACCCGTACGCGCCAGCGGCGATGCGTCTGACGGACGAGATCAACACCGCAGAGGAGATCGTCGAGTCGCTGTACGAGCGTCGCCGCGGCAAGGTGGTGAAGTTGGCCTCCTTCGCCGCCGCCGGGATGCCGGCCGAGACGGACGGGATGACCGATCAGGAACGAGAGATGTTCGAGGCGGTCGTCGAACGGATCGAGGCCAACGAGCAGAAGGTGCTCGGCGCGCTGCGCGAACGCGAGGAGACTGCGCCGACGCCCGACGGTGCGACGCCCGAGACGGACGCGGGAGCCTCCCCGACACCCGAGCTGGGGACGGAAGCTGCCCCAATGCCCGAGACAGGGACAGAGACACCTCCGGCACCCGAAGCCGAGACGGGTGCGCCCTCGGCACCCGAAGCCGAGGCGGGTGCGCCCCCGACACCCGAAGCCGCGGCACAGCAGGTGTCCGACGCTGAGGATCGTTCTGGAGGCGAGGCGGCAGTCAGCGAGCCGGAGTCGACGGACGACGTCGGTGCCCCAGAGAGCGTGCTCGCGGACGCGATGGGTGACGGGAGCGGCGACCAGTCGACGAGTGCCCCCAGGGACCAGTCGGCGAGTGGACCGAGCGACCAGTCGACAAGTAGACCGAGCGACCAGTCAGCGAGTGGACCGAGCGGGCGGGGTGACGAGAGCGTCGCCGCGGAGGCCGGACAGAACAGTGACGCAGGTGGCCAACAGTCTGCAGCCGACCGTCCAACGACGGAGGCCTCTGCGGTCACGGATGGATCGGAGCGACCGACCGCGGGCGACGGGAGCGGACTCACCGACGCCGAGACAGCGTCGCAGCCAGACACAGCCCCACACGGAGAGTCGACGGAACACACGACACCCGAGTCGGACGGACTCGGAACGGCACCTGACGGAGTCGGCACGGCACCCGAGACTGACGGAGTCGGCACGGCACCCGAGACTGACGGAGTCGGGAACACAGAGACACCCGACGGCACGGACGTATCTGGCGGTGCAGGAGCACACAGCGACGCGAACGTATCCAGAGACGCCGGATCACCCAGCGAGGGCAGCGACGGCGACGCGAGCGGCGTCGACGAGACAGTGGTGAGCGACCGCACGACAGTCAGAGTGACGCGTGACGTGGGCGAGATTTTCGCCGTCGACGACCGCGAGTACGACCTCAGAGCGGACGACGTGGTCTACCTCCCGTCGGTGAACGCCGAGCCGCTCGTCGAGCAGAACGCTGCCGAACCGCTGGAGTAGGCAGCTCCGTGGCCGGTCCCGGTTCCGCCGTATCGAAGCGTCGATACACGTCGAGTGATACGGTCGTGCGTAGATCGTTACCACCGACGACTGACAGAGAGCACCGCAG
>CAKZQY010000131.1 GCA_937142015.1 uncultured Halobacteria archaeon
CCCTCCATACTCACAACCCTCCGACACTCACGACCTGTCGGCACTCACGACCCGTCGTCACTCACGACCCGTCGTCACTCGGGAGGCACCGTCACTCGGGAGGCACCGTCACTCGGGAGCCACCCTCACCCGGGAGGCACCGTCACTCACAGTTGCAGCCGCCGCCGTCGAGTAGTTCTGTCGCCTCGTACTGGGAGTTACACGCCTCGCAGTACACGTCGACGGAGACGAACACGTCGAAGCGCGACGCCGAGTCGTCTCCACTCACGCGGTCCGAGAGCGCTCGTTTCGTGATCGCTTCCAGTCGGCCCTTCGTCCGCTGAATCGTGTCGACACTGTCTGAAGCGTCGGCGTTCTCTGTCGGCGGCTCGACTCCCTGCCGCTGGAGATACGTGTGTACCGCCTGATGTGAGACGAAGTCGGCGCGGAGCTGGTCTACGTCGACACCGTACCGTTCGAGTTTCGCCTCCGCCGCCGTCTGTTGCCCACTGCTCGCGTCTCCCGTCAGGAGCCTGTAGAAGTTCTCGACTTCCCCGTCGAGCGGACGCACCTCGGCGTCGCGTAACGCCGCTGTGAGGAGTTCACAGTTCAGGTAGTCGGCCAGCTCTCTGAGACTCCGCTTCGGCTCTCCCTCGCCACGCCACGACCGTGCGAGCTCCGCTCCGGTCCCGTCGAGTCCGTAGCTGTCGAGGAGACGAGCGACCTTCGTCTGCCGACCGGAACTGCTCGGGGTGTCGTCTGTCACTACCGCCGCGTCCGACTGCTACGAATAAGAATTTTCCGACCTCTCTGTGTCGGCGATCTCCCCGAGCGACTTCTCTCTCACTGGTGACAGGAACGGTTTCGATGGGTGATACGAGCGGGTCCGGCTGCTCCACTCTGGCGTCACCACACCCTACTTCGGCTGCTGGTTTTCGCCTTACGCTGTGGTCTCTTCGACAGTGTAAGACCACTGATAGTGTACCGGTCCACACGCGCCAGTGTCGCGTCTACCCATTACGCTCGTAGTAGTGTAATGGGAGAGGGAGGCTCGCCAGAGAGTCGTCGTTCGCCACACCGGCGGCCGTGTCGCAGTGCTGGGGGGGGGGGCCACTCGACCGTCTCTCGACACTCCATTACAGCACTACACGTGTCACGGGCGAACGTCCGTACTGTGAGACGATCACGGCCGAGTCGCGTTTCCTCGCAGAAAACGGCCGCCGGCCGACCGGCGTTTGCTCACAGGAAACAGCTGATGACAGAGCGGAGGGCGAGTTCACGAGTACGAGACGTTGATGCCGATCACAGTCGCAGTATCGCTGACCGCATCGGCGATCTCCTCTTCGAACCGGTCGCCTCTCATTCGGGAGGACGGTCCCGAGACGCTGACCGCTCCCACCAGTTCGTCTCGGTTCGTCGTGATCGGGGCCGCAACGCAGCGAATTCCCTCTGCACGCTCCTCGCCGTCGAACGCGACGCCTCGGTCGCGGATCTCGTCGAGCTCGGCTTCGAGCGCCTCCCGATCCGTGACCGTGTTGGGCGTCTCCGCCGGGAGCCCGTGTCGCTCGATGACCGCCTCACGACGCTCGCGCGACATGTGAGCGAGAATCGCCTTGCCGAGAGCCGACGTGTGGAGGTACTGTCTGGTTCCGATCTTCGTGTCCAGCCGGACCGCCTCGTCGCCGCGGGCGATGTACACGTACGTCCCTCGACCGTGCTCTTCGATCATCAGGTTCGCCATCTCACCGGTCTGGTCGGCGAGTCGGTCGACATCTTCCTTGGCGATGCTGTAGACCGGCGTGAGCCGGCGTGTCTGTACTCCCATCTCGAACAGCTTGAGCCCGAGCTTGTACGTCCCGTCGTCCTTGACGACGTACTCGCGCTCTTCGAGCGTGCTCAGGTGGTGGTGGACTGTCCCCTTGTGCATCCCGAGCTCGTCGGCTATCTCGGTCACGCCTGCCCGTTCCAAGTCGTACAGCGTCTCGAGGATACGGAGGGACTTGTGGGTCGACTTGACCGGCTTGTTCGCTTTCGCCATGGTACTGTGCGAATTGTTGGCGCACGAACACATAAAGCTGTTTCCCGTGGTCGAACGCGTTCACCGCCACATCGCCGCGGGCCGGCTCTCCACGACGGCTACGATTGTGAACAGTTCCCACAGTAGGTTTCCTCCTGTGAAACGAGACGGGGTGTCGCGTGGAGACACGCCCCGAAACACAGCTGTTCTCTCAGCGAGCGGGAGAACGCTCTGTTCGTCTCTCTCGTCGTTCGATAGACGCTCTCCGTTCTGTTGCCGGCTCGTTCGACAGCGTAGCGCGAAACTGTATCGTGTGCAGGAGTAATCGGCGACGATGTGTGCGAAACGTTACCACGAACTGTTTCCGTAGAGGAAACGAGTCGACTGGAAGAGGAAACGAGTCGACTGAAAGAGGAAACGGGTCGACCGGAAGAGGAAACCGGTCGACTGGAAGCAACGCTTTTGTGCTCGCGCGGGAACAACACCAGCAGTCACGATGGAAGCCACAACTGCACTCCCTCAGTCGGCGTTCCGCGACCGGCTCGCAGCCGTTCGGCGTCGTATCGCCGAGGCAGACGTCGACGCCGGCGTTTGGTTCGGTGCGCGGTCGATCGAGTACCTCACACACTTCTACCACTCACAGACGGAACGGCCAGTGGTTCTCGCAGTCACCGACGACCGCGTCGCCATCACCGTGCCGAAGCTGGAGGTCATCCGGGTCGAGGAGAACCCACACATCGACGAGGTATCACACTACTTCGACTACCCGGGTGGTGATCCGATGCGGACGGCGGTTGCGATGCTCGACAGGCTCGGTGTCGAGACAGTCGCCGCGGACATGGACGGCGCACCCGGCGTGATGGGGTACGACGGCCCGCCGTTGTCAGACGCCGTCACCGTCCAGCGACAGAACTGGGTCGACAGAATGCGGTGGGAGAAGTCAGACGCGGAAATCGCGGTGATGCGCGAGGCGACGACGTGGTCCCACCTCGCACACCAGTACCTCGTCGACCGGATGGAGCCCGGGGTCGCACAGGGAACGATCAGTCAGGAGGCGTCGATGGAAGCCTCCCGAGCGATGTTCGACGCGCTCGGGACTCGGTACGTTCCCCGGACTGGCATCTACTTCGAGGGACCGACACACACTGGGTTACACAGTGCCGAGCAGACCGCCGAGCCACACCCGTACCCGACGAACCGAACACTGGAGGTCGGCGACACCATCGTCACGGCTGCGGAGGCGAACGTCGACGGCTACCTCTCCGAGATCGAACGGACGATGTTCGTCGGCGACCCGGACGAGGAACAGCGCCACTACTTCGACATCATGCTCGAATCACAGACGATCGCTATCGAGACTGCTGGACCGGGGGTGACGTACAGCGCCGTCGCACAGGCGGTCTGGGACCACATGGTCGAACAGGGGGTGGAGGACCGCGCCTTCCACCACGTCGGTCACGGACTCGGCATGGGATCACACGAACCGCCGTACGTCGACCGCGGCACCGAGGAGACGATGGAACCGGGCCACGTGTTCACTGTCGAGCCCGGCATCTACGTCCCCGGTGTCGGTGGCTTCCGCCACTCTGACCCGGTCGTCGTCACCGACGACGGCACCGAACTGCTGAACTACTGGGACCGTGATCTGGAGTCGAACGTCGTTCGTGTCTGATCGGTCGGGGCCGACGCACGAGGAACGTCGTCCGTGTCTGATCGGTCGGGGTCGGCTCACGAGGAGTGCTGGCGGTACACAGGTCGCGTCCGTTCGGTATCGAGCTACCGAGTTCCGTCGTCGACACGCTTTCAGGTTCCGTCGTCGACACGCTCTCGGGTTCCGTCGTCGACACGCTTTCAGGTTCCGTCGTCGACACGTTCTCCGCCCTTGTAGACTGCAGCAATCGAGTCTCGGAGCGCAGTGATGTCGTCGAGCGGGTCACGGTCGAGCGCGACGAGGTCGGCGTGTCGACCCGGTTCGATCACACCGACGGACTGCTCGCGGAGCGTCTGTGCCGCACGGCTCGTGGCGGCTCTGATCGCGTCCATCGGCTCCATGCCACACTCTTCGACGTAGAGCACTGCTTCCACCGCGTTCTCGCCGTGTGGGACGAGTTCCGGTCCGACGAAGTCGGTCCCGAGTGCGACTGTCGCTCCCGCATCGTCCGCTCGTCGGACGGCGTCGACGTGTGCCGCTCGCGCCTCGCGGGCCTTCTCGAGACCGAACTCCGGTATTCCGTGATCTGCGCCGACCTCGCAGATGCGGTCGACGATAGCGAGTGTCGGCACGAGTACGCCTCCGGTCTCTCGCAGCAGTTCGATCCCGGCGTCGTCGATGTAGATCCCGTGCTCGATGGTGTCGACGCCGTTCTGGAGCGCGTTCCGGATGCCTCTCGCGCCCTGTGCGTGTGCTGCCACGGGGATGCCGACCCGGTGTGCCTCCTGTGTCACGGCGGCGATCTCGTCGTCGGTCATCTGCGGCTGCTCCGGGTGGTCCTTCTCCGAGAGCACGCCGCCCGTCGTCCCGATTTTGATCAGGTCGACGCCGTCTCGGATTCGCTTTCTCGCCTCCTTCCGACACTCGTCTGCGCCGTCACACAGCGCCGGATCGTAGGGATTGTACTGGTCGACCCACTCGTGCCGGAGGTAGTGCGGGTCGCCGTGACCACCGGTCTGGTAGATCGCGCGGTGACTCGTGTGAATCCGTGGGCCGGGGATCGACCCCTCCTCGACGGCCGTGCGGAGACCGAGGCCGGTCCGTGAGTCCACGTCCCGGACGGTGGTGAACCCCGCGTCGAGCAGTCGTCGGAGGTGTGTCGTCGCCCGTGCTGCACCGGCCGCGACGTCGTACGTGAGGTAGTCGGACTGATCCATCGACGGCCAGCCCTTGAGGTGGAGGTGTGCGTCGATCAACCCCGGAATCACTGTCTCCCCCGAGTGATCGATCACTGTGTCGGCCGCGGAGAGCTGCCCGGATGCGGCCTCGCGTGTGCTCACGTCGGTGATCTGACCGTCTGTGATCACGACTACCGCGTCCGACACTGGCTCGTCTGCCTGTCCGTCGATCAACTGTCCGCAGGTGACGACTGTCGTGTCTCCCATCGGCGAGTGTCTCTCGACGGAGCGTGATAAGCGTTCACCCACCGGACAACCAGTGGCGTTCGACGTGCGGTCGTCGGGAGACGCACGACCTCCGGCGAGCGTCGGAGGATTCACGACCTCCGGCGAAGATCGGGTCGATGCGCAGACTTACACCGTCGCCGGTCGACAGGGGAGGCGTGAGCGCAGATCGACAGGCAGCGAGTGACCCGTTCGAGTTGTCAGCCGAGGCAGAGCAGCGCGCTGCGCGGCTCCACCGCGAGACGGGGATCGTGGACGGACTCGTGGCCGGCACTTACTACCTCGACGACCCGGAGTACAGAGACCGACTGCCAGCGGCTGGTATCGTCGCCGGCAACCTCACCGTCGGCGGACCGGCGTTCGACTTCGAGGCGACGGTGGCCAGCGTCACCGACATCCGCGAGCGCGTCCACACGAACGACGACAACTACTGTCTCGTCGAGTCGGTCGCGGACATCGACACCGCAGCCGACACCGACCGGACGGGGATCGTGCTCGGATTCCAAGGCGGCAACTGGGTCGGCGACGACCTCTCACGCGTCCGGACTGTCGCCGCGCTGGGCGTGCGTGTGATCGATCTCACGTACAACCGGGGCAACAGCTTGGGCGACGGTTGTTGTGAGCCCCGCGACGCCGGACTGACGATGCTCGGTCGGGAGGCTGTCGCGGAGTTGAACGATCTCGGTGTCGTGATCGACGTCGCCCACGCCAACGACCAGACGACACACGACGTCGTCGCACACTCGACGGACCCCGTGATCGCCTCTCACGTCGGCTGTCGAGCACTCGCCAACGCACAGGGTAGAGCCAAGACTGACGAGCAGCTCGCAGCCGTCGCCGCGAACGGCGGTGTCAACTGTATCACTCCGTTCCCGCCCGTGATCGCACGTGACCCGGAGACACACGAGGTGCAGCAGGCGACCGTCCACGACGTACTCGATCACGTCGATCACGCCGTCGATGTCGGCGGGGTCGACAGCGTGGCGTTCGGCGGCGACATGAGCGACCGCACACTGGATCAGGAGTCGATCAGCGAGGGATCGAATCTCGGCGTGTGGCGGCAGTCTCACCCGGAAGTGTACGGGGCTGGGCCGACAGACCGAATGGACCCGTACCCCGAGGGCCTCTCGCGGTACACCGAACTCCAGAACCTGACCCGTGGGCTCGTCGCCCGCGAGTACACGGACGAAGAGATCCGGAAGATCCTCGGTGGGAACCTCCGCCGACTGTTCGACACCGTCTGGGAGTGACCGTCACCGTCGCGGTGACACAGAGTTAAGTGGTCACCTGTCGAGAGTCGAGTCGTATGCCAGAACTGATCGACCTCTCAGGTCACGTCGAGGAGGGACAGCCTCTCGCGGGCTCGGCAGACGACACGCGCATCTTCACCACACTCACCCACGAGGAGCGGGGGTTTCAGGTGAAGAAGGAACTCGAAGAGAAGGGGTTAGACAGCGAGACAGAGTACGTCACCCGGCACCTGCGGGCAGAACGCGAGGGGTACGACGAGGAACAGCCGATGAACCGGACGCTGTTGGTGAGCGAACACGGGCCGACACACGTCGACTCCATCGATCACCTCGACCCGACCTCCGAGCTCTCCATCGACGAGATGCCGCTCGACTGGTTCTACGGCCCGGCGATCTGTCTGGACCTCTCGGACGTGACGTACCCAGATCCGATCACCGTCGGCGACCTCGAAGCGGCGCTCGACGCCGCGGACGAAGCTGTCGAGGAGGACGACACAGTGCTGTTAGAGACTGGGAACAGACGGAACAACTACTCCATCGAGGACCGAGAGAAGAAACACCGGTACGAGAGCGAGTTCGTCGGACTCGACGAAGCCGCCGGCGAGTTCCTCGTCGACCACGGAGCCAAGGCAATCGGTATCGACTCGATCAGTGTCGATCACCCGGCGAACATCTACCCGAACTACGACTTCCCGATTCACGCGCTCTGCTCCCGCGAGGAGATCGTGATCTACGAGAACATGGCTAACCTCTGGAAGGTGACCGGCGAACGGTTCACCATCTCCGCGTTCCCGCTGAAGATCCGTGACGGCACTGGCTCACCGATCCGTCCCGTTGCGATCCGAGACGACGAGTGAGGCTCTGAAACGACGAGTGAGATCGTTCTCGTCGTGATCCGAGACGACGAGTGAGACCGTTCTCGTCGTGATCCGAGACGACAGCTGTGGTGACGACAGCGGTGGAGATACCCGGCGACCGAGCAGCTTCACCCGAAGAAGTCGCCAGCCAGCCACCCGCCGTCGACGACGAGATTGTGTCCGTCGACGTACCGTCCGGCGTCACTACAGAGGAAGACAGCAGCTCTCCCGATATCTTCGGGTTCACCGACGAACGGGGTGAGCACCTTCTCGTCGTAGCGGTGTTTGACCTCGAAGTCGGCGAGACTCTCTTTCATCTTCTTCGTCTTGATCGGTCCGGGACAGATCGCGTTGACCGTGATCTCGTCGGGCGAGAGGTCGACAGCCATCTGGCGGGTGAGGTGTGAGACCGCCGCCTTCGAGGTGTCGTACGCCGCGTTCCGCGGCCACGCGACGAACGCCACCTGCGAGGAGATGTTGACGATACGCCCGCGGTCGCTCTCTCGCAGGTGTGGAATCGCGTACTTCGAACAGAGGAAGACGGCGTCTAAGTTGACCGAGAGCACCTCGCGCCAGTCCTCGTACGACTGGTGTTCGACTGTCCCCTCGATGTTCGTGCCCGCGTTGTTCACGAGAATGTCGAGCCCGCCGAACTCCTCGACGGTCGCCTCGATCAGCGCCTCCACCTCGACCTCCTCGGAGACGTCTGTCTCGAAGAACGCCCCCTGCTGGCCTCGTTCCCGGACGCGCTCGTGTGTCGGCGTCTCTTTGAAGTCCATGAGCGGCTCCTCGCGTACGTCGCCGACTGCCACGTCTGCCCCCTCGCTGGCCAGTTCGAGTGCGATGCCGCGACCGATGCCGGACGCACCACCGGTGACGAGTGCGCGCATCCCTTCGAGTCGCATGAACGTGTCCTACTCCGAGTGGGTGGTTAAGTATGCCGGGTCCACGACCCGAACCCCTCGCTCACGACCGACGTGTCAGAGTAACAACCAAAGCAACTATTAGAACACGAACTGTGGTGGCAGGTACACCCGGACAGGTCAGCAGGCAGGGTTGGCCGTCGGATACACCACACGGACTAACAATGACTCAGTCTACCCCCTACGTCGTCGTACTCCGGAAGAACACGGAAGGGCTCTCGACAGAGGCGTACGCGGACGTCTTGGCAGAGCGGCTCCCGGAGTACGAGGTTGCACACGCGCAGACGCCGGCACAGGAGCGTTCACTGATCGAGCACGCCCGAGTCGCCACCGGGGTGACCTTGGACGAGACGCTCCTCGACGACGCCGAGAACCTCCGCATGTTCGTGGCTGCATCCTCGGGGTGCAACCACCTTCCGGTGAGACAGATGGAAGAGCGGGGGGTGATTCTCGCAAACGCGGCTGGGATTCACGCGCCGGGGATCGCCGAGCAGGCGCTCGGCTACTGTCTGACGTTCGCACGGCGACTCCACGAGGGGTTGCGACGGAAGGAACGAGACGAGTGGCGACACTACAAGGCGAGTGAACTCACCGGCAGCACCGTCACGGTCGTCGGACTCGGGGCCATCGGCACGGCGTTCGTCCGTCGTCTCGACGGGATGGACGTTCACTCCATCGGCGTCCGCTACACGCCGGAGAAAGGCGGGCCGACCGACGAAGTGATCGGGTTCGACGACGACGAGTTCCACGAGGCGCTGTCTCGAACGGACTACCTCGTCCTCTCGACACCGCTGTCGGACACGACACGACACCTCGTCGGAGAGGCGGAGTTCCACACACTCCCACCGAGCGCGTACGTCGTCAACGTCTCACGAGGTGCCGTCGTGGACACGGACGCGCTCCTCGCCGCGATCCAGAAGGAGGACATCAGTGGCGCAGCGATGGACGTCACCGACCCGGAGCCGCTGCCGTCCGACCACCCGCTGTGGAAGATGGGGAACGTGCTCATCACACCGCACATGGGTGGACACACGCCCGAACACTGGAACCGACTCGCCGACATCGTCGAGACGAACGTCGAACGCCTCGAAGCCGGACACACTGACGGCTTCGAGAATCAGGTCAACGATCCGGTCCAACCGGCCACGACCGTCCTGTCTCCCCGAGACGAGGACTGATCCGCTGTCGACGGTCGCTCGCGTTGGCTCGCGTCGGCTCCCGTCGGTTTCCGTCGACTCCCGTCGGTTCCCGTCGATTCGCGTCGCCCGGAAGGCGTAACGATTTGTAGGAGGCTCCGCAATCGGCAAGCGATGCAGACAGATGCCAGTCAGGCAGTTCGCCAGCAGATCGAGTCAGACTTGGACGATCACGTCGGACGGATTCAGCGCGCCGTTCGGCAGCCGAGCGTCAGTGTCCAGCACCGCGGACTCCGAGAGATCTCGGAGCTGATGGTGGAGTACCTCGACGATCTCGGCTGTGCGGAGGCCGAGCTCGTCGAGACGGACGGCGCGCCCGGCGTCTGGGGCTACTACGACGCGGGGGCCGACACGACGATTGTCAACTACGGGATGTTGGACACGCGTCCAGTCGGCGACGAGGACGAGTGGACGTACGACCCCTTCGGCGGGGAACTCGCGGATCACGAGACGTACGGTCGCGTGATCTACGGCCGCGGGTCGGTCAAGGTCAAAGGTGCCTACGTCGCGTGGCTGAACGCGCTGGCGGCGACCCGCGAGGCGCTCGGGGAACTCCCAGTGAACGTGATGTTCCTGCTCGAAGCCGAGGAGATCAACGGGAGTCCGTACTACTACGACATGCTCGAAGCGTACGCCGACCGCATCGAGGCTGCCGACGCCTGTCTCTGTCCGTTGGCTGGCGAGGGTGGTGACGGCACTGTCACGGCATCACTCGGCTACAAGTCCGCGCTGTACTTCGATCTCGACGTGTCGGGCGAGGCGTGGGGTCGCGGCCCGGCCGGCGGGTCGATCCACGCGATGAGCAACGCGACGGTCGACAGCCCGGCGTGGCGACTCGTCGACGCGCTCGCCTCGCTCACGTCGGACAACGGCCGCGAGATCGAGATCGACGGCTACTACGACCAGTACGAGCCGCCGACGGAGGCGGAGCGGGCCGAGATCGAGGCGTTCGTCGACGACCTCGACGCGAGCACGGACACGCCACGAGCGGAACTGTGGCGACACCTCCCCGGGCTGAGCCGCGGCGACGGGGAGGTGGACCGGCTCGTCGACGACCTCCAAGCGGATGTCGTCGAGGCGTTCGTCCAGCACTTCTACAGCCCCGAGTCGTTCAACATTCAGGGTATCGCGTCGGGGTTCCTCGGCCCGGACACGAACACGAAACCGTTCACGCTCCCGAGCGAGGGGACAGCGACGTTCGACCTCCGAATGCCTCGTGGGTACGACCCCGCGGTCGTCCGCCAGCAGCTCCGCGACCACCTCGACAGCCACGGGTTCGACGACGTGACACTCGACGTCTCCGGACAACACACGTGGTGTAAGACGGACCCGGACGCTGATCTCGTCACCGCCGTCCGCGAGGTCGTCGAGAGTCACGGCCGAGAGCTCACCCTCTGGCCGTTCTCTGCCGGCGGCGTCCCGTGGGCCGTCTTCGGAACACGGTTCGACATCCCGCTGTTGTACGGTGTCGGCCTCGGCTACGGAGAGAACAGCGAGGGCGCAGACGAGTTCTTCGTCGTCGACGGCACCGACACTGTCGGCGGACTACTGGAGTGTGAACTGTCTCACGCCGAGATGCTCCTCGCGTACGCCGACTCGCAGTCGTGAGTCTCGGGCGCGTGGCAGGGGAGCGTCGGAGATCACCCGCAGTCTTAAGCCCCGACCACGCGACAGGGAGAGTATGCTCTCCGACAGAACAGTCGTCGTCACCGGCGGTGGTCACGGGATCGGCGAGGCAGTTGCGACGGAGCTCGGGCGGTACGGTGCGAACGTCGTGGTGAACGACCTCGGAACGTCGCCGACGGGGGAGGGGAGCGACCCCGAGCCGGCGGCGACGACTGCCGAGGCGGTCCGCGAGGCGGGCGGTGAGGCGTTGGCACACTACGGTGACGCCGCCTCGATGGCGTACGCCGAGGAGCTGATCGCCGACGCACACGACACGTTCGGTCGTGTCGACGGCGTCGCAAACTTCGCTGGCATCGTGCGCAACGACCCGATTGCCGACATCGACCGGGACGACTGGGACGCCGTGTTGAACGTCCACCTCGGGAGTCACGTCGCCCTCCTCCGAGCGCTCGTCCGGCACGCCGAGGAGCACCCGCTCGACAGCGAACGCTCGTTTCTCGGCACGTCGAGCGGCGCGGCGGTCGGCGGTCACGGTCAGCTCCCGTACGCGACGGCGAAAGCGGGTGTCCTCGGGTTCGTCAGGTCGGCCTCGGACGAACTCCGTGGCGCGGGGATCAGGGTGAACGCGCTCGTCCCGGGCGCAGAGAGCCGACAGAACTCCTACTTCCCCGCGAGCGAGAGCGAGGACCGTGACATTCCCGACCCCGAGTACGTCGCCCCGACGGTCGGGTTCCTGATGAGTGACGCTGCGGACGGCGTCAACGGACTCACGATCCGAGCCTCCGGCGAGATGATCGCACTCGTGTCGGACCCGCAAGCGACGCGTGTCGCCTACAGAGCCGGCGGGTGGACACCCGAGGCGGTCGCCGAGAAGTTCCACGAGGTGTTCGGCGAACACGAACCGCTCGACCGGAAGCGATACCCGCTGGAGTGAGTCTGGATACTCGGCGACGTGATAGCGAGACTCGGTGGGGTAGTTTCATTACCTCCCCCGCCGTCGTCGTGGCTGCAATGTCGCTCGAAGAGATCGAAACCAGCGAGGCGTACGCGAGTAGTGCTCCCCTCTCACAGGCGATTCGACACGGTGACACCGTCTACGTGTCTGGCAACGTTCCAGTCGACCCGGAGACGGGAGAACTCGTCGAGGGTGGCGTCGGACCACAGACACGACAGGTGTTTGAGAACGTCGAGGCGATTCTGGACGCGGCCGACAGCTCGATGGAGAACGTCGTCCGCGCCGGCGTGTTCATGACCGACATGGACGCGTTCGGTGAGATGAACGCGGTGTACGAGGAGTTTATGACCGAACCGTACCCCGCCCGCACTGCGGTCCGCGCCGAGATGGCTAACCCGGACATCCTCGTCGAGATCGATGTCGTCGCTGCTGTGGAGTAGTCTGTCGACGGTCGACACCGTCGGTGCTGTGGAGTAGTCTGTCGGAGCGACGGCGACCGCAGTCGTCACACCACAGTCGGGAGGTGCCGTTCCACCCACACTTTTGTAGTTCGGCTGCGCGTCTGGACGTGATGGTTGTAGACACACTGATCGCCGGCGGGACAGTGGTCACCGCCGACGACACGTTCGAGGCGAGCGTCGCAGTCGACGGAGCGGAGATCGTCGCAGTCGGTCAGCGCGACTGTCTGCCAGACGCCCGCGAGGAGATCGACGCCACCGGGAAGTACGTGATGCCCGGGTTGATGGACGCACAGACGCACGTTCACGACCGGTCGTCGATCGACACCCACGAGACTGCCGGCATGGCGGCCGCCGCGGGCGGCATCACGACGTACATGGACTTCTCGTGGATGTACGTCGACCACCAGCCGCACAAGGAGCCACAGTCGCTGATGGAGGGAATTCGCGCGAAACAGGCGAAGGCGGACGGGAAGGCGGTCGTCGACTACGCGCTCCACGGCGGGATCACGGACGATCAAGAGGGGGTCCTCGACGAGCTGGCCGACGCGCACGAGGCTGGCGTCACGTCGTTCAAGATGTTCACCGGCGGCACGTTCCCGGTCGGCTACGGGCTGATCAACCTCGTGATGGAGCGGCTGGGTGAACTCGGCGGCGTCGGCGTGTTCCACACGGAGGAGGCGGACGTCTGTGACCGCCTCGCCGAGCGACTCCAACGAGAGGGGAAGAGCGACCCGAAGTACTTCGCGGAGTCGCGTCCCGACTACGCCGAGGCGATGGCGGCCGACACGGTCCTGCGCGCTGCACAGGCTCACGGCGCGAAGTACTTCGGCATCCACACGACCTCCCGAGCCGCGGCGGAGGTGATCGACAGGTTCCGCGAGGACGGCTCGCTCGTCCGTGCGGAAACCTGCACTCACTACACAGTGTACGACAAGTCGGAGTTCGACCGCCGCGGCAACCTCGTGAAGATCGCGCCGCCGCTCCGCGAGGCCGACGACGTGGCGGCGATGTACGAGTACCTCGAGAGCGGCACGCTCGATCTCGTCTCGACGGACCACTGCTCGTACACACGCGACAAAAAAGAAGTCGACAACTGGTGGGACTCCACGTCCGGAGCGAACCAACTCCAAACCTCTGTCCCGGTGTTCTTCGACGAGGCGGTCAACCGACGCGGCTACTCCCCGTCGTTCGTCGTCGAGAAGATGAGCACGAACATCGCCGACACGTACGGTATGCCGAACAAAGGCACCCTCGACCCGGGGACACACGCCGACATCGTCGTCTTCGACCCCGACGCGACGTACACTGTCACCGCGGACGACAACTTCTCGAAGGCCGACTTCAGCGTCTACGAGGGCCGTGAGGTGACGGGACGCGTCGAGACGACGATGGTCCGCGGTGAGACGGTCTACGACGACGGCGAGATTCACGTCCCTGCGGGCTACGGCGACTTCGTCGCGCGAGAGGTCCCGAACTGGTCGAACGAGACTCACCAGTGATAGGGTCGTGCGTAGATAGTTACCGCCGGCTCGACTCACAGGTGCAGTACCAACGCGGTACCGTCCGGTACTCCGTACCCACTCGAAAATCTCTACGCACGACCCTATCAGTTGACCAGCCACCCACCCTCGGCGGCGAGGTCGTGGCCGGCGACGTAGCGGGCGTCTTCACTGGCGAGGAACACGGCGACGCGCCCGATGTCTCTCGGAACGCCGTAGTACGGGACACACATCTCGTCGAGGTACTCCTGTCGGCGCTCGGGGTCGTCCAGCACGTCGGCCATCATTGCCGTCCGCACCGGCCCGGGCATGATCGCGTTGACGGTGACTCCCTCCGGGCCCAGTTCTGCCGCGAGCGACTTCGTCAGGTGTGAGATTCCCGCTTTCGAGACACAGTAGGCGGTGTTCGTCCCGCTGGCTCGCTTCGATCCCTGCGAGGAGATGTTGATGATCCGCCCCTGATCGGACTCGACGACGTGCGGAATCGCGTGTTTCGAACAGAGGAACGCGCCGGTGAGGTTGACCGCCAACACCCGGTTCCA